>JAJAYZ010000023.1 GCA_027118455.1 Actinomycetes bacterium
ATGCTGGCAGTGGAGGGGCTGGCAGTGGAGGAGTCCATGTCCTGCACTCTGCCAGCAGGGTCTGACACTCCTGAACAAGAGGGCTGAGTTTCCCCAGGTCACACCTAGGGAAACTCGACCCCCACACCAACACACTCGACGCTCAGAAGTGGCACCCAGAGGGACACCCGACGGCCTGTGGGGTCAGCGCTTGCGCGATGCCTTGTGGGAAGGTGCCGGTCAGTTCGCTCCGCCGGACTTGGTGGATGGTTTGGAGGCGGCAGAGGGCATGGTTGTGGGGGCGGCCTTGGACGCGGCGGCCTCAGCCGCCGCCTGCACGGTGGCTGGATGCGGAGCCGGCCGGTTGCCACCAGCCAGGCGGTCCTCGCAGAGCCGGCAGAGCTCAGCGTAGGCGGCCTCGCCCATCAGCTCGACGAGCTCGTCGCGGTTGCTGAGGTACACCGGCTGGGTGCCGACATGTGCCTCGGTGTTGGCGGTGCAGTACCAGTCGAGGTCGTGCCCACCCGGTCCCCAGCCTGCGCGCTCGTACTCGCCGATGATGATCTCGAGATACTCGGTGCCGTCTGGACGGTCGACGTGACGGTAGGTGCGCCGAATGGGGAGCTGCCAGCAGACGTCTGGCTTGGTCGTCACGATGCTGACTCCGCGGTCGATCGCGAGCTTGTGGAGCGAGCACCCGGCGCCGGAGGGGAAACCTGGGCGGTTCAAGAAGACGCAGGCGCCATCGACGACGCGCGTCTTGCGGCCACCGTCCTCGTCCTTCTCGGTGATCTTTTCCGTGCCGTAGTTCTGCCAGTCGTCTGGGCCAAGCTCTTTGGCCCACTTCTTGACGCGCTTCTCGTCGGCCTTGTCCGAGAAGTGTGCACCGAGGGTGCAGCAACCGTCGTCGGGCCGATCCGCATAGATGCCCTTGCACCCGGACCCGAAGATGCACATCCAGTTGCTCGTCAGCCAGGTGAGGTCGCAGTGGAAGACCTGATCGGCGTCAACAGGGTCGGTGAAATCGACCCAGGCACGCGGAAAGTTGAGGTTTACTTCGGGCACGGGGTCAGCGTACGACCCGATGGTGAAGGTAGCGTCAGCGGTATGGAGGTCGGAACGGATGAGGGAGTGCGGCTCGCGGTTCTCGACGTCGGGTCGAACACGGTCCACTTGCTGATTGTCGACGCGCATTATGGCGCCGCTCCTCGGTCTGCTTACTCATACAAGACCGAGCTGCGCTTGGCGGAGTTCCTCCGTGACGACGGAGGCATCGACGAGGCCGGCGTGACCGCACTGACCGATTTTGTTGGCGAAGCGGCGAAGATCGCCGAACAGGTCGGCGCAGAAGAGATGCTCGCGTTCGCGACGTCCGCCGTACGCGAAGCCTCCAACGGTGAAGACGTGCTGCGGGCGGTCCGGAGTGCGACGGGTGTCGACCTCGAAGTCCTGTCCGGGGCGGAGGAAGCCCGGCTCACCTTTCTCGCGGTTCGGCGCTGGTTCGGCTGGTCGAGTGGCCGTGTGCTCGTCCTGGACATTGGGGGCGGATCGCTCGAAGTGGGGATCGGAACCACCGAGGAGCCGGACGCCGCCTTCTCGCTTCCGCTCGGTGCCGGGCGCCTCACCCGCGCATTCTTGGCCAGCGACCCGCCTGCCTCCTCTGAGGTGAAACACCTTCGCAAGCACGTTCGGCAACTCCTCGCCGAACAGCACGAAGTTCTCGACGTCACCGGCACCGCGTCGCACGTGGTGGGTACCTCGAAGACCTTCAAACAACTGGCGCGGCTGACGGGGGCGGCCCCCAGCTCAGCCGGCGCATACGTCGAGCGACATCTGCACCGCGACGCGCTGGCTGGTTGGGTGCCCAGACTGTCTGGGATGTCGGCCAAGCGGCGGGCCGAGCTTCCTGGGATCTCACCGGGGCGGGCGCCTCAGCTGCTCGCCGGCGCGATCGTGGCCGAGCTGGTGATGGAAGCGGTCGACGCCGACACCCTGGAGATCTGCCCATGGGCCCTGCGCGAGGGCGTGATTCTCCGGCGGCTCGACTGGATGGGACAGTGACGATGCCGACCCCAGACGAAACTGTTCACGTGCCTCGAGCTCGCGTTGCACTGTCGACAGCCTCGGTCTACCCAGAGTCGACGGCGACGGCGTTCGAGATGGCTGCGCGCCTCGGCTATGACGGAATCGAGGTCATGGTCTCGACCGACCTCGTCAGCCAGGATGTGTCCGCTCTTCAGCGGCTGTCGGACTACCACGAGCTGCCGATCGTCGCGATCCACGCCCCGTGTCTGCTCATCACCCAGCGCGTCTGGGGAACCGAACCATGGGGCAAGTTGCAGACGGCCCAGCGCACAGCTGAACAACTGGGCGCATCGGTGGTCGTGGTGCATCCGCCCTTTCGCTGGCAGCGCGAGTACGCAAAGGGGTTTGTCGCGGGCGTCGCAGCTATGAACGATGAGACGGACGTGCGGTTCGCGGTCGAGAACATGTTCCCCTGGCGAGCGCGTAACCGCGAGATCCAGGCATACCTGCCTGACCACGATCCGACTGACGAGGACTACACCTCGGTCACCTTGGACCTCTCGCACACGTCCGTCGCTGGCGACGACGCCATCGCCATGGCTCGCGAGCTGAGGGACCGGCTGGCCCACGTCCACCTGGGGGACGGATCGGGCGCCGCCAAGGATGAGCACCTGGTTCCGGGACGCGGCACGCAGCCATGCGCCGAGCTACTGGAGCACCTGGCTGACATCGACTACAGCGGGCACGTCGTCCTCGAGGTCAACACGCGTCGCTGCACGACGCACGAGGAGCGTGAGAATGATCTTGCTGAGGCACTGGCGTTCACGCGGCTCAATCTTGTGAGCAGTGTGGTGAAGCCAGCCGTAAAGTCCAAGCGTCGATGACGGCCGAGTCCCAGGCCGTCGTCTGCCAGGACCTTCGCGTCGTTCGGGGCGGGGTCGCCGTCCTGCCCGGCCTGACCGCGCACGTGGCGTCTGGGCGTATCACGGGTCTCTTGGGGCCGAGTGGATCTGGCAAGACCACGCTGATCCGCTCGATCGTCGGAGTTCAGCAGGTTGCGAGCGGCACGGTGTCCGTCCTCGGGATGCCCGCTGGCAGCGCTGAACTGCGCAGTCGCGTCGCCTACGTGACGCAGGATGCGTCGGTCTACGCCGACCTGACAGTGGCACAGAACGTCGGTTACTTCGCCAGTGTCCTCGGTGCTCCTGCCTGTGACGTCGATCGGGTCATCGGCGAGGTGGGTCTTGGCGGCCGGGAGGGTGACCGAGTGGGGCGTCTTTCTGGTGGGGAGCGGTCTCGTGTCTCGCTTGCGGTCGCGCTCTTGGGGGCTCCCGAGGTCTTGGTGCTCGACGAACCGACGGTCGGTCTCGACCCTGTGTTGCGGCGCGATCTCTGGGCGATGTTCGGCGAGTTGGCGGCATCGGGGCTCACGCTGCTGGTATCGAGCCACGTGATGGACGAGGCGTCCCGTTGCGACGACTTGATGCTGCTGCGCGATGGACAACTACTCGCGCACGACAGTGTCGCGGCCATTCTCGCGTCCACCAGCTGCAGTGACATCGAGTCGGCCTTCCTCTCACTCGTCGAGGGAGGGTCATGACGGCTGCTCGCACAGCCGCGACTGCGCGTCGCGTGGTCCAGCAACTCCAACACGATCACCGCACCGTTGCGTTGATCCTCGTCGTTCCCTGCGTGCTGATGGGCCTGCTCGCGTGGATGCTCTCCTCCGCGGACTTCAACCAGTACGGCGCGCCGTTGCTCGGGATCTTCCCGCTGATCGTGATGTTCTTGACGACGTCGGTTGCGACGCTGCGTGAGCGCGAGTCAGGAACCCTCGAACGCCTGCTGTCAATGCCGATCGCAAAGGTTGATTTCGTCTTCGGCTACGCGTTGGCGTTCGGCCTTCTCGGTGTTGTCCAGGCGCTCGTGGTCTCAGGTCTGGCGGTCGGACCCTTCGGTCTTGATGTTGCTGGGCCTACCTGGGCGCTGATCGTGGTGGCTGTCGTCGATGCACTGCTCGGCACGGCCCTTGGGCTCTTTGTCAGCGCGTTCGCCAAGACCGAGTTCCAAGCCGTGCAGTTCATGCCGGCGCTCATCCTTCCGCAGCTGCTGCTCTGTGGAATCGTCGTTCCGCGGGACGAGCTGCCAACCGTCCTGCGTTGGGTGTCAGATCTGCTCCCGATGTCCTACGCCGTCGACGCGATGACCGAGGTCATGACGTCGAGCGCGGTAACTGCTGAGTTCTGGCTCAACGTGGGAATCGTTGCGCTCTTCATGGCCGTCGGCCTCGCGCTCGGAGCGGGAACCCTGCGCCGCCGGACGCCGTGATGATCGCCGTCGTACGCTGAGCCCGTGATCGTGCGCGGAACGCTTCTCTCCCTCGCGGGCAGCGAGGCGGTCAAGCATGCCGTGACCTCGGCACCAGGGATCGGCGACATCGTCACCCGGTTCGCCGCTGGTGAGTCCGACGACGACGCGGTGCGTGCCACCAGCGACCTGCAGGACGAGGGGTTTGCGGTCACGCTTGACTATCTGGGCGAGGACACCCTCGACAGGCAGCAGGCGGACCAGACGACAGGCGCCTACATCCGGATCCTCGCCAGGCTGGCCGATGCCGGCCTCGCAGCTGGCACGGAGGTCTCGCTCAAGCTCTCCGCCGTTGGTCAGGCTCTGCCCGACGATGGGAACGAGATCTCCACAGACAACGCCATGGCGATCTGCGCCGCTGCCGCCAATGCTGGAACGACGGTGACCCTCGATATGGAGGATCACACCACGACCGATCTGACGCTTGAGACGCTGGCTGCGCTACGCGCCAACTTCCCCGACACCGGTGCGGTCTTGCAGGCCTACTTGCACAGGACCGAGGGTGACTGTCGTGATTTGGCGTTCGCCGGCTCACGTATCCGACTCTGCAAGGGTGCTTACAACGAACCGGAGTCGGTCGCGCTTCAGTCCCGGGCCGACGTAGACCGCAACTATGTCCGGTGCATGAAGGTCTTGCTGGCTGGTGGTGGATACCCGATGTTCGCCACGCACGACGACCGACTCATCTCGATCGCTGAGGCGCTGACCCGCCGATATGACAGGGCATCAGACAGCTACGAGTTCCAGATGCTCTACGGGGTTCGCCGGGACGAGCAGCGTCGGCTGCTGGTCGATGGTGAGAAGGTTCGGGTCTACGTTCCCTACGGGACCGAGTGGTACGGCTACCTCGTTCGGCGCATGGCGGAGCGTCCGGCCAACCTCAGTCTCGGAGTCCGTGCCATTCTTGAGCGCTAGGTGAACGTGGTCGGGAACTGCCTCGACGTGTGCGGAGGAGCGAGCGATGAGCGACCGAGTGGCCATTCTCGGCGCCGGCAAGATGGGCGAGGCCCTGTTATCCGGCATGGTCCGAGCCGGGCGTCCGGCGTCCGGGCTCGTCGTGACGACCCACGACGATGGCCGCGCCGACGTCCTGCGTGAGCGTTATGGCGTCGAGGTCACGACGAATACCGAGGCCGTCAAGTCAGCGAGCACGGTGGTCATCGCCGTCAAGCCGCAAGACATGGGGACGCTTCTTGACGAGATCGCCGCGTTCGTTTCAGTTGACCAGCTGCTGGTCTCGGTTGCGGCCGGAATCACGACGTCATTCATCGAGCGCCGCATCCCCGTCGACGTACCCGTGGTTCGGGTGATGTCGAACACCCCGGTACTCGTCGACGAGGCCATGAGCGCTCTCTCGGCCGGGTCGCACGCCACAGAGGCGCATCTTGAGCTCACCGAGGGCATGCTCAAGCCGGTCGGGCGCACCCTGCGCGTGCCGGAGTCGCAGCAGGACGCCGTCACCGCACTTTCGGGTAGTGGCCCTGCCTACTTCTTCTATCTGGTCGAGGCGATGGTCGACGCCGGGATCCTCCTCGGTCTTCCGCGTGCGGTGGCTCACGACCTGATCGTCCAGACGGCCATCGGCAGCGCCGTGATGCTACGCGACTCAGGCGAGTCAGCGCAGTCACTGCGTGAGGCCGTCATGTCTCCAGCCGGCACCACGATCGCCGCGATCCGCGAGATGGAGGACCACAAGGTCCGTGCGGCGTTCTTGGCGGCGCTGGAAGCTGCGCGCGACCGTAGTCGCGAGCTGGCGTCCGGTCACGAGTAGGCGCGCGACGCACACCGTGTGAGTTGGCCGCGCTCGTGAGGGCGGCGAAGTCACTCAATGCGAGCGTTCGGTCAATGCCGGTGGTGGGGTCAGTTGTGGCTACTGAGCTCCTGGGCGAACTTGTCGACGTCGTCGATGCGGCCCGCGATGGCGATCAACGAACCGGCACCGATCACCGTCTCTCGGTCGGCATAGGTGAAGGCGCCGGCAGGGGGGCGAAAGCCGACGACGGTTATGCCGTAGCGCGCGCGTAGCCCGAGCTCACCAAGAGGCCCGTCTCCGAGTGGTTCGGTCACCTTGAGCTTGGCGAGGGCGAAACCGTCGTCGAACTTGATGTAGTCGAGCATTGCGCCGGAGACGAGGTGGGCGACACGCTCACCCATGTCGGCCTCTGGGTACACGACGTGATGTGCCCCGATGCGTTCGAGTATTCGGCCATGGTCGCGCGATATGGCCTTGGCCCAGATCTCGGTGACCCCCAGATCTGCCAGCAGAACGGTGGTCAGGACGCTCGACTCGATGTCCGTTCCGATCGCCACGACCGCCTGTTCGAACTCTGCTGCTCCGATCTGACGCATTGCCTCTTCGTCGGTGGTGTCGAGCTGCATGGCGTGAGTGAGTCTGTCGGCAAACTGCTGAACTCTCTCCGCGGAGTCATCCACCCCGAGCACTTCGCGTCCACGCGCGACCATGGTGAGAGCGACGGCCGACCCGAATCGGCCGAGTCCCACCACTAGAACTGGTGAGGTGAGCTTGCGGTTAACCAAGGAGAACACGTCCTTCCGGATAGCGGTAGCGAGTGTCACTCTGCCGCAACGCCAATGCAGTTGCGAGGGTGACCGGACCTACGCGTCCGATGAACATCAGCAGCGCCAGGAGCACCTCACCTGGATTCCCGAGGCTGGGTGTGACCCCTGTACTGAGGCCGCACGTCGACACGGCGGAGATGACCTCGAAGAGGGCCTGCCCGGTGTTGACGTCGCTCAGAGCCATGAGCAGCAGAGTGCCGCCGATGGTCAGGACTGCGAAGACGACGATGACCAGCAGGGCCTGTTGGGTCAGGTCCTTGCTGAGACGTCGGCCGTTCACTGCCGCGTCCCGGTCTCCGCGCGCCTGGGCCCTTACGACGAGCAGCAGGACAGCGAGGGTGGTCACACGGATGCCACCGGCGGTACTGACCGACCCCCCACCGACGAACATCAGCATGTCGTTCAGCAGCCATGTCTCGGGCCGCATCTCGGCGTAGTCGACGGCATTGAAGCCAGCTGACCGTGGGTTGACACCCAAGAACCAGGAGTTCAGTAAGCGCTCGCCGATCGCCATGTCGCCGAGTGTCCCCGGATTGGTCCACTCCGAAAGGGCGAGAACGAGTGGAGCGAGCAGCAACAGGCCACCGGACATCCACAACGTCACCCGGGAGTGCAGGCTGAGCTGTCGGCGGCGTCGACGGCTCAGCTCATAGAGGACCGGGACGCCGATGCCACCGACGATCACGGCAAGGGAGATGGGCATCAGCACGAGACCGTCGTTGGCGAATCCAACGAGGCTGTCGGAGTAGAGCGTGAAACCAGCGTTGTTGAACGACGAGACGCCATGGAAGACCCCGTGCCAGAGCGCCGAGCCGAAGTCGTAGTCGTAGCTCTTCCAGAACCGGAGGGTGAGCACGAGAGAAATCACCGCCTCAACGGTGAAAGTCAGGACGGCAACGCCTCGGACGATGCTCCCGACCTCACCGAGCGCCACGTTGCCGCTCTCTGTAGAGGTGTAGAGCCGGGCGCGCAGACCGAGGCGCCGGAAGACCACGATGGCCACGATCGCCGTTCCGGTCGAGATGCCGAGACCACCGGCCTGGATGAGCAGAAGGATCACTGCCTCACCGAACCCTGACCAGTGTTCTCCAGTGCTGACCACCGTGAGCCCGGTTACCGTCACTGCCGAAGCGGACGTGAAGAATGCGGTGACCAGATCGGTCCCACCATTACCTGCCCTGGCGATGGGCAGAAAGAGCAGTACGGTTCCGAGCAGCACGAGCCCAAGAAAGGCAGCCGCTACATAGGTGGTGGGGCGCACCAGCCGAGTGATGGGCACACGTCGCGGAGTGCCTTGTGGGTCGCTCGCCACCTGGCCTCCTGCCGTCGCTGAGGGCCTCCGGCGTGCGAGACCCAGGGACAAACCTACGATGAAGCGGTGAGACGAGTCGCGAGCACGTCCTGGACCCGCGTTGGTGTTGTGCTCGTGGCTGCTCTAGTGCTGCCGGGATGCTCCTCCGATGAGGGTCCGGTGATCGAGACGGGGGCGGTGGAACGTCAGACCGTTGTGGAGACGGTCGAGGCGCCAGCCTCGGTGGTGGCGGCCGCCAGCGCCATTGTGTCGGCGTCGGCGAGTGGAACGGTCTCGCGCGTGGTGGTACGAGACGGCCAACGGGTGCGGCGTGGCCAGCCACTGTTCGTCGTCAACTCGCCAGAGACTGAGCTGCGTCTTGCCGACGCGCAGCAGGCGGCGTCAGGTGCATCTGCGGCCGTCGACCTGCCGCAGGCCAGCACTGGAGCCAGTGCGGCGCAGGCGGCCGCTGCCGCCGACCGCGCCTTCCAGCAGGCGCGCGACGCTGCCAAGCAGATCCAAAACCGCGCCCTGCGCCAGCAAGCGCTGCAGCAGGTGGCGGCTGCCGAAGCCCAGCTCGCTGCCGCTCAGGCTCAGGCGCAGTCGACGGTGGACCAGATCAACAGCAGTGTCTCGGCGCTCGAGCAGTCTCTGGCTGCGGTGACCCAGGCGCAGCAGGCGCAGGCACAAGTGGCGGTCCGGGTAGCCCAACAGGGCGTCGATGACCTCACCGTCAAGGCCCCCATCGCGGGGCGGGTCGTGTTTGGCGCGTCTTCAGGTGGTGGAGGAGGGAGCGACGTCTCCGGTCTGGTTGACCAGCTGCCCTCTTCATTGGCAGGACAGGCGGAGTCGCTCCTAGGAGGGGGAGGTAGCAGCAGCGGTGGGAGCGGCAGCACAACGGGGATCGTCACGGCCGGCAGCCCGGTCAGTGACGGAGACCCGATCTTGACGATCACCGATACGTCGCTGCTCACGTTGCGCGCTGAGGTGGACGAGACTGACGTCCTGCTGGTGCGGAAAGGGGTCAAGGCCGACGTCGAGCTCGATGCTGTCCCCGGCGCGAGGTACCGCGCGGTTGTGCGCAACGTCGACCTTTCGCCGACGACGTCCAGCCGCGGCGGCGTCAGCTACGTCGTGCGCCTCGACCTGGGGGGCGGAACCCTGATCGACGGTTCCCCTGCACCGCGTCCACGTCCGGGCATGTCTGCGGTGGCTTCCCTGCAGGTGTTGACGTCTGAAGACGTGGTGGCTGTTCCTGTTGCTGCCGTCTTCCGAGACGGTGAGCAGGACGCCGTTTGGGTCGTGCAAGACAACGTTCCTGAGAAACGCATCGTGACGTTGGGCGCCCAGGGCGAGGAGTACCTTGAGATTATCGACGGCGTCAGTGAGGGCGACACCATCGTGGTGCGCGGCGCCGACCAGGCGGTCGACGGCGAAGCGCTGCCGTGACGGCACCGGCGATCGAGGCCGTCGATGTGACACGGGTCTACTCGTTGGGCGGTGCCGAAGTACACGCGCTGCGCGGAGTGTCCTTGCGAATCGAGGCCGGCGAGTACGCCGCGATCGTAGGACCGTCGGGGTCCGGCAAGTCGACGTTGATGCACCTGCTCGGCCTGCTTGACCGACCGAGCAGCGGCGTCATCACGGTGGGAGGACGAGATGCGACGTCGCTGTCTGACTCCGAGCTGGCTGTCCTGCGTAACGAGACAATCGGGTTCGTCTTCCAGTCGTTCCAGCTGCTCGCGCGCACCGCGGCCATCGACAACGTGGCGCTGCCACTGCTCTACCGCGGCGTCGCCAAGAAGGAACGTCGCGAACGGGCTGCCGCCGCCCTCGACGCGGTGGGTCTCGGCGACCGAAAGGGGCACAAGGCCACTCAGCTCTCCGGTGGTGAGCAGCAACGCGTTGCCATTGCGCGGGCTCTAGTGGGAGAGCCACAGCTGCTGCTCGCCGACGAGCCGACCGGCAACCTCGACACCCGCACCGGCGGCGAGGTGATGGAGACGCTCGAGCGCCTGAACGCCGAGCGCGGTGTTGCGGTGGTCCTGGTCACCCACGACCGCGACATAGCCGTGCGCACCGGACGGCAGATCTATTTCCGGGACGGGCTGATCGAGCGGGACGAGTCGAAGGCTGTAGCGGCACTGTGAGGCTTGCCGAAGCCTTTCGGGTGGCACTCGACGCGCTGCGCGCCAACCGGCTACGCAGCCTGCTCACGATGCTTGGCGTGATCATCGGCGTCGGGGCTGTCGTGGTGCTCGTAGCGATCGGTAGTGGCGCCAAGCAGGAGGTCGAGGCTCAGGTCGAGGGCCTCGGGTCGAACATCATCTTTGTGCTGCCTGGATCGGTGGAGTTCGGTTCGGCACCTTCCATCAGCCGCCTGCAGCTGGAGGACGTCGAGTACCTCGGGCGAGTCATCGGCAACCCCGAGGCTGTGGCAACGACCGTGTCGAGCGGTGAAACCGTCTCGGTGGGATCCATCGAGGTGTTCAGCACCATCGCGGGCACGAACGAGAACATCCCCAACGTGTTCACGCGGCCAGTCGCGCGCGGTGAGTACCTCACGTCGACCGACGTCGACACGCGGCGACGGGTCGCTGTGCTCGGCAGTGGTGTGTCCGACGACTTGTTCGGTGACATCGAACCGCTCGGGCGCCAGATCACGATCGCCGGCGTCCGGTTTCGGGTGATCGGTGTCTTCGAAGAGGTCGGCTCAGCATTTGGCGTCAGCCGCGATGGGGAGATCCACATACCTGTGACGACGGCGCAGCAGCTCTTCGGTGTCGACCGCATCGACGCGCTCGCGGTAAAGGCGCCGACCATCGATGACGTCGACCCGCTCCGGCGCGAGCTGCTCGACGCCCTGGCGGAGAAGTACCCCGATGAGGAGTTCTCGGCGGTGACGCAGAGCCAGATCCTCGGGACGCTGGGGGACATTCTCGGGCTCCTCACGTTGGTGCTTGCCGCAATCGCTGCGATCTCACTTCTCGTCGGCGGCGTTGGCGTCAGCAACATCATGCTTGTGTCCGTGCGTGAACGGACCCGTGAGATTGGGCTGCGGAAGGCGTTAGGGGCAAGGCGGCGAGACATCACCGTGCAGTTCTTGATCGAGGCCGTTCTGCTGACGACGGTGGGCGGGGTCATCGGGATGGCGATCGGCATTGGCGTCTCGCTGTTGGCAGACGCGTTCTCGCCGCTGCCCGCGGTGATCGCTTGGTGGTCACCGGTGCTGGCGTTCACCGTCTCGGTGGCGGTCGGTGTGTTCTTTGGAGTGATCCCGGCCCGTCGCGCGGGCAAGTTGGAACCGGTCGAAGCCCTGCGCAGCGAGTAACGTCTTGAGGGTCCCGATGGCGTGGATGCCCACAAGTCCGGCCGCATCGTCGTGATGGCACCGCACCGGTCAGGTGTGCTGTTACGTTCCGAGAATGACTTCACGAGATGTCGCGGTCCTGGGCGCTGGTCCCGCCGACATGTTCGCCGCCCTGGCACTGGCCCGACACGGACATCAGGTCACGCTGATCGAACGCGATGAGCTCAGCAAGACCCCAGCGGAGGATGCGCCGACCTGGTCACGGTCCGGCGTCCCGCACTTCGGGCAGCCCCATGCGTTCATCCTGCACGGACGAGCCGGGCTGAAGGAGCATTTCAGCGACGTTTACCGCGACCTCATCGACGCGGGAGCTGTCGATGTCGACGCTCGCCCCAAGCGGCCGGGCACCGTGGTGCCCGAGGATGAGGAACTGCAGTACCTGGCTGTTCGCCGCCCGGTAATCGAGTGAGCGCTACGCGCAGCGGTGCGGAACGAATCGCTGATCGTCGTGCTCGATCGGTCGAAGGTCGAGAGTCTGCGGTTCGTCAGTGGCCGAGTCGTGTCCGCCGGTGTGGGCGGTCAACAGCTTGCCACCGATCTGGTGGTCGATGCGATGGGGCGTCGCAGCCCGACACCCGGGTGGATCCGGGACGCAGGCGGCTCAGAAGAGCTAACGGACAGTTCTGACTGCGGGGCCGTGTACTACAGCCGCTACTACCGCACCCGTCCAGGTGCGGTTCGCCGAGACGGCCCGTGGGTGTTGGGTCCCCGAGGGGACACCGGCTACCTGGGCTTCAACACCTTCCCCGGTGACAACGACGCCTTCGCCTTTGTCCTGGCGGTCCCAACGCGGGAGACACGGACTGGCGAGTCCTACACGACGTAGCCGCTTTTGACGCCGCTGTGGCAGCGATCCCTGCGTTGACGCTGAGGGCGCAACCAAGCTGCGCTGAGCCGATTACCGACGTGATGCCGATGGCAGGGATGCGTAACACCCTCCGTCATCACCGCGGCGAGGTCACCGGAGTCGTTCCGCTCGGTGATGCGCTCAGTCACACCGATCCCACGCTCGCGCTGGGTCTAGCCTTCGGCCTGATCCACGCGACAGAGTTGGCTGTCGCACTCGACGACTTCAAGGAGCCGACTCACGCAGTGGCCGCCCTCACTTCCTCAGCGTTACCCCAGTTGCAGGAGCGCTTTGCCCTCGCCACCGGGATGGGTGAGCAGCGTCGACGGCACTGGATGGGCGAGCCAGTCGACCTGACGCATCGCACGGGCGACTACGAGCTGTTCACGCTCGTCGCCGGTGGAGCGACCGCAGCCATCGACCCGGACATCTTCCGCATGCTCAACCGCAGGATGGGACTTCTCGAAAGAACGACTGTCCTGGATTCCGACGTCGAACTTCAGCAGCGCATTGAGGATCTCTTCGCCCAGATGAGCGCCGTCCCTCGGCAGCGCAACACGCCCACCCGCTCGAACATGCTTGCCCTCATCTGGAACGCAGCCGCCGCGTAAGGTCGCGGCGGCGAAGTCTTCAGTGCATGCTGGCTGAAACTGAGCTTCGTTGGCACGGACCAGATGGACCTAGTAGTGCTGGTGGTTGGCGACGTGCGAGGTCGGTGTCGTTGTCCAACCCGCACTCCTCCCAACGTCGGGTAGCGTTCGCGGCGTGACCGGGTCTGCGCGGGTGTACTGGGACGACGCCATGGTGGGGTACGACTTCGGACCATCGCACCCCATGAACCCGGTACGTCTCGACCTCACGATGCGACTCGCTCGCGCGCTCGGCATCCTCGATGACATTGAGCTCATCGCACCGTGCCCGGCCACCACCGCAGAGTTGCTGCGCGTGCACACAGCGGAGTTCTTAAGCGCGGTGCAGCAGTGCAGCGCAATCGACTCCGAGGGTGATCTTGCCCACGGCATCGGGACCCCGGATGTCCCCACGTTCAGCGACATGCACACGGTCACGTCACTCATCGCGGGGGCAACGCTCGGCGCGGCGAACGCGGTGTGGAGTGGCGACGTGTCACATGCGTTCAGCCCTGCCGGGGGTCTGCACCACGCGATGCCGGACGCCGCCGCCGGTTTCTGTGTCTACAACGACGTTGCGGTGGCGATCGCCGGGCTGCTGGACGCCGGTGCCGAGCGTGTCGCGTACGTCGACGTCGATGTGCACCACGGTGATGGCGTCGAGGCTGTCTTCTGGGACGACCCCCGGGTGATGACGATCTCGATCCACGAAGACCCGCGGACGCTGTATCCGGGGACCGGTCGAGCGCGCGAGGTCGGTGGGCCGGCCGCCGAGGGAGGCGCAGTCAACGTCGCGCTGCCTGCCGAGACCGACGATGACGGGTGGCTGCGCGCCATCCACTCGGTCGTCCCGCAGCTGCTCGAGGCGTTCGCGCCGCAGATCATCGTGACCCAACATGGGTGTGACACGCACCGGCTCGATCCGTTGGCGCACCTGGCGCTAAGCATCGACGGCCAGCGGATGGCGGCCGAGGCGCTTCACCGATGGGCGCATGAGTTCGCTGAAGATCGCTGGGTAGCCACAGGTGGAGGCGGCTACGCCATCGTCGACGTCGTGCCTCGGATCTGGTCGCTGGTGATGGCCGAGCTGGCCGGGAACCCGATTCCGGCGCAGACACCGGTGCCCGAGGAGTGGCGCCGCTATGTCCAGCAGCTCACGGGCGTCCGAGCGCCCGAGCTGATGACGGATGGCGCTACCCCCGTGGTAAGCGACTGGTCGTCCGGCTACCACCCGGAGGACCCCCTGGATCAGGCGATTCTGGCCACCCGGAGGGCGGTCTTCCCCCACCACGGGCTCGATCCAGATCGGGACTAAACGGTCACGCACCGGGCTGCGGGCCTTAGGGGAGCCGATCGGGTGACCGCCCGATGGGTGATCCCTTCGTCACGGGAGTTCCCTCCTGTCACATCCGTCACTACGCTGGCCCGAACGCGCGGGTCGCCGTAGCGCCGGAGGGGAAGCCGGCGCCCGGCCCGTGCGGTAGGGAGCGGTGACAGATGGAGCATGACCCCGGTAGCAGTCGGGACGATGATCGGCAGCCCGAACGGGCGCCGCTCGTCGGGTCATTCCTGACGGTGGCCGAGGTCGCCGCGCTGATGCGTGTCTCGAAGATGACGGTCTACCGGCTCGTGCACGCTGGTGACCTGCCAGCCGTCCGGGTCGGGCGCTCGTTCCGCGTCCCAGAAGAGGCGGTCCGCGGGTACCTCCGCGACTCGTTCGTCGAGGCTGGCTGAGCCCGCCCTGATCGGGGCAGATCGGGCACCGGTATCCTCAGGGGGCCGGTCCCCGGCGTCCATGCCGTGACCGTTCAGTCCTGAGGAAGAGATTACTGTGGGTTCTGTCGTCAAAAAGCGCCGCAAGCGGATGGCTAAGAAGAAGCACCGCAAGTTGCTGCGCAAGACGCGCGTTCAGCGTCGCAACAAGAAGTAGTCGCGAGAAGCGCTGAGCCTGCAGGAGGTCGCCATGGCGCGCGTGGTGCTCGTCACCGGCGTCTCCAGGTATTTGGGCGGAAGGCTGGCTCGGCTTCTCGGACAACATCCCGACGTCGAGCGGGTTGTCGGCGTCGATGTCATCCCACCACCCGACGATATCGGTAACGCTGAGTTCGTCCGTGCCGACATTCGTAACCCAGTCATCGCCAAGGTGATCAAGGCCGCCTCGGTCGACACCGTCGTGCACATGAACGTGATCGCGACTCCCGTTGGGGCTGGCGGCCGATCGGCGATGAAAGAGATCAACGTCATCGGCACGATGCAACTGCTGGCCGCCTGCCAGCGTGCCGCTTCGGTCAAGCAACTGGTCGTGAAGTCGTCGGCGACGGTGTACGGCGTCTCGGCGAAGGACCCTGCACTCTTCACCGAGGACATGGAAGCCGTTCGCCTGCCGCGCTCGGGGTTCGCCAAGGACTCTGTTGAGGTCGAGGGATACGTCCGAGGCTTCGCCCGTCGGCGTCCGGACGTGTTGGTGTCGATGCTGCGCTTCGCCAATATCCTTGGCCCCGGCATCGACACTCCGCTGGCCCGCTACCTCTCGCTACCGGTGGTACCGACGGTGATGGGATTTGACGGCCGCATGCAGCTGACCCACGAGGATGACGCGCTCGCCGCAGTTCAGGCCGCGACGTTCGGCGAAGTGCCCGGCACATACAACGTTTCAGGTGACGGCGTCCTGATGCTCTCGCAGGCGATCGCCCGTGCCGGGCGGGTCAACCTGCCGTTACCGACGCCGTTCGCCTCGGTGATGCGCAACCTCGTCCGCCGCTTTGGATACATCGACTTCACGTCCGAGCAGATCGAGTACCTCAAGTACGGGCGCGGCGTCGACACCAGCCGAATCACCGAGCGCCTCGGCTTTGTGACCGGCTACTCGACGCGTGAGACGTTCGACGCCTTCCTGCTTGCGCATCCTCTGGGTCGTGTCCTGCCATGGGACGCCCCCGAGATGCCGGCCTCGGTCACCACGATCGGGGGCGCAGCCATATGAGCGACGCCAAGGTGATCCCGCTGAACCCCGATCGTGAGCCGGACGACGACGGCAGGTCGTCTTTCCTGGGCGAGCAGCCCCTTGCTGGTGCCTTCCGGTTTCTTCGGCGGCGGCTTGAAGGATCGTATGAGGTCGACGACTTCGGGTTCGACCGCGAGCTGACGACCGATCTCTTGATCCCGTCCTTGCGGCCGCTGTACGAGAAGTGGTTCCGGGTCGAGGTGCACGGCATCGAGAACGTCCCGAGTGAAGGTGGCGCGCTGATCGTGGCCAACCACTCGGGCACCATTGCTCTCGACTCGCTGATGACGCAGGTCGCGCTCGCTGACCACCACCCCGCGCACCGCGAGTTGCGGATTCTTGGCGCCGACCTCGTCTTCGCGCTGCCCTTCGTCGGGAACGTCGCGCGGCGTGCCGGCCACACCCTGGCCTGCAACCCTGATGCCGAGCGATTGCTCAGCTCTGGTGAGCTGGTGGGCGTCTGGCCAGAAGGCTTCAAGGGCGTTGGCAAGCCTTACTCCGAGCGCTACCGGCTCCAGCGCTTCGGGCGAGGCGGATTCGTCTCTGCTGCTCTCCGGGCGCGGATGCCGATCATCCCGACGTCGATCGTCGGCGCTGAGGAGATTTACCCGGTCCTGGCCGATGCCAAGCTGCTGGCTCGCCTGCTTGGAATGCCGTACTTCCCCATCACGCCGACGTTCCCCTGGCTCGGCCCGCTCGGCATGATCCCGTTGCCCAGCAAGTGGCACATCGAGTTCGGTGAGCCGATCATGACCGACGTCTTCACCGATGGCGCCGCCGACGACCCGATGCTGATGTTCAACTTGACCGATCAGGTGCGCGAGACAATCCAGCACACCCTCTACAAGCTGCTGATGCAGCGGCGCAGCGTCTTCTTCTGAAGCACCCATGGCCCCACCCAAACGGGGCCATGTCACATGGGTTCGGTCATTGCGAACCCGCGGTGCACCCATCGGTCCACCGCCCCCTCTGCATGTACGGATGGGTGAGCAAATAGTTCGGTCACTCCGAACCCATGTGACATGGCCCCGAAATGGGATGCCGGGGAGATTGGTCAGGTAGAGCGGTGGCGCCGGCTGGAGACGATTCCCGCTGCCACGCCAGCAGCCGCGCCGACCAAGAGAGCTGACGAGACGCCGATGCGAGCGGCCTTTCGTCCCGTCCGGTAGTCATGAACGGTCCACCCCAGGGCGCGGGCGTGGCGTCGCAGCGCTGCGTCGGGGTTGATGGCAACGGGCTGGCCGACTAAAGACAGCATCGGGATGTCATTCGACGAGTCGGAGTAGGCCGAGCAGAGGGCGAGGTCGAGGTCCTCGCGCTCGGCGAGGGCGCGGACCGCCTCGGCCTTGGCCGGACCATGCAGGGGGACGCCGACGAGCTTGCCGGTGTACTTGCCGTCGACGATCTCCGACACGGTGCCGAGCGCGCCGGTCAGCTCGAGCTTTCGCGCGATCAGCGAGGCCATCTCCACCGGGGCGGCCGACACGAGCCAGACTCGCTGACCGACCTGAAGATGTGTGCGCGTGAGCTCGATGGTCTGGGCGTAGAGCTTGTCCTCGATGCGCTCATCGAAGATCTCATCGCCCAGGGAGACGACCTCGTCGACGGCATGGCCGGCCACGAAGCTGAGAGCGGCATCGATCACCGAGGCGATGTCGTCGGTGTCCTCACGCCCCGCCACCCGAAACTTCGCCTGCTTCCACGCGAACGAGCTGACGTCGCCGAAGGTGAAGAACTTGCGTTTGGCCAGCCCTCTGGCCAGGTGGAAGAGCGAGGCACCTCTGACGATGGTGTTGTCGATGTCGAAAAAGGCGGCCGCATGCGGGTCGAGGATGAGCTCTTGCTTTGTCTCAGCGCGAAGCGCTGCTGCCTCGCCGGCGATAACTGCCGGTGGGCGGCTGCGCGTCGGCTCGCGGTCATCGGTGGAGGTCACGCGTCAACCCTAGGGGGCCGATGCACCACACTCGGCGCCCGAAAGCGGCAGCCAGAGGGACAGTCAGCGGGCTTGGGGTTAGCCGGAGACAGTGTCCATCACGGTGGAGAAGTCCAGCGCCGCCGTGATGGGGTCGTTGCTGGTGCGCCCCTTCGCGCGGTTGGCCACCTTGTCGCGGGCATCGCGGATGTGCTGGCGCAGGATCTGCTCGGGGCTTGGTTGCGGAGGCGCTGCTGTCGGTGCCGGCCTTGAAGGTGTCGTGGTAGTCGGAGAGGTCGTGGTGGTCGAGTCGGATGCGCCGCCACCGCCTGATGTCGTGGGTGCGCCGCTCGGCGTCCGGAAGACCTCGGCCACCCAGAACGTGCCGTCGTCGCTGACCGCTGTTCCGACTCCCATCTGGGTGTAGCCGGAGTCGAGGATCTGGGCGCGGTGGTCGGGGCTGTTCATCAGGACGTCGTGAGCTGACTGCCAGTCGCCGGCGAACGCCACGTTTTCGCCGATCCGCGACCATCCGCCGACCTCAGAGGCGAGGTTCGGGTTGTGGTAGAGCTCGCCGGACGCCGCCATGCGTTCGGCCTGACCGCGGGCTGCTGCTGCCAGGTCGTCGGCACTGGAGTACGCCGGGAGACCGGCTGACGCGCGCGCTGAGTTGACGGCAGAGAAGATGTCGCCTTCGTTGGGTCCGGCGTATGCCGTTCCGGGAAGGACGACCATGGCGAGCGTGGCCGTGAGCAGACCAGCCACGGTCGTAGCCAGGCGCCGCCGCACGGGACGAACCGGATTCACGCTCTCACCACTCTCGTCTGGGCGCTCCTAGAGGTGTCGGGGCCTCACCGGCCCCCTTGAGCCGGCGTTCACCCGTTTGGCTTAGTTCTTCGGATGCGGCCGGTCGGACCAACCGCGGGCGTGCGGCTGCCCCGCTATGCCAGACTCATCTGCTGTGACGAACCGGCCGCCCACCCACCTCGCGGAGTACCTCTCCCGTGCTGCGGCCGCGCGCCCGGACCACCCGGCGCTGGTGGTCGGCGCGAGCCGGATCAGCTGGGCTGACGTAGACCGAGCCGCAGATGCCTGTGCCGGTGGCCTGCGGGCTCGAGGCATCGCTGCCGGCGACCGCATCGGACTCTTCCTCGGCAACCGCCCCGAGTTCGTGATCGCCTACTTTGGCGCCATCCGCGCCGGTGCTGTTGTGGTTCCGGTCAACCCGGCCCTCACCGCTCCTGAGGTCAGCCAGCTCGCTGAGCATGTTGGCCTCTCGATGATCGTGGTCGACCGAAGCACCTCCGAGCGCGCTGAGCAGGCGGCCCCGGACGTTCTGCGGGTACTAGCCGCCGCAGGTGCCCGCGAGGGGTCGTTCGACGCGCTGCTGGCCTCCGGCGTCGGGGTCGAGGTGCCGGCTTCTGCTGGCGGGGAGTCACTGGCTGTCGTGATCTACACCTCGGGAACAGGCGGCGACGCAAAGGGAGCGATGCTAACGCACCGGGCCCTCATCGCCAATGTCGAACAAGTCGCCGCTGCTGCGGTGGCCGTCGCCGATCCCGATGACGTCGTTCTCGTCCTGCTACCGCTCACCCACATCTACTCGCTCGCCGGAACGCTGGGCGCGATCGTGCGTGCGGCGGCCACTGCGGTACTGGTCGACGGCGTCGACGTGGTGCGGGCTCTGCCCCTGATCCCGCAGTACGGCATCACCAACGTTCCGGGGGCACCCGCCCTGTGGGCGGCGTGGGCCGCGTCCTCTGACGTCGTCGACATGCTCGATGGCCTGCGGATCGCGTTCAGCGGGTCAGCGGCCCTTCCGCCGGAGGTTCAGAAGCGCATCCACACGTTGACCGGTTGGTACGTGCACGAGGGATACGGCCTCACCGAGGCAGCGCCAGGAGTCAGCTCGACCGTGGTGTCGGGGGAGGCCAAGCCCGGCTCGGTCGGCCAACCCTTCGCTGGTATCGAGGTGAGACTGGTCGATGACATGGGTGACGTCATTGAGGCAGCAGATGGCGACCCTGGTGAGATCTGGATCAGGGGTGACAACTTGTTCAGCGGTTACTGGCCCGACGGGTCAGGTGGACCAGACGCCGACGGCTGGTATGCGACGGGCGACGTCGCTTTTGTCGACGAAGAGGGCGACCTGCACATCGTCGACCGTCGCAAGGACGTCGTCATCGTGAGCGGTTTCAACGTGTACCCGCATGAGGTCGAGTCGGTGCTGCTGCAGCACCCTGGCGTCCGAGACGCCGCGGTTGTCGGGGTGCACGACGACCACACCGGTGAGGCAGTCAAGGCGTTCGTGGTGCTCGGCGACCCGCCCGTCTCGGTGGACGACCTGCAGGCGTACGCCGCCGCCCGACTGGCCAGGTTCAAGCGGCCGAGGGTGGTCGAGGTCGTCGATGACCTTCCACACTCGCTCACCGGCAAGGTCGCCCGTGGACGCCTCGGCCGCGAGCGTCGAGAGGGAGAGTGTTGAGCCCGAGTGGCCCCGCCCGGATCACGCTGCTGGGCAAGCCGGGCTGCCATCTCTGTGACGACGCCCGGGTGGTGATCGAGCGGGTGGCCTCCGACGTGGGAGCCAGCTGGGTCGAGGTCGACATCACCGGCGACCCCGAGCTTGCTGCCAAATGGTGGGACCAGATCCCGGTGACCCTTGTTGACGGCGTTCAGCACGACTTCTGGCGGGTCGACGAGGCGCGGCTCCGTAAGGCCCTGACCGAACGCTGACGCTGTGTACGCCTTCGGCCGTCCGGAAGGTTGGGATGGTCTCAGGTGCCGACACGCCGCGAGGCACGGCAACTCCTCGGAGGGCTGGCCGCCTTCTGGGTTACCTGGGCGGGGCGATCATCAGCTTCGCGCTCGTCGATCGCCCAGTTTTGGATGCTCTCGGGGTGGTCGTTGCCGTGTCGGCCCCTGGCGCGGTCAGCGTGCGGGTGCCAGGCGTGCCGGGTGGTCCGCAAGCGGTCCTGAACGGGCGACGCCTCGACCTCCCGTTGCGGAAGGGGGTCGTCCAAGCGTCGGGCTGGCCGCCCCGTCTCGTCTGGGCCTTGATCGTGCTGCTGGTCTTCCTCGACGTCCTCGTATTCCTGGAGTGGACCTAGCCCGGACGTCTCATAGCGTGAGACGGAGACTCGCGCAACTTTGTGCACTCCTTCACAAGCGCTTACCCTGAGTTGAGCCCGTTCCCCCGCGTTGGCCCGGATTTCTCCGGGAACCACGACCGGGGCCGGGCACGTTCCGTAGCCGCAGGAGACCGCCGTGACCGACCGCGCCGACGCTGGACGCGACGTCGTCGTGCGTCGTGGTGGGGTCCCAGAGGCCACCGTCGGCCGCCTGCCCCTCTACCACAGAGTGGTGGTCGATCTGGCTGACCAGGGCGTCGAAACCGTCTCATCGGAGGCCCTCGCGGCCACCGCGGGGGTCAGCCCGGCCAAGCTGCGTAAAGACCTCTCGTTCCTCGGCTCCTACGGCACCCGCGGCGTTGGCTATGAGGTCTCGGTACTGATCGACCAGATCGGCGCCGAGCTCGGGATCTCGTCGGAGTGGCCGGTCGTCATCGTCGGGGTCGGGCACCTCGGCCACGCCCTTGCCAACTACGGCGGCTTCGCGTCGCGTGGGTTTCGGCTGGTTGCGCTCTTCGACGACGCCCCGCAGCTGGTCGGCACCGAGGTCGCCGGCCTCACTGTGCGTCCGTTCGCCGACCTCCCGGCCGTTGCGCGCACCGATGGCGTGCTGATCGGCGTCGTCGCCACCCCGGCACCGGCCGCCCAGCAGGTGGCCGACGCTCTCGTGGCGGCCGGCGTCAACAGCATCCTCAACTTTGCGCCTGTCGTTCTTTCGGTGCCCTCCTCGGTAGACGTGCGCAGGGTCGACCTCGCCAGCGAGCTGCAGATTCTCGCGTTCCACCAGCAGCGCCGCGGCAACGATCTCACGCAGGTGGCGCGATGAGCCTCCTTGCTCTCGGCGTCTCGCACCGCACCGCACCAGTGCCGATGCTCGAGCGGCTCGCTCTCGCCGCCGACGCGCAAACTAAGCTGCTGCACGAGCTGACCGAGAACGCAGCCATCCACGAGGCCATGGTGGTGGCCACCTGCAACCGCGTCGAGATCTACGTCGAGGTAGACAAGTTCCACCCTGCGGTGGACGCCGCCACCGAGGGGCTCGCCCGCGCCACCGGCGTCTCTTCCGAAGATCTGGTACCGCACCTGTACGTCCACTACGAAGACCGTGCCGTCCACCACCTGTTCGGGGTGGCCAGTGGCCTTGACTCCATGGTCGTCGGCGAGTCGCAGATCCTGGGCCAAGTCCGCCAGTCGCTGCGCAGCGCGCAGGATGAAGGCAGCGTCGGGCGCGCGTTGAACGACCTCGTCCAGACAGCGCTGCGCGTTGGCAAGCGCGCCCATGCCGAGACCGGGATCGACCAGGCGGGAGCATCGCTGGTGTCGGTCGGACTCGACCTCGCCGCGCGGTCACTTGAGGGACTGGCGGGGCGGACCGCCTTCATCGTGGGCGCCGGCTCGATCGCGTCGTTGGCTGCCACGACCGCCGCGCGCGAGGGCATGAGTGTCATCGTCGCCAACCGCACTGCCGAGCGCGCCGAGCATCTGGCGTCGGCCATCGGGGGACTGTCGATCTCGATCGACGCCATCGAAGACGGCATCGCATCGGCCGACCTCGTCGTATCGTGCACTGGCGCTCTTGGTCACGTCGTACCTGCCGACGTTGTCGCCGAAGCCCGTGCCCGGATGGGCAACCGCCCCCAGGTGATGCTCGACCTCGCCATGCCACGCGACATCGATCCCGAGGTGCTCGGTATCCACGGTGTCACTTTGATCGATCTTGAAGACCTGGGCGCACTGCTCTCCGACGGCCAGTACGAGCAGGACGTCGAAGGGGTGCGTCGCATCGTCGGCGCTGAGGTGCAGAACTACCTCAGCGCGCGCGTCTCCGAGAAGGTGACGCCTACCGTTGTCGCGTTGCGCGCCCTGGCGTCGGAGATCGTCGGCTACGAACTCGAGTGGTTCGCCAGCAAGCGTCCGGATATGTCCGAGACGGACCGCACCGACGTCGAGCACCTAGTGCGTCGGGTGGTCGACAAGTTGATGCACGCGCCGACGGTGCGGGTGAAAGAGCTCGCCGCAGAACCCGATGGCGAGGCTTACGCCGAGGCGCTGCACCGGCTCTTCAACCTCGACTTGCGCACCGTCGAGGCACTGCGTACCCCCGACCTCGAGGACGGTGCGCGATGACCGCCCTCAGGCTGGGGACCCGCAAGAGCGCGCTGGCTCTCGCGCAGTCCACCCTGGTCGCCGACGCCATTCGCTCGGCCACTGGACGCGAGGTAGAGCTTGTCCACGTCACCACAATTGGCGACGTGAAAAGAGAGTCCCTGGCGTCGATCGGCGGCACTGGCGTCTTCGTCAGCGCGCTTCGAGATGCGTTGCTGACGGGTGAAATCGACCTTGCTGTGCACTCGCTCAAAGACTTGCCGACCACCGAGCTGCCCGATCTCGAGCTCATCGCCATCCCGGAGCGTGCTGATGCGCGCGACGCACTGGTTGCCCGCGATGGCCTGACTCTTGAGTCGTTGCCGAACGGCGCGACAGTCGGCACCGGGTCCCCGCGCCGGGCCGCGCAGCTGAAGGCGATGCGGCCTGACCTCGACGTCGTCGACATCCGCGGCAACGTCGGTACCCGCATCGGCTTGGTCGAGTCCGGCCGCGTCGACGCGGTCGTACTGGCCAAGGCAGGTCTGCAACGGCTGGGCCGACTCGACGTCATCACCGAGACGATCGCCCCCTCGGTGATGTTGCCGGCCCCGGGGCAGGGCGCCCTCGCTGTCGAGGTGGTGCGCGACCTCGCTGGAGACGATCGGCATGCACCACTCCGCCGGCTCGACGACGCCGCAACTCGTGCGGCCGTCACAGCAGAACGTGCTGTGCTCTCCGCCCTAGAGGCGGGTTGCTCAGCCCCAGTCGGCGCCCTTGGCGTCGTCTCCGAGCTCGGGTTCAGTGAGCCCGAGCTCACCCTCGAGGCGCTCGTCGCCTCACCGGACGGCTCATCGGTCGTCCGGATGTCCACCACCGCACCTCTGCACGAGGCCGACGCAGCGGGCCGCCAGCTCGCTGCCCGGTTGCTCGACAGCGGTGTAACCGCCACATCAAGGGAACACCTGTGAGCACACGTACGACCAAGAAGAAGCCAGTCGGTAGCGTCGCGTTCGTCGGCGCGGGACCGGGTGACCCCGATCTCCTCACGGTGCGGGCCGTCGACACGCTCCGCCGTGCCGATATCGTCGTCGTCGACCAGGGCGCCTCGCGCGCTGCTGCTGCCGCCTACGCACCGGCCGAGGTCGAGATCGTCGACGCTTCGTGCGGCCAAGACGGCCAACCGCTCACGCATGCCGCGCGTGCCAAGCTGGTGACGAACGCTGCCAAGAAGGGCGGCGTCGTCGTTCGGCTCATGGACGGCGACCCCTCCCTCTTCCACGGCTTCGCCGAAGAGGCACTGGCGTGCGACAAGAACGGCATCGCCTTCGAGGTTGTTCCTGGCGCTTCCACTGCCACATCGGTGCCGACGTACGCCGGTGTTCCGCTGACCACAGCGAAGACGCGTGCGGTGCACGTCGTCAGCGGCGCTGAGGCCAAACCGGACTGGTCGACGCACATCGACGCGCACACCACTGTTGTCGTGCTGGGCGGTGCTGCGCGCATCGTCGATGCGGCGGCCGGGCTGATCGGTGCCGGACGTGCTGCTGACACTGCGATCGCCGTGACGTCGCAAGGTTCGGTAACCGAGCAGAAGACGATCGTGTCGACGCTCGAGCACGTCGCCAAAGACCTCAAGGGGGCCAAGCTGCCTGAGCCGATGCTTGCTGTCCTCGGTGAGGGTGTCGACCTTCGTGACCGGCTGTCTTGGTTCGAGTCCAAGCCGCTTTTCGGTTGGCGAGTGCTGGTGCCCCGGACCAAGGAGCAGGCTGCGTCGCTCTCCGAGCAGCTGCGCCGTTACGGTGCCGTTCCCGTCGAGGTTCCGACCATCTCGGTCGAACCGCCACGCACGCCGCAGCAGATGGACCGTGCCCTGCACGGCCTGGTCTCCGGCCGCTACCAGTGGGTCGCCTTCACCTCGGTCAACGCGGTGCGCGCGATTCGCGAGAAGTTCGAGGAGTACGGCCTCGACGCCCGCGCGTTCGCCGGCATCAAGGTGGCTGCTGTTGGTGAGCAGACCGCTGCGTCCCTTGTCGCATTCGGCGTCAAGCCTGACCTCGTCCCGACAGGTGACCAGTCGGCTGCGGGGCTGCTCGAGGACTGGCCCGCCTATGACGACGTGTTCGATCCGATCAACCGCGTCTTCTTGCCGCGTGCTGACATCGCGACCGAGACGCTCGTTGCCGGCCTGATCGAGCTCGGATGGGAGGTCGAGGACGTCACGGCATACCGCACGGTTCGTGCTGCTCCTCCGGCCGCTGAGATTCGTGAGGCCATCAAAACTGGTGGCTTCGACGCGGTACTCTTCACGTCGTCGAGCACCGTGCGTAACTTGATCGGTATCGCCGGTAAGCCGCACGCGACCACAGTGGTGGCGTGTATCGGGCCGGCCACCGCAAAGACGGCTGAGGAGCACGGTCTGCGCGTCGACGTTCTGGCCGACAAGCCAGCAGTTGCCATACTGGCTGAGGGCCTGGCCGACTTCGGTGGCGCGCAGCGTCTTGCAGCTCTTGACGCCGGCGAAACCGTGTGGCGTCCGAGCCTGCGCCGTGGGGCGGCCCGCCGGAAGGCGAGCAAGTAGCGATGGCGTTCCCCACCAACCGTCCGCGGCGACTGCGGCGTACCGCAGCGCTACGCCGATTGGTGGAACAGACTCGGCTGCACCCGGCCGACTTCGTGCTGCCGCTCTTCGTCAAAGAGGGCATCAATGAGGCGATCGACGTCGCGTCCATGCCTGGGGTGCAACAGCACTCGCTGGATTCGCTGCGCAAGGCCGCGCACGGTGCGGTGCACGCCGGGGTTGGCGGGCTGATCCTCTTTGGGATTCCTGGGCACAAGGATGCGATCGGCACGCAGGCAGACTCTGACGACGGCATCGTTCAGCAGGCGCTGCGTGCTTTGCGCGCAGATCTTGGTGACTCCACGGTGCTGATGGCTGACCTCTGCCTCTGCGAGTACACCGACCACGGTCACTGTGGGCCGCTGACAGCCGATGGTTCGACGGTTGACAACGACGTAACGTTGGTGCGGTACGCGTCCGTTGCGCTCGCTCAAGTGGAAGCTGGCGCCGACGTCGTCGCGCCGAGCGGGATGATGGATGGCCAAGTCGCGGTCATTCGCGACGCGATCGAGACCGCGGGGTACGCAGACCGCGCCATCCTCGCGTACGCAGCGAAGTACGCATCGGCGTTCTACGGCCCGTTCCGCGACGCCGCAGAGAGCAAGCCGTCATTCGGCGACCGTCGCGCGTATCAGATGAACCCCGCGAACGGTGACGAGGCGCTGTTGGAGGTTTTCGCCGACCTCGACCAGGGCGCCGACGCTGTCATGGTCAAGCCAGCCGGTCCGTACCTCGACGTGATCACGCGGGTGAGCGACGCCGTCGACGTGCCGGTTGCGGCCTACCAGGTCAGCGGCGAGTACGCGATGCTCGAGGCTGCCGCAGCCCAAGGGTGGATCGAGCGTGAGCGTGCCATTGTCGAGTCGGTCACCGCCATCAAGCGCGCCGGTGCGCAGACCGTTCTGACGTACTGGGCCACCGAGTTGGCGCTGTTGCTGCGCTGACGGTCGGCGGTGCTTGCCTCGGCCCCCTCGTGCTGGTGTCCGCAGAAAAGGGGTTCGTCTCAGCCACGGCCAGGGTAGCCACCGCTGGACGCTATGGTAGTACCCAGAGTAGCATTGATGGTATGAAACTGAGTGTCAGCCTCGCGGACGAGGACGTCGAGTTCCTGGATGCCTTTGCCGAGAAGAGCGGCGTCCCCTCGCGCTCGGCCGTGCTGCAGCGCGCAGTCGCACTGCTTCGGCAGTCACAGTTGACCGAGTCATACGCCGAGGCGTTCACCCAGTGGGACGCCTCACCGGATGCGCAGCTGTGGGAGTCAGCCGCTGACGCGGACTGGGAGTCGTAGTGAGGCGCGGCGAGGTCAGGTGGGTACGGCTTGAACCAGTTGAGGGGGCCGAAGCAAGCAAGCGGCGGCCAGCGGTCATCGTCAGCAACGACGGAGCCAACAACGCGGCGTCCCTGGTCGGACGCGGCGTTGTGACCGTCGTGCCGCTCACCTCAAACACCGACCGAGTGTTTCCCTTTCAAGTTCTGATTCCCTCGGACTCTTCTGGGCTGCCACGAGACAGCAAGGCGCAGGCAGAGCAAGTGCGGTCGCTGTCAGTCGCACGAATCGGCGGAGGCATCGGCATGCTCACTGACGAGGTCATGGCGAAACTGGATGATGCGCTGAGGACGCACCTCGATCTCTAGCGGCAGGACCAACGTCCGTCCCCTGGTCCGGCTGCTCGCCGTACCGTGAGAACTGGAGGTGTCGACCATGGGCGAACCAGCGATACGCACTGCAGGACTCACCAAGCACTTCGGTGATGTCGTAGCACTCGACGGGCTCACGCTCGAGGTTCAACAAGGCGAGATCTTCGGCTTCCTCGGCCCCAACGGTGCTGGCAAGAGCACGACCACCCGGCTGCTGCTCAACCTGATCCGGCCAACGGCTGGCGAGGCTCAGATCATGGGTATCCCCGTGTCCGACGTAAAACGGGTCCACCGCCACGTCAGCTACGTGCCTGGTGACGTCGCGCTGTGGCCGCAGCTGATCGGAGCCGAGACGCTGGAGCTGCTGGGCAACATCTCCGGAAGCGTGGAATCTGCATTTTGGGACACCCTGATCGAGTGACTGCATCTGGATCCGAGCAAACGCGTCCATTCGTACTCCAAGGGGAACCGGCAGAAGATCGCCCTGGTCGCAGCATCCATGACCCGGCCGGATGTCTTGCTGCTCGACGAACCGACAGCAGGGCTCGACCCACTGATGGAGGAGCAGTTCTAAGAGCTGGCGCAGGAAGCCTCAGGTCGCGGGCAGACGATCTTGTTGTCGTCGCACATCCTCGACGAGGTCGAAGACCTCTGCCACCGCGTTGCCATCCTGCGCGAAGGCCGTCTCATCGAGGTGGCGACCCTCGACCAACTTCAGGAGCTCGGCACCACTGTCTTCGACATTGACCTAGACGGTGTCGCTCCCTCATTCGACGGTGTTGACGGCGTGGTGCAGGTCGAGGCGCGCGGGGACGGCGTGAGTATCACCGTCAAAGGGTTGCCGGCGCCCCTGTTGCAAGTGCTCGCCACTCTGCCGGTGCTGCACGTGCGCACCCATACGCCTTCGCTGGAAGAGATCTTCCTCAGCTACTACTGATCGCAGATGCGGTGTGCGCCGTCCTGCGGCTGTTCTGGCGACTGATGCGTCGCGGCATCGCCCTGCTCGGTCTGGGCATTGGCGCCTACGTGCTCGTCGAGGCGGTCTCGTACGTGCAGACCTACTCCGATCAGGCATCCCGACTATGCCTGGCTGACTTTGGCGGCCAACCGGCAGCGCATGTTGCAGGGGATCCCGCACGCGGTCGAGACCGTCGGCGGTTTCGTCGTCTGGGACGGCGGACGCGCCAAGTTGACAGCCGTCGGCCCTGCCTTGGACCTTCCCGGGTGGCTGATCGGCCTCTCGCCGTTCTACCACCTGGCCCTGGTGCCTGTTGCCGACTACGCCCTGACCCGGGGGTGGTGATGACCGCACTGGCCGTCGTCGCGGCCACCGTTGGTTGGGTCGCCTTCAACCACCGCGATCTCGTTGGCGGGTAAACCATTGGCGAAGTGGTATCACTTTGATACCATCGGGCTCATGGCCATGACACTGCGAACCGATGACGAGCTCGATGCTGCCCTTACCGCTCTGGCGGAGGCGGAGGGGCTTTCGCGACAGGAGGTCGTTCGACGGGCTGTGCTCGACCGGCTTGCCCACCTGGAGCACCAGATCGCGGTTGAGAGCAGCGGGCACTCGCAGGCAGAGAAGTGGCAGAGCCTGATTGACCGGCTCGGATCGGTGTGACCACCTATCTCTTCGTCGAGGATCTCCTCAGGCTCACCCAGATACTCGGTGCTGGCCCGGTTCGTGACGTCGGGCTGCTCGACTCGGCTGCCGCTCGACCGCCGTCGAGCCCCTTCGGTCAAGATGCCTATCCATCCGTGCCCGAGAAGGCGGCGGCGCTCCTGCACTCCGTGGCGGCCAACCACCCACTGGTGGATGGCAACAAGCGACTCGCCTGGCTGGCGGCTGTCGTCTTCCTCGACCTCAACGGCTGGGACGTCGGCATCGATGAGGACGAGGCTTTCGACCTGGTGATAGACGTTGCCTCCGGAGCCGGTGACCTGCCGAAGCTCGCTCAGCGGCTCCGTCCGGTCCAACGCGGCTGAGGAGATCAGCGGCATCCCGATTCGGCCACTTGCGCATTGGCTGAGAGAATCAGGACTGTGAGCTACCCCTACGAGGCACCGGCGTCAGCCGACCTCTTCGCCCGCGCCCAGGCCGTCACCCCAGGGGGTGTGAACTCACCCGTCCGGGCCTTCCGAGCAGTGGGCGGGACGCCTCGGTTCATGGTCCGCGGCGAGGGTCCCTACCTCTGGGACGCCGACGACCGGAAGTACGTTGACCTTGTCTGCTCGTGGGGGCCGATGATCCTGGGCCACCGTCACCCCGCTGTGCTCGGTGCCGTCGAGCAGGCAGTCAGTCGCGGGTTCACCTTCGGGACGCCTGGGCCGGGAGAGGTCGAGCTCGCTGAGCTGATCGTCGGGCGGACTCCCGTCCAACAGGTGCGCCTTGTCTCCAGCGGCACCGAAGCCACCATGTCGGCGATCAGGCTCGCGCGCGGGTTCACCGGCCGCGCAAAGGTGGTGAAGTTCGCCGGCTGCTACCACGGGCACGTCGACTCGCTACTGGTCGCAGCAGGTTCGGGCGTTGCCACGTTCGGGCTGCCCGACACTCCTGGTGTCACACCCGGGACGGCAGCCGACACGATCGTGCTCGCCTACAACGACGTCGCCGCGCTCGAGCGGGTGTTCGCCCAGGTCGGCAACAAGATCGCGTGTGTGATCACCGAAGCGGCGGCTGCGAACATGGGTGTGGTTCCACCTGCGTCGGGGTTCAACGCTCGGATCTTTGAGTTGTGCGCGCAGAACGGGGCACTCTTCATCAGCGATGAGGTCATGACGGGGTTCCGGGTGAGCCGATCCGGATGGTTTGGGCTTGAGCCCGTAACGCCTGACCTCATGACCTTCGGCAAGGTGATGGGCGGCGGGCTGCCGGCCGCGGCCTTTGGTGGCCGCGCCGACGTCATGGAGCACCTGGCACCGCAGGGAGCCGTCTACCAGGCCGGAACACTCGCAGGTAACCCGATCGCAGCCGCCGCCGGCGCCGCGACGCTCGGGGCGCTCGACGACTCCGTGTACGCCATGGTCGACCGGCAGTCCGCTGAGGTCTCTCAGGCGGTGTCGAAGGCGTTGTCAACTGCCGGAGTGGCGCACCGCGTCCAGAGTGCCGGGTCGCTCTTCAGCGTCTTCTTCACCGATCGCCAGGTTGTCGACTACTCGGGTGCACAGGCGCAGGAGGCCTTCCGCTACAAGGCGTTCTTCCACGCCATGCTTGCTGCCGGCGTCTATCTGCCCCCGTCGGTGTTCGAGGCGTGGTTTCTCAGTGCTGCCCATGACGACACGGCGATCTCGCAGGTGATCGACGCCCTCCCCGCTGCCGCCGCTGCTGCCGCCGCTGCAACACCGGACTCGGCATGAGCGAGCACACTGTCGTCCACCTATTGCGCCATGGCGAGGTGTGCAACCCCGAGGGTGTTCTCTATGGCCGACTCCCCGGATACCGCCTCTCCGAGCTCGGACGCGTGATGGCCGAGCGCGTGGCTGAGCACCTCGCCGGCGTCGACATTGCGCACGTTGGGGCGTCCCCGCTCGAACGTGCCCAGGAGACGGCCAAACCCATCGCGGATGCGCACGAGCTTCCTATTGCCGTCGATGGCAGGCTGATTGAGGCGGACAACGTCTTCGAGGGGCTGACCTTCGGTGTCGGCGACGGAGCGCTTTCGCGTCCGCGCCACTGGAAGTACCTGCGCAACCCGTTTCGTCCGTCGTGGGGCGAGCCGTACAAGGGGCAGGCGCTACGCATGATGGGTGCGATGGCAACGGCGCGCGACGCTGCGCGTGGCCACGAGGCGCTTCTCGTCAGCCATCAACTTCCGATCTGGACCACCCGCACCCATGTCGAAGGCCGCAGGCTCTGGCACGACCCGCGCAACCGCGAGTGCTCGCTGGCCAGCTTGACGTCGTTCACCTACCGCGGTGACGAGATCGTGGCGGTCACCTACAGCGAACCGGTTCGCGACCTGCTTCCTGCCGCTGTGAAGAAGCAGAAGTCAGGGGCCTGAGATGCGCCGAACGACGAGTGTGTGTATCGCGGTTTTACTCGCGGCACCGCTACTCCTGTCCCTGGCCGGCTGTACGGGAAGCGACGCGCAGGTCGACTCCAGCGGTGGTCAGGGTTTTGTCGCTGGTGACGGTTCAGCGCAGGTGATCGATAGCGCGGACCGGGAGGCAGCGCCCGATCTTGTCGGAACCACGCTGAACGGTGACGATCTGGCGCTGTCCGGCTTCGCCGGTGACGTTGTCGTCCTCAACCTGTGGGCTTCTTGGTGCGGCCCCTGCCGGGCGGAGGCACCCGCCCTGCAGCAGGTATACACCGACTCCCGCAAGATGGGTGTCGAGTTCCTAGGGATCAACAGTCGTGACCAGGAGGCGGCGGCGGCCGCCTTCGAGAAGAACTTCGGCATCACGTACCCGAGCCTGGTCGACGAGTCTGGTGAGTTGCAGCTGGCCTTCCACGACTCAGTTCCTGCTAGCTCGATCCCCTGGACGCTGGTGATCGATCGCGACGGACTCATTGCCGCCCGCGTCGTTGGCCCCACGACGTACTCGCAGCTCTCGGACCTCGTCGACGAAGTCGTTGCGGAGCGTTGATGCTCACGGTGCTGCTCGTAGACCCTGCGGAGACCGTCGTTGGGGGTTCGCTGCTGCTCGCCGCGGTCTTTGCCTTCGCAGCAGGAGTCGTCTCGTTCGCCTCGCCTTGCGTGCTGCCCTTGGTACCGGCGTATCTCTCGTACGTCACCGGCATGATTGGCATCGACCTCGGCGAGGCCAAGCGCGGACGTCTCGTGTTCGGCACCGCCCTTTTCGTCGCTGGTTTCAGCGTCGTCTTCGTCTCTTACGGCGCGCTTTTCGGGGGTCTTGGCTCGGTGCTATTTGAGTACACCGACGTCATCACGCGGGTGCTCGGTGTCTTCACCATCGTCTTCGGTCTTGCCTTCATGGGTTTGATTCCGTGGATGAACCGGTCATGGAATCCCACGAAGAGCACGTCCATGGGGCTCGTCGGTGCGCCGCTGCTTGGTGTTCTCTTCGGCCTGGGGTGGACGCCATGTGTCGGCCCAACACTTGCAGCCGTCCAAGCCCTAGCGATCGACTCAGCCAGCGCCGGTCGCGGAGCAGCACTGGCAGCCTTCTACTGCATCGGCCTGGGCCTGCCGTTCCTGTTGGTTGCCTTCGCGTTTCGCAGGGCATTCGGTGCGATGAGCTGGATGAAGCGTCACTACACCCTGTTGATTCGGATTGGCGGCGGGATGCTTGTGCTGCTCGGCGTCCTCATGGTGACCGGCCAGTGGGCCGAAATTTCGATCCAGCTTCGCATCTGGACCGCTGGTTTCGGGGTGCCGTTCTGATGCCAACTGACGCGATCAACGCGCTCAAGGCTGCGGACTCTGAGGCCGCGCCATCCCATCAGCCCACCCTCGGTTTCGTCGGTGGCCTCCGTTGGATGTGGCGTCAACTGACGTCCATGCGGACGGCGCTGATCCTGCTCTTCCTGCTGGCGCTCGGTGCCGTGCCGGGATCGATCTTCCCCCAGCGCGGCGCGTCGCCTCTCCGAGTTGGCGAGTACCTTCAGGACCATTCGACGGCCGGACCCTGGCTTGACCGGTTCGGGCTCTTCGATGTGTACGCGTCCTCGTGGTTTGCAGCTATCTACCTGCTTCTGATGGTGTCGCTCGCGGGATGCATCCTTCCGCGCTGCATTCAGCACGGGCGCAACCTCCGGTCGGTGCCACCGGCGACACCGCGCAATCTCGCGCGAATGCCAGAACATCGCACGTTCACCACTGATGCCACCGAGTCCGAAGTTGTGGACGCGGCGGAGGCTTCGCTGCGAAGCGCACGCTTTCGGCTCCGGCCACGCACGGCACCCGGCACGGACGCCAGCAGCATGGCAGCAGAGAAGGGCTACCTGCATGAGCTGGGTAACCTGGTCTTCCACGTGTCACTGCTGGTCTTGCTCGTTGGCGTTGCGTGGGGATCGTGGTTTGGGTACCACGGCACGGTGGTGATCGTTGAGGGAGACGGTTTTGCCAACACGCTCACGCAGTACGACGACTTCGTCCCTGGGCGTGGTTTCTCAACGAGCATGCTCGCGCCGTTTTCGTTCACCATGGACCAGTTTGATGCTCGGTTCCTCAAGGACGGTCCCAACCGCGGACAGCCCGATCAGTACACCGCTGACGTGACCTACCGCGTGAACCTTGACGCCGATCCGCGGCAGCAGCAGCTTCAGGTCAACAAGCCCCTCAATGTGAACGGCACCAAGGTCTTCCTGCTGGGCCATGGGTATGCGCCTGTGTTCACCGTGCGCGATGGCAACGGCGACGTCGCCTGGTCCGGTGCTGTGCCGGCGCTTCCGCAGGATCCATCGTTTACCTCCACCACGGTAGTGAAGGTGCCGGACGCCCAACCGGAGCAGCTGGGCTTCAACGTGACTGTCACGCCGACGCCGCCGACGCAGGTCGACCCGACCACCGGTCCCCGGTCGATCTTCCCTGAGGCCAACGATCCGCGCGTCTACCTCGGTGCCTGGGCTGGTGACCTCGGGCTCGACTCCGGCGTCCCGCAAAACGTCTACCAGCTCGACAGCTCGGCGATGGAGCAGCTCGGCCGCGAAGACCTGGCCGTCGGCCAGACCTGGAAGCTGCCGGACGGGCGCGGTTCGATCACCTTCGACAGGCTCGCAGAGTTTGCCAACGTTCAGGTGGCCTATGACCCGGGACGCTGGCTGGTGCTGCTGGCCGCCGTGGCGGCGATCATCGGGATTTCGCTGTCGCTGCTGATCCGCCGCCGCCGGGTCTGGGTGCGCACGAGCGTCGATGGGCAGGGACGTACCCTCGTCGACGTGGCCGGGCTGGCCCAGACCGAGTGGGCAGCCTTGGCCCAGGAGGTGGATGCTGTGGTAGCGAGCCTGCCGGGCGCGCAGACGGCCGTGGAGGAGCAGAAGTGAGTAGCCAGACATGGGCCCACATCAGTAACGGGCTGGTCTACAGCACGATCGTCGTTCTTGCTGTCGCGTTGATGGCCTTCGCGGCCGACCTGGCCGTCGGGACGGGGCGTAAACGCTCTGACCTGGCCAAGCAGCGTAGAAGCTCCCTTGCTCGCCAGTCTGTCGGCACCAGCGGCGACACCGCCTTGGTCGCCGCTGCCTCCCCCGAGACCGCCGCCGAGCAGCGCTGGGCGCGCGTCGGCGTCTCCCTCACCGGTCTCGCAGCCGCGCTCGTCGTTGCCGCGGTGATCACCCGGGGAATCTCGGCGCAACGCCCGCCCTGGGGCAACATGTATGAGTTCACCCTCACCGCGGTCGCGACCTTGCTGGTGATCTGGGTGGCGATGCTTCCCAAACGTCCAGAGTGGCGTGACCTCGGGGTGATCGTTGTCCTGTTCAACGTGCTCCTGCTCGGCGTTGCCGTCCTGGTCCTGTACCGGGAGTCGGCCGAGCTCGTCCCGGTGCTGAAGTCCTACTGGCTGTGGATCCACGTGACCGCCGCGATCATTGCCAGCTCGGTCTTCACCGTGGGGTCGCTGGCCTCGGTGATGTACCTGTTTGCTGAGCGGTACGAGCGACGTGATATCGCTGGGCAGACGGGCGGCGTCAGAGATGCCATTGGTTCGCGCCTGCCGGGATCTGACCAGTTGGACAAGGTGGCGTACCAGACGATCGCTTTCGCCTTCCCGCTCTGGTTCTTCGCGGTAGTTGCCGGAGCCGTCTGGGCCGAGGACGCCTGGGGCCGCTACTGGGGCTGGGACCCGAAGGAGACTTGGGCCTTCGTCACCTTGGTGATCTACGCCGCTTACCTGCACGCACGGGCGACTGCCGGTTGGCGAGGGCGACCGGCTGCGATCATCGCCATCATTGGGCTGGCGGCGTTCTTGTTCAGCTACTTCGGCGTGAACATCTTCTTCGTCGGCCTGCACTCGTACGGCGGTGTCTGACCAGCCGCTGCCCCTGCCTCGCTGAACGATGACCACGTGACGTGATCATCGTGCGCAAAGGTGGCGGTCGACCGCCACGTTAGCCCCCCTGACGCCACCTTGGGTTCGGTGATTGCGCTCTCAGGTAGCCGGCGGTTCGTCTCGCTGTTCGTGCTGGCGCTCGCGTTGCTGCTGCTCCCACAGCTGGGCGTCGAGGTCGCGCAGGAACTTGGGATCGTCGTCGGGGGCGACCGGACGGCGGCCGAACCCGCGCCCTCCACCACCTTCGCCGCGACGCTGGATCATTCGGATCGTGAGATAGATGACGATGCCCAGGAGGACGACCGCCAACAGAAACCGTGGCATGGCGCCCACCTCCTGTCGGTCGCGGGGTCGTACCGATCTCGCGTCCCCTGTCCTGCCAGGGTAACCGCAGGTGGCAACCAGTGCAGTCGGAGGTCGAGCGCAACTTCCTCGTTCGGCTCGGAAAAACGCCGGCACCTCCGGGCACCGAGCGGAGGCTGGGCGGCGGAGGTGCTGGTTGGGGGTTCTCCAGGAGAGGCCCCGGGAGTCTCTCGGGCGGCTAGTTAAGAGGACGCAACCGAAGAGAGGTCGTAGTGTCAGCGATGTCAGGTCAATGCGAGCGACCCTTCAGGGCCGTGCGCATCCGCTGGAAGGTGGTCGGGCCCTGGTGGCGGGCCCGCAACCGGTCCGCTTCAAGTTCAAGCACGCGGACGTGGGCGCGAGCGATCTCGAGTGATGGGACCATGATTCTCAACTCCATAAACTTTCTCTTCGATTCGAGGCCCTGTTGGGCCCAATGATTAACATACTAAGGCGCCGACCCAGGTTTGTCCAATGAATATAAGCCAGCTAGGGGGTTAACACCTTGCGAACGGAGAATAATCCCGGATCCGCAGCTGATCCGGTGACAACCGGGAGCATCCCGGCTCTGGGCCGAGGTCCGCGCCGCAAGGACGCCCTCGACACGGTAGACCGGACGATCATCAGCGCCCTTCGGGCCAATGCCCGGATCCCCTACGCCGACCTGGCCCGTCTCGTCGGGCTCTCCGGTCCGAGCGTGGCCGACCGGGTCAAGCGCCTGGAACAACTCGGGGTGATTACCGGCTACCACGCGGCGCTGGCTCCGTCAGCCCTCGGACTGGGCGTCGTGGCGATCGTCGGCATCGAGCAGTCCCACGACGGCGACCAAGACGCGATCGCTGAGCACCTGTCAGACCTTGAGGAGATCGAGGACTGCTGGTTTGTCGCCGGAGACGAGTCCTTCATCCTCAAGGTCCGGGTAGCCGACGTCGACTCGCTCGAGAAGTCCCTGGGACGCTTACGCAAGATCCCCGGCATATCCCGCACGCACACCACTGTCGTACTCTCGACTCGGTTCGAAGGGCGGGCAGTCCTGCCCCCCGAAGGAGCGTGACGGTGAACGAGGCCTCGTCAGATCGGGAGACTCCGGCGCCAGAGCCTGCTACGCCGATAGTCGACGATTCATGGACGTCCCGGCACCCGGTGGCTACTTACTCGCTGGCCCGTTTGGTGCTCTTCATCGTCCCCTTCGCCGTGCTCTACTTCGTGGCCGACTTCTTGACCGCTGTGCTGGTGGCCTTTCTGATCTCGGCGATCGCCAGCATCTTCTTGCTCCGCAAGCAGCGTGAGGCGCTCTCGGCGTCGGTCGCCACTCGCGCTGATCGAGCGAACCAGAAGATGGCCGAGCGGGCCGCCGCCGAAGACGACTGGGACGACGCGCAGCGTGGTGACGACGCGGGCTCAGGCAGCCGAGCGGATTAAGGTCTGTTCGAGTGGCTCTTCGTCGAGCCGCTTCAGTGGCGGCGCAACGGAGGCGAGCAGCGACAGTAGGACGGCGGCTACTGCGAAGACTCCAAGGGTGGTGACCACGCCGAACGACGCGACCAAGATTCCGGCGAGGAAGTAACCGATCGGGTAGATGCCGTAGGCGAGGGCCGTTACCACTCCCATCGCTCTGCCGCGCATGTGCTCAGGCGGCCGGCGCTGCAGGGTGAGGTTGATGATCGGGTTCATCGGCCCGAGCAGGATTCCACCGACGAACCCAGCGGCGGCCATGACGCCGGTCTCGGGCCAGAAGGTAAAGACGGCAAGCGCCAAGGCTGCTCCCCAGAGCGCGACAGCGAAGGTGGCTCGGGGGTGGGAGTGGTGGCCAAACGAGCTGTAGAGCAAGGCCCCGATCACGCCGCCGAAGCTGAAGGCCATGACGACCGCACCTAGACCGACCGGGTTGTCCTCTGCTTGGTAGATCACCGGGAGAACGATGCCTATGACTGGGTAGGCGATACCGACGACGCCGGTCGACAGGAGCACGACGGTGCGCAGCGGGGCGTCCCCGAATACCAGTTTGAGCCCGTCCAAGGTGCCGGACCAGAAGTACGGGCGGTCGTCGTAGTGGGGGCGTCCGGCGCCTGGTACATGGACGAAGGCAAGCAGTACCGCCGAGGCAACGAAGGCCACCGTCATGGCCCAGAACGCCGACTCAACTCCGACGGTGGCGATCAAACCGGCGCCAACGGCAGGACCGACGAGGAACGCCAGTCCCCACACCGCTTCGTGAATTCCGTTGACGCGTTCGAGGCGCATTCCGGTGGCTTGCGAGACGCCGGTGAGCATCGACTCGCGAGCGGTGACGCCCGCCGGGTCGAAGACAGCACCGAGGACAGCGAGGACGAGTACCCAGGTGAAGGTGAGTCCGGTCGTCAGCGCGACGATGGGGATTGCGGCGACGGCGACCGCCGACATCAGGTCGCTGAAGACCGAGGTACGCCGGCGTCCCACGGTGTCGACGATGGTGCCCGAGAAGAGCGAGGCAAGGAGAGTGGGAATGCCGCTGACGAGGGCAACCAGACCTGCGGCATCGGCGCGTCCGGTGAGTTCGAGGACCAGCCAGGGCAGGGCCACCATGGAGACGCCGTTGGCGAGGCCGGCGAGCAGCGTCGACCCCTCAAGGGCGATGAAGGGCATGACGCGGGCGCGCGTCATGGAGCGTCCGTCGAGGGCGCGGTGATGCCGTGGATGATCGTGGTCATGACCAGGCGTGGGGCGTCCTGCAGCCAGATGCGTCCCTCGTCGGCGGTGTCCCAGGCGGTCAAGATGGCGCCGGCGTAGGCGTCAACGACCCATTTGACCGGGAGGTCGCCGCGCAGTGATCCGTCAGCCTGGCCGCGCTCGACCGCCTGCGCCACTGGCTCAAGCGCCTCGTACCAGCGGCGAATGAGGTCGCGGGCGTTGTAGACCTCGGGCTCGGCGTGCAGGAAGGACAGGCTCGGGCCGAGTGGGACGACGGTGTCAGTGACCCGTTGCAGGGCGTCTACAACTGGACCTTCGTCGGGGTGGGCGCTCGCGATCGCATCGGCGACGCGGTCGAGGGCGTCCTCGACGAGGGCGCGGATCAGCAGCTCGCGAGTGGGAAAGTAGCGGTGCAGCGTGGTGCGGCCGACGCCGGCGGTGGTGGCGACCTCGGACAGGGACGCCGAGCTGTCCTTGCTGAGCACGACGACGGCGGCGTCGAGCAGCGAACGGCGGGTGCGGTCGGGGCGTCCCATCGGTCTCTCCATGGCGTGATTTTTGAGTCAATGCGTGCTCCAAATGGAACATAGTTGTTCCACTCTATCCCCAGTTCTGGGGCCATGCCACATGGGTTCGGTCCTTTCGAACCATCGCGACCGCCATCCGTCCACAGGGGCGCGCGCTTCCGCTCGCTGTGGATCGATGGGTGCGCGGTTAGTTCGGTCATTTCGAATCGATGCGTCATTGCCCCAATAGGGGGGTGGCCTGGTTGTGGGAGGGGATTAGCTGAGGGCGAGGCCGATTCCGATGGAGAGGCCGTACAGAAGCTGGATGAGGCCGGTCGCCTGGAGGACGGGAAGCAGGTCGCGGCCGGAAGCTCCACCGAGGATGGCGCCGATCGGCGGCGCCATGGGGATGAAGGCCACCAGAGCGACCAACGCGGCAGGCGTCCACCCGACGGCGGCTACAACGACCACGACCAGCGCTGTCACGAGCAGGGCCAGGTACAGGACGCGGGTGTTCCGGTCGCCGAGGCGGACGGCGAGCGTTTGCTTGCCGGATGTCGTATCGGTCGGGATGTCGCGCAAGTTGTTGACCACCAGCAGTGCGCAGGCCAGCGCACCGACGCCGGACGCCAAGAGCAGCGCGAGCCACGACCAGGTCAAGGTCTGGACGTAGCTGGTTCCCATCGTGGCCACGATGCCGAAGAAGAAAAAGACGCTCACCTCGCCGAGGCCGCGGTAGCCGTACGGAGAACGCCCTCCCGTGTAGTACCAAGCAGCGACCATGCATGCGGCGCCAACTGCGATCAGCCACCACTCGCCGGTGAGGGCGACGATCACCAGGCCGGCGACTGCCCCCACCACAAAGCAGATCAAGGCAGCGCGTTTGACGGTTTCCGGCGCAGCGACACCCGTCGCAGTGAGCCGCATCGGACCGACGCGCTGCTCGTCGGTTCCGCGCACTCCATCGCTGTAGTCGTTCGCGTAGTTGACGCCGACCTGGAAGGCGAGGGCGACCACCAGCGCCAGGGCGGCCAGGGCCGCATCAGCGCTGGCGAAGTAGGCGGCGACACCTGTGCCGGCGGCTACGGGGGCAACGGCTGCAGGCAGCGTGCGCGGTCGCGCACCCTGCCACCACTGTTCCGGCGTCGTCATCGTCATCCCTCTCCTAGAGCGGGGGTCATCGTGCCAGTTTTGCGGCGATATGGCGCACTGCAGTACGGTCCGGCTTGCCGCTGGGCAGCATCGGGATGGCCTCCAGTGTGAGTACCTCGCGCGGAAGCCACTCATGCGGAATGGCATCCAGACACCAGGAGCGAACCTCGCTCAGCTCGATCGCGACGCCTGCGGTGACGACCGCGACCACCCGTTCACCCCATTCGGAGTCCGGTACGCCGACCACGACGGCACCCGTGACACTTGCAATCCCGAGGAGCACCCGTTCGACGGCTTCGGCTGGCACGTTGACGCCGCCGCTGACGATCACGTTGTCCGCCCGACCCTGCACGTGTAACACACCATCATCGAGGCGCCCGAGGTCACTGGTGGTGAACCAGCCATCGGTCAGCGAGTCATCACCGACTGCGTAGCCGTCGAACAGCATCGGTCCTGCGACGCGGATCCGCCCGTCGGCGGCGATGTCGAGGTTCACATCGGGCAAGGGGACGCCGTCGTAGACGCAGCCCGCGCACGTCTCAGTCATCCCGTAGGTGCTGATGACGTTGATCCCCGCAGCTGACGCGCGCGAGAGGAGGTCATCCGGCGCAGCAGCACCACCGACCAGAACCGCGTCGAGCTGCCACAGCGCTTCGACGCCAGCACCGTCATCGAGCAGCCGCTGAAGCTGCGTGGGCACGAGGGCGGTGTAGTGCGGCTGCTCAGAACTGGCGATGTCCATCGACTCGACGGCTGCACTGAAATCGGCAGCGTTGAAGCCGCCTGCCGTATCAACCACGACGGGTTCAAGCCCTGCACGCAGCGAGCGTACGAGCACCTGCAGCCCAGCGATGTGCGTGGTCGGCAATGCCAGCAGCCAATGTCCGCGGCCGCCAAGCACCTCATGCGTTCGGTCGGCAGAGGCCAGCAGTGCTGCCGCTGACAAAAGTGCCAAGCGGGGGATGCCGGTGCTTCCCGACGTCGGGACGACAAGGGCAACGCCGGTCGGCACGAAACATCGGTTGCCGGCATCGCGCAGCCGTTCGCGCTCTGGCGCAGCGGCTGGGAGTGGGAGCAGTGGAGCATCGCCCATGAGGGCGGCCGAGAGCCGGGGGAGGAAGGCAGCGACATCTTTGGGGTTGGCTGGCGCGTCCACCATCTCGACGGCGTTGGCTGAGGCAAAGGTCACCTAGGTATTCTTGCGCCTCGTCACCGAGTGAGCCGGACGGGCACCGGCCTGGCGTCGCCCGTACGCTGTGGAGTCGATCGAAGAGGAGCGCCGATGACCGAGCAGACCGACCAGCCCGACCACCCGGACGCAGCCACGACCATCAAGGCCGGCGCCGACTGGGTCAAGGCTGGCGATTATTCCGATATCGAGTACAACATCGCCGAGGGCATGGCAAAGATCACCATCAACCGGCCCGAGGTGCGCAACGCGTTCCGTCCGCAGACGCTCTTCGAGCTCACCGACGCGTTCGACCAGGCCCGCGACGACGACCAGGTCGGCGTCATCATCCTCACCGGCAAGGGTGACAAGGCGTTCTGCTCCGGCGGCGACCAGCGAATTCGCGGCGACGATGGATACCTCGGTGACGACGACGTCGCGCACAAGGGCATCGGACGCCTCAACGTCCTCGACCTGCAGGTGCAGATTCGCCGGACACCGAAACCGGTTGTCGCGATGATCGCCGGTTACGCGGTCGGTGGTGGGCACGTGCTGCACGTCGTCTGCGACCTGTCGATTGCCGCCGACAACGCCCGCTTCCAGCAGACCGGCCCTAAAGTCGGTTCCTTCGATGGCGGATATGGGTCTGGGTTGCTCGCCCGGCACATCGGGCAGAAGCGCGCCCGCGAGATCTGGTTTCTCTGCCGGCAGTACGACGCCGCTACCGCGCTCGACTGGGGTCTGGTCAACGCAGTCGTACCGATCGAAGAGCTCGAGCTCGAGACGGTGCAGTGGTGCCGCGAGATGCTTGAGCACTCGCCGCTGGCGCTGCGGATGCTGAAGGCGTCACTCAACGCTGTTGATGATGGCCTCGCTGGCGTGCAGCAGCTCGCCGGTGACGCGACGCTGCTCTTCTACATGACGCAAGAAGCGCAGGAGGGCCGCGACGCCTACGTCGCCAAGCGAAAGCCCGACTTCAGCAAGTTCCCGAAGCGTCCCTAGTTTCCGGTGACCACGTGTCTGTCCCACCAGCGAATCCGGAGTAGGTGACCATGATGCTGCGGCAACCTGGTCACCTACTCCGGATTCGGCGAAGGGTTCGACGCTAGTGCTACCCAGCGTTGATGAAATCCTTGACGGCGCGCTTGGGTTCGCCGTTCCGCTGACGATGACGTTTCGCAGGACTCGAGTGCGCAAGGGACTGTTGCTCCGCGGCCCCGTCGGGTGGGGCGAGTTCGCTCCGTTCCCTGAGTACGGCGCTGATGAGTCTGCGCGCTGGTTGGCCGCGGCCATCGAAGCCGCCTGGATCGGCTGGCCGGATGCGGTACGCGACGAGGTGCCCGTCAACGCGATTGTTCCCGCTGTCGGTGCTGGTGAAGCTAGACGCCTCGTACACGCGTCCGGCTGCGCGACGGTCAAGGTGAAGGTCGCTGAACCGGGGCAGTCGTTGGACGACGACGTCGCCCGCGTTGCCGCGGTTCGGGAGGCACTCGGGCCGGATGGCAGCATCCGCGTCGACGCAAACGGAGCGTGGACCTCTGGGGAAGCTGCCACCGCGCTAGATGCCCTCGGCCAGTTCGACCTTGAGTACGTCGAGCAGCCCTGCGCCGCGCTTGTGGAGTGCGCCGCATTGCGACGCGTCATCGATGTTCGCGTTGCCATCGACGAGGGCCTGCGCAAAGCGGGCGACCCCCACCGCGTGATCGGCTTGCTTGAGGCTGCCGACATTCTCATCCTCAAGACCCCGCCGCTCGGTGGAGTTTGCCCTGCGCTTGCGATCGCTCAGACCTACGGCCTGCCGTGTGTCGTGTCGTCGGCACTCGACACATCGGTCGGGCTTGCTGCTGGACTGGCCCTGGCGGCGTCCCTGCCCGAGATCCCTTATGCCTGTGGGCTCGGATCAGGCCGACTGCTCGTCGATGACGTCAGTAGTGACCGCTTGCTTCCGGAGAACGGACGACTGCGCGTTCGACGTGCGACTCCCGACACCCAGGCGGCAGTAGCGATGCCGCGCGAAGAGATGGCAGCCTGGCGTCAGCGGCTTACCGCCGCCTACGCGAGCCTCACCGAACCGGGAGCCACATGAATCCGTCCACCGCGCTGGCCACCGTGCTGGCCGACGAGCTGCTCCGCTGCGGAATGCGCGAGGCGGTACTGGCGCCGGGGTCGCGCTCGACGTCGCTGGCGCTGGCGCTGTACGCGTTGGAGGCAGCGGGTCGGGTGCGGCTCCATGTGCGCATCGATGAGCGAAGTGCTGGGTTCCTGGCGCTCGGTCTGGCCAAGGCGTCCGGAACCCCAGTACCTGTTGTGACGACGTCCGGGACGGCCGCGGCCAACCTGCACCCAGCGGCGATCGAGGCTGACCAGTCCGGCGTTCCCTTGTTGCTTCTGACGGCAGACCGCCCGCCAGAGCTGCGTTCAACGGGGGCCAATCAGACGATCGACCAGGTCAAGCTCTTCGGCGACTCGGTACGTCTGTTCGCAGAGGTCGGCGCGCCTGAGCGGGTCGTCGGAATGACCGCCTACTGGCGCGCGCTGACCGGACGCGCGTGGGCGGCGGCGACCGGGACGCTGACGCACAATCCTGGGCCGGTTCATCTGAATCTCGCCTTCCGCGAACCCCTCGTCCCCGACGGCGATTTTGACTGGCCAGAGCCGCTCGGTGGACGCGACAACGGCGCACCCTGGACATCGGCTGAGGCACCGGCGGTGATGGCTCCGAATGTCCGACTGCCGGCGCGCACGCTCGTCATCGTGGGCGACTGCACGCCTGCGCTTGGACGTGCCGCCTCCGTGCTGGCCGAGGAGCACGGCTGGCCGGTGATCAGCGAGCCGAGTGGCAACGCGTGCCGCGGGCCGAACGCGATCTCGATGGGTGGGTCACTGCTAGAGGTCGATGCGTTCGTCGACGCTGCTCGGCCCGAGCAGATCCTGGTGGTGGGGCGTCCGACATTGTCGCGCTCGGTCCTGGCGCTGCTGCGCGACCCGCGATCGACGGTGACGGTCGTGGCCGGCGCGACGAACTGGGCGGACGCCACACGGTCGGCGGCGCAGGTGCTTCCGGCACTTCCGGCAGCTGATGGCCACCACGAGCCCGATGCTGAGTGGTTGGCGCTCTGGCATGACGTCGAGTTCGCGGCGCGTGGGGTTCTCGCTAAGTTACTCGACGACGAGGACGCGACCGAGCTCGGTCTTGCAAACGCGCTGCACGCTGCACTGCCGGCCGACGGGCTGCTCTTCCTCGGATCGTCGATGCCGGTGCGCGACGTCTTCACAGCGGCCGCGCCGCGCGATGGGGTCACGGTGCTCGCCAACCGCGGAGCCGCCGGTATCGACGGCACGGTGTCGTCGTCGGTCGGCGCAGCTTTGGCGTGGCAGCGTGACGGCGGTGGACGCGCGTTCGCCCTGATGGGCGACCTCACCGCGCTGCATGACGCGAACGGTCTGGTGCTCGGACCCGACGAACCGCAGCCAGACCTCACGATCGTGGTTGTCAACAACGATGGCGGAGCGATCTTCGGGCTGCTCGAGCAAGGCCACGACGACTACGCCGACGCCTTCGAACGCGTCTTCGGGACGCCGCATGGTGTCGACTTCGCCGCCTGGTGTGGTGCAACTCAGACACCTCATACGCGCACGGCGTCCGTTGGTGCGGCGCTTGATGCCGTGCTCGACCCCCGCGGAAGTGGGATTCGCGTCGTCGAGGTGCGCACCGATCGCGCGGCAGTTGCGCGGACGCGCCGATCGGTGCGGGACCTCATCGAGTCGGCGGTCACCTCGCTGCTCTGACACGGGTTTAGTGTGAAAGGGATGGCGTACCGATGCCGACGGCCTCACACTCGTGGGTGCTGTGTCGGGTATCGCGTGGGGTGGAGGGTGAGTGATGAGGCCTAAACACTCCAGTTCCGCGATCTTCACGGCGCTCGCTGTCGCCTTGCTGGCGGCGGGGTGCGTGCCATCTGAGCCTCAGGCGGCCAACACCTCTGAGGCAACTCAGTCCAACGAGTCCGCAGTGCCCAGCGGCTCTGCGTCGCCGTCTCACAGCCGTGAGGCCTCGCCGAGCCCGAGCGCTACAACATCATCGCAGCCGGTGCCGAAGACCGGCTGGGGTGACGGCACGTATCCAGCACCGTGCTTCCCGGGCGTACCGACCGTCACGTTCGAGGGTGGGAAAGCTACCTTTCGAGGGTTTCAGGTCACTGCGCGAGTGATTGCGAGAGGTGAGCTCGCATCGTATGAGTCGGTGTCGATCAACGTTGTGTGTAGCGGTGCCAGCTCAAGCCCTAGCTCGGTCCTCGTCTACATCGAGGCTGTTGGTGGCCCGCAGTATGTCGGTCTGGCTCTTTCCCCCCGTGAGGTCATCGATCTGAAGAAGGCGGAGTACGTCGACACCGAGCTGGTCCTCACTGGATACGGCTTCACCCGACGCGCACCGCTGTGTTGCTCGGACTTGCTCGTGACCAAGTCGGTGTCGTTGACGGACGGCGAACTGGTCACGACCGGACTGACCAAAGAGCCGCTCAAGAACTAGGACCACGTATCGACAACGTGTGAGTCCGCGGCGCCCATAGAAGCCGCGAACTCACACGTTGTCGGTCGTCGGGGGTCATCCGGCCTTGGCCTTCTTGGCTTCCTCGATGATGGCCGGCAGCACCTTGCTGACATCGCCGATGACGGCGTAGTCGGCGTAGCCCATGATCGCGGCTTCGGGGTCGGTGTTGATGACGATCATCGTCTTGGCGTTACGGCAACCGGCGATGTGCTGCGTCGCGCCACTGATTCCGCACGCGATGTAGAGGTCAGGCGCTACTTTGGTGCCGGTCTGCCCCACCTGCTCGGTGTGCGGACGCCAGCCGTTTCCGGTGACGACGCGTGAGCACCCGATCGTTCCACCCAGCAGTTCGGCGAGCTCTTCAAGCGGCGCAAAGCCCTCGGCGCTGCCGACGCCGCGTCCGCCGGAGACGATCACCTTCGCATCGGCGAGCGATACACCTGCCTTCTCCTCAGCCGCTGCGGGCCGCGCGATCACCAGGAGGTCGCCGTCGGCGAGCTCTGGCGTGAACTGCGCGAGGTCTCCCGCACCTGAACCACCGGGCTCGGCGGCCACCGTGTGTGGAACCAACGTCACCAGCGCGGGCGACCCGTGAAGGTTCGCCTCTTCGATCAGGCTGCCCCCCCACCGCGCGCGCACCACCTGGGTGGGCGACCCTGGCGCCACGCTGACGCAGTCAGCTGCAACCGGAAGGTCGGTGATCGCACCGAGGTGGGCCATTACCTCGTTGCCGCGCGGCGTCCCGGCGGCAAGCACCACCGACGCACCGGTGCGCGCGGCTACTTCGGATGCTGCACGCGCCGCAGCCACCGGCGCGTAGTCGGTGAGCCCGTCGTGCGCTGCGACATGCACCGTCGCAACGCCGTGTTCGCCCAGCGCGCCAGCCACACCGCTGCCGTCAGCGCCGACAACGAGCGCATCGAGCTGCTCTCCCGTGGCCGCTGCGAGTTCGCGCCCGTAGGTCACGGCCTGCAGTGACAGTTCGTCGAGCACTCCGTGGTCGTGGTCGACAAGGACGAGCACCATGTCAGATCACCCCGATTTGCTTGAAGATCTCAACGACGGCAGCTGCAGCCTCTGGCCCGTTGCCCAATACCTGGGCCTGCTTGGCCTCGGTCTGCGGAACTTCGAGCCGGGTCTTCTCCAGCTTCGGCTCTGGGCGCTCCGGGCTGCGCCGTTCGATCGGCTTCTTCTTGGCGCGGATGCGCCCGGGCACCGACGGGTAGCGCGGGATGTTAAGGCCGTCGAGCACGGTGACGACCGCAGGTAGCGGCACCTCGTAGAGCTCGCGTCCGGCCTTCACCGGACGCTCAAAGGTGGCTCTGTCCGCTGCGACGGTGATGCCCTTGACGCCGGTGACAATTGGGCGTCCGAGCTTGTGCGCCACCCTGATGCCGACCTGGTAGCCGCTGGCGTCCGCCGACTCGTTCCCCATGATGACGAGGTCGAAGTCGGACTCGTCCTCGTTGATGGCATCGGCGATGGCCGACGCGGTCGCCTGCGGATCCCACTCGGCACCGTTGGTCTCGATCAAGATGCCGCGGTCGGCGCCGATCGCCATCTGCTCGCGGATCTGCTCCTCGGCGTCAGCCGGTCCGAGTGTAAGCACCGTGACACTGCCGCCGTGCTGCTCGACGATTCGAACGGCCTCTTCAACCGCGACCTCTTCGTGTGGGCTGATCGTGAACCCGAGCTTGGCCGACTCGATGTCGAGACCGTCGCCGGTGATGGTGAACTTGCCGCCGGAGAGCGGCACTCGTTTGATGCAGACCAGGACATCCATCAGGAAAGAATCCGCTCATTCTTGGGGTCGAACAGGGGAGTGGCGCCGGCGACGGCGACCGTTACCGGGTAGTGGTCGCCGAGGTACTCGACGACGAGCTTGGTGCCCTCGCCCGTGTACTCCGGCGGCAGGTATGTCATCAGCACATGCTTACCGATTGACGGTGCTGAGCCGGCGCTGGTGACGAACGAACGGCGTCCGTGTGCGTCGGTGATCGGCTTCTTGTCGGTGGTGAGGATCGGCTCCTTGCCCATCATGTAGCGCTTCACGCCGGTGCTGCTGGTGTGGTCGTCGACCGTGAGCGAGCACAAGATGGCCACCGGGTCGGTGGAGCGGTGTTTGAGGTGCGCCTCCTTGCCATTGAAGTCGGCCGCCTTGATCTTGGGCGGCGCCATTCCGGCCTCGACCACGGTGAACTCGGTCTCGAGCTCGGTGCCGAACGCGCGGTAGCCCTTCTCGATGCGACCCGTCGTGCCGTAGACGCCGATGCCAACGGGAATGAGTCCGTGCTCCTGGCCCGCCTCCCAGAGCGCGTCCCACAGCTGGGCACCCTGTTCCATCGGGACGTAGAGCTCCCAACCGAGGTCTCCGACATAGGAGATCCGCGAGGCCAGCACCTTCAACGGGCCGATCTCGATCGTCTTGCACGTACCGAACTTGAAGCCCTCGTTCGAGACATCATCACGGGTGATGGACTCGAGGATTCGGCGAGCGTTCGGACCCCAGATGCCAAGTGTGGTGAGCGACGACGTGTGATCGGTGACGTGTGCAGTGCCATCAGCGGGTAGGTGATCGCCGAACCACTTGAGGTCGGCCATTCCGTGCGCACCACCGGTCACTACTCGGTAGTGGTCGTGAGCCAGACGCATCACCGTGAGGTCGGACTTGAACCCGCCGCTCGCCGACAGAACCGGTGTGTAGACCACCCGGCCGATCGGTACGTCCATCTGTCGCATGCAGACACGCTGCACGGCATCAAGAGCGCCGGGACCTTGGATGTCGAACTCGACGAAGGCCGTGAGGTCAACGAGGCCGGCCGTTTCGCGCATCTGCAGGTGTTCGGCGTTGATGATCGGCGACCACCAGCGTGACTCCCACTCCGCTGTGCGCGGCATGACGGCGTCACCGAACTTTTCGACCAAACCAGCGTTGCTCTCGTACCAGAAGGCACGCTCCCAGCCAGCGGTCTCATAGAACTCCGCACCGAGTGCCTTCTGACGTTCGTAGTACGGCGAGAGGCGAACGTTGCGGTTGGACGCCCACTGCTCGTTCGGGTGCACGATGCCGTAGGTCTTGTTGAACCCCTCGGCGGTGCGCTCCTTGATGTGCTTGCGGGTCTTCTGGTGGTCGTAGAAGCGGGCGATGTCGGAAGCCTGCAGGTCGATCTCAGAGTCGCCGAGCACCATCCACTCCGACACAGCCTTGCCGATCCCGGGGCCTTCCTTGATCCAGACCGCTGAGACCGACCAGAGGTTCTTGACCTCGGGTGTCTCTCCAAGAAGCGGCATACCGTCGGGGGTGAGGGAGAGCAGGCCGTTGATCGCGTACTTCTGGCCGACGGTCTCGTCGCCCACGATCTCCGGCATCAGCTCGAGCGCCTGCTCGTACTGCAACTCGAAGTCCTCGGCGGTGAAGGGGAACTCGGTGGGAGAAAGCTGGGCCTCCTCGACCGAAGGAAGCTCCTCTGGGTCGTGCAGGATCGCCCGGTGTGCGTACGAGCCGATCTCCAGACCATTACCGTGCTGGCGTTCGTACATGTTGGTGTCCATGTCGCGCACGATCGGGTGCTCGATGTCGCCCTTGGCGTCGGCGAACCGCGGAACCGGGCCGACATCGATCATCTGGTGCACGGCAGGGGTCAGTGGGATGGAGGCTCCTGCCATCTTGGCCAGGCGCGGTCCCCACAGGCCGGTGGCGATGACGACGTACTCGGCCTCGACGGTGCCCTTGTCGGTCTCGACCGCCTTGATCTGGCCGTCCTCAACCACCATGCCGGTGACCTCGGTGTTGGCAAAGGTCTGCAGGGCGCCCATGTCACGCGCCTTCTCGCGCATGATGGTGCCGGCGCGGAGCGAGTCAACGACGCCAACGCCTGGAGTGTAGAAGCCGCCGAGGATGACGTCGGGGTCCATGTAGGGGACGAGCTCGACACACTCGGCGGGCGTCAGCATCCGGCAACCGTCGATGCCGAAGGACTTTGCCGACTGCATGCGACGATGTAGCTCTTGCATGCGCTCTTCGGTGCGCGCGACCTCGATGCCGCCGCACTCGGTGAAGACGCCCATCTCTTTGTACTGACGGACGCTGTCGAACGTCAGCAGGGCCATTTCCTTGGCGTGGTCGACCGGAAAGATGAAGTTGGACGCGTGGCCGGTCGAGCCGCCGGGGTTGGGTAGCGGTCCCTTGTCGATCTGCACAAGGTCGGCCCAGCCAAGGCGGGCCAGGTGGTACGCCATCGAGTTTCCGACGATGCCTGCACCGATGATCACGGCCTTCGCCTGTGCGGGGAGGGTACTCATGTGGCGTCCCTTTCGTTTCGTTCTTCTGCGTTGTGGAAATGAATGGCCTGGCTACAACGATCGGCGAATCGATCCTTCGAATCCGTCGACATGGGTCTGCATGGCTGTGGAGGCGCGCGCGGCGTCCCCGTCACGAATGGCGTCGAGGATTGCGCGATGCTCGAGGACAGCGTCCTCGAGGTGGGTCACCTTGTCGAGTGCGAGGAACCAGATGCGGAGTGCGTGCATGTAGTGCTCGTCCAAAACCGACTCGAGGAAGGTGTTGTGCGCTGCCCGGTAGACAAAACGGTGGATTCGCTGGTCGATCTCGATCAACCGGCGTCCGGCAGGCTTGACGCTGACCGCGTCCAGCTCGTCGAAGAGGGCTTCCATCTCGATTCGGTCGCTGTCGGTCAACCGCTGGGCGGCGAGCTGGGCAGCGAACGGCTCGAGGACGCAGCGAACCTCTGAGAGCGAGGCGAGGTCGCGAGCGTCAGCCGGCGCCACGAACATGCCGCGGCGGGGGTAGACCTCGACGAGCTTGGCTTGGGCCAGAGCCCTGAGTGCTTCCCGAACCGGCGTGCGGCCGAGACTGAGTCGCTCCATGAGCTCGCGCTCGTCGACCAGGCTGCCGGGGGGGAGTTCGAGGGTGACAATCAGCTCGCGCAGCGCGTAGTACGCCTGCTCGGATTGCGAGCGGGCGTCAGGCTGGAGGATCTCGACCGGAGAGGTCATGAGAAAGATATATCAGTCTTGCCTGCCTGTGTATACCCCTTCGCGACACCGTTCCACGGAGTGCAACGGACGTGGGTCGGTGTCTACTGAGCCAGGAGCACCCTCCGCGCGAGTCAGGCGCCATGACGTCCCCCGGTGGTGTTCACCTTCGACGAGACCCGACCGGGACGAGAGATCGAGGGTGTTGAAACGTCCCCGGTTTGGGACGGGCGTGGTCGCCGATCGCTGGCGTGGCTCAGGTGGAATGGCTGAGGCAAGGGTTCTAGTGAAGGGGTGTTGGCATGTCAGGCATTAGCTGGTCTCAGCGCAGCGGACCACGGACGAACACATCCGCGACGGCATTGGTGTCGGCACCGACCAGGTTCGACGCATCCGAGTAGATGGCCACGATCCGTCCGTCGGCTGAGATCGACGGGTTGGCGCTGCTGAGATTGCCCTGGGTTCCGGTCGAACTGACACTGACACGGATGAGTCTTCGCCACACTCGCGGCGCCTGCCGCGCTCACCCCGAATCCCAGCGCCCCCGCAGCCACCAACACCGTGACCAAAACGACCGCCGCCCGCCCTGCCCGGAAACCCTCAGCTCAACCATTGCCAGTCCCCATCCCATTCGCTGCTTTCACCCATCGGCGATGTTCACCCGTCCTCGCCTGGCCCGTGCGGACAAAACTCACAACCCGCCACCCGGCCGTCCACTGACCCATCGTCAAAACACGCGAGGCTACCGGTCACAAGCGTCCGCGGCTTCGACCGAACAGCTGGGCTACCGGTCGCTCTTGACGGTCTTGCTGGCGTCAGGCTTGCACTGGTCAGTGCGGGCTACCTTGGCGTAGAACTTGCCAGACAGTCCGGTGTTTCCCGTCGACCACATGAAGCGGTCACCGTTCTTCGAGGCGGTGTCACTTGCGACGCGTCGGTCGTTCTGCGGGTTCTGTTTGCGCCCCGTTTGCTTGAAAAGGATGACCTTTCTACCCTTGGCGCAGTTACGCGGTTGCGGTGATTCGACGTAGCCCCAGAAGTCGCCGTTCGCGGTCCGGATCGTCACAGTGGTGTTGACGAGGGTGCCTCCCGCATCGGCGATGCCGGGTGCCGCCAAGCTCCCGAAAAGGGTGAGCGCTGCTCCCATCACGAAGATTTTGCTAGTCATGGCGTTCCCCTAGAGATTGACATTGCCAAGCGGGCAACTGGTAGAGGTCTACCCGCTGATCATTGGCGCGGTCAAGGGCACGCGCTACGGACAGTCATAGATCCCGTCAGGCTCCGCACGGCGCGCAGGCGTCCGCTGACTTCGATGTCCATTCCCATCGTGGGCTCAGCTTGACCCGGCGGGGCCCGGAGGTGCCGCCCCGGGGCTGGGGCCCGCGCGGGGACACCCGGGGCACCCGGGGCACCCCGTGCACCCTTTG
>JAJAYZ010000024.1 GCA_027118455.1 Actinomycetes bacterium
CCTTCCGCCGGTTGCTGACCGACCCGGCCACCGGAACCCTGACCGACCTGGCCGAAAAACGCTACCGGCCGTCCACAGCGTTAGACCGGGCCGTCCGCGCCCGAGATGTGACCTACCGGTTCCCCGGCTGCCGCCGCTCCGCCAACAGCGCAGGCACCGACCTTGACCAAACCACCAGATGGCCAGAAGGCCCCACCACAGCAGCCAACCTCGCCGTCCTCTGCCGCCACCACCACCGCCTCAAACACACCACCCGATGGAACGTCACACTCCACCCCTCCGGAGTGATGACCTGGACCACCCCAACCGGACGCACCCACCAAACCGCGCCATGGCACTACACCGACCCCAACCCACCACGCGATGGATAGCGCGATTAGGGCGCCCAAGATCGTTGCGGACTAGAGCGAACGACGCGCGCCCCCATCGATGGGGATCATCGCGCCGGTTAGATACGACGCCGCAGCTGACAGCACGAACGCTGCGACGGTGCCGAACTCGATCGGGTCTCCGTACCGCGCAAGCGGGATGTTGCTCTCTTGACGCCGGCGCGCTGAGTCACCTCGGCCGGCCTTGGCGTCCAGCTCTCGAGTGCGGTCAGTGTTGATGCGGCCTGGCATGAGTCCGTTTACTCGAATCGCCTGGGGGGCCAGCTCATCGGCAAGATCCTTGACGATCCCGCTCAGTCCCGGTCGCAGACCGTTGGAGACAGAGAGGCCCGGAATCGGTTCGCGCGCTGAACTGCTCAGCACGAATGCCAGTGCGCCGCCATCGTCCATCGTGGACGCGAGTGCCCGCGCTGTGCGGAGCGGCCCAAGGAAAACCGACTCGAAGGCTGCCCGCCAGACGTCATCTGACGTCTCCAGAACGGTTCCGGCCGGGGGACCGCCGCAGGACAGCAGGGCTCCGTCGATCTGGCCGTATCTGGCGACCGCGGCGGCCATGAGCCGTTGTTCGGCGCCGGGGACGGTGAGGTCGGTCGGCACGCCAAACGCCCGGTCAGGCCCGAGGGAAGCAACCGTCTCGTTCAGCGTGTCTGAATCACGGGCGGCCAAGACGACCTTGGCTCCCTCAGCGACCAGCACCTCCGCGGTGGCACGGCCAAGGCCGCGGCTGCCACCTGTCACCACGAAAACCCGGTCAGTGAGTCCGAGATCCATGGTGTTGCCTCCGGTGCGGTCGTAAAGCCTTGAGCCTAGTTCAGCGGGTGGGACTGATCAGCGACTTGGCCGGCGCCTTCCGGCTGCGTGTCGGTCTCGCTGCCTTCCCGGCTCTCCCTTCGCAACACGGCGAAGTACCCCACCACGGCAATGACAATGAAGAGCCACCATTGGATGGCGTAGAAGAGATGAATTCCGAGCCCCGTATCGATGGGACCGGCCAACTCGATGGTGGGGTCGGGTGCGGGCTCTTGGTCGAGTAGCTGGCCGTAGGCCGCGTAAACCGGCGAAGGGAGGCCCTCGGTCAGCTGTTCGGGGACGATGTCGTACACCTGGCCAGGAGGGGCCTGGCGGCCGGACGACTCCTGCGGCGCCCGCAGCCGCACAGTCACGTCCACTGGTCCGACCGGTGGCGCGACGTCTGCTGAGGCTTGGTTGGTGTCGGTTGGCGATGAAGAGATCCAGCCCCGGTTCACCAGCAGCGCCCCCCCTGTCGAGAGCGCAAGGGGGGTGATCACATCGAATCCGGATCGGCCCAGTGGGTTTCGCTGCAGCAGTTGGTCGCTGGCGAGGTAGGTACCGGTGGCGCTTACGGGTCGGTACACCACGCCGCCGTCGATGACGCTGGGGTTCGAAATCACCTTCTCCAGGGCAACAGGTTCCTCGTTCACGACGGCCTCGATGGCGTCATTGCGCGCTGAACGCTCGACGTGGCGACCCCACTGCCAGGTGCCAAGCCACCAGAAGAGGACGCACATCGCCACCGTCAGGACGGCGAAGCCAGCCCATCGTCGTTGGCGAAGGAGCGCGAGCACGCCTTGAAGGTAGCCTGTCGCCATGTTGGTTGACGCGTTCGGCCGGGTGGCCACTGACCTTCAGGTGTCGGTCACCGACCGCTGCAACCTCCGTTGCTCCTATCTGCATGCCCCCAGAAGGCCTCGACTGGATTCCAGGCGATGAGCTTCTGTCGGCTGCCGAGCTGGTTCGAGTCGTTCGACTGGCAGTCGACCAGGGCGTCCAAGAAGTTCGGTTTACCGGAGGCGAGCCTTTGGCCCGGCCAGACTTGGAACAGATCATCGCGGGGGTCGCGGCCCTTCCTGACCCGCCATCGCTCTCCCTCACCACGAACGGGATCGGGCTCACGCGGCGGGCGCAGCCACTCAAAGATGCTGGCTTGACGCGGATCAACGTCTCTTTGGACACCCTCGATGCCGAACGGCTTCACGCCATAACCCGGCGGAACCGAATCTCTGAGGTGTTCGATGGGATTGCCGCGGCTCAGCAGGTCGGCCTTGCTCCGGTGAAGATCAACACCGTTCTGATGCGGGCGATCAACGACGATGAGGTCCTCGCGTTGGTCGAGTGGGCCTTGCAGAACGGTCTGACTCTACGCTTCATCGAACAGGTGCCCCTGGACGCGCACAAGGCGTGGTCACGCACCGAGATGGTGGAGGCGACGGAGATCCTGTCTCAGCTTGAGGCCGCATACACGCTGAGGCCGACCGGATCACCTCGGGGGGGCGAGCCAGCTGAGACGTGGAGTGTCCTGGCAGCCGACGGCTCGGTGCGCGGCACCATCGGTGTCATCGGGTCGGTCACCCGACCGTTCTGCTCCTCATGTGACCGCGTCCGGCTCACCAGCGATGGCCAGCTGCGCAACTGTCTCTTCTCCCAGGGCGAGACCGACCTTCGGGGCCGTTGCGCGGAGGGGCCACCGACAACGAGGTCATCGGCTTCATGCAGCAGTGTCTAGCCACCAAGCGCGCCGGGCACGGGATTGACGACCCGACGTTCCTGCAACCACCTCGTCCCATGTCGGCCATCGGGGGCTGACGCCGCAAAGGCAGCCATTGATGATCGAGTGGCCGGGTCAGGCTCGGGGGCGTACCGTTGCCGGCGGAGGTTGACATGCGTTGGACGACGGCCAGGCGGGCGGCTAAGGCTCCCGCTATCCGGATCACGACGGCCCGAAAGAGCGTCGCCGACGACCAAGCAAGGCGGGTGCGCGGCTACGTCATCTCTATGACGATCCGAATCATCTGTTTCTTGCTAGCGGTCGTGACTACCGGGGTCCTGCGCTGGGTACTCGTTGCCGGCGCGTTGATCATCCCGTACATCGCCGTCGTCTTCGCCAACGGCGGTCGTGAACCGGTCGAGGACGCACCTGAGACCCTGCGGCTCGGCGCAGACCGTGAGCTACCCAGCGGGGCCGAGCGGCGCGCCTCCTGAGGGGCCACCGCCTCACCTTCAGCTAATGGCAAGATCGGGTCCCTGATCCACCCATTCACATCGAGGAGATCCCAATGGCCGATCGCACCTACCGACTGACCGAGATCGTCGGAACGTCCACCGAAAGCATGGAGGCGGCAGTCCGCAATGGTGTGTCTCGCGCATCGGAGACGCTGCGGCACCTTGACTGGTTCGAGGTAACGGAGGTGCGTGGACAGATCGATGGCGGAGAGGTGCGCCACTGGCAGGTTGGCATCAAGATCGGCTTCCGCCTCGAGGACGGTTGACGCCTCGAAGGGTCCGGCGCGAACCCCGACGCTACGAGGCTTGGCTGACCGTCGACATGTTGAAGTCAGCAATCCGCAACGTCGGCATCGCCGCGCGCGTGAAGAAGTCACTCCACTCGCGAGGCAAGGTGACCTCGGTTGCGGAGGCCCCGACGACGCGCGAGAGCAGGTCGACCGGGCTCTCGTTGAAGCGGAAGTTGTTGACGGCGCCGACGACCTCACCGCCTTCGACGAGGTAAACGCCATCCCGTGTTAGCCCAGTGAGCAGGAGCGTCTGCGCGTCGACCTCTCTGATGTACCAGAGAGTCGTGAGCAACAGGCCGCGTTCGGTGCTGGCGATGAGGTCGGCTGTCGACGAGTTCGCGCCAGCCATTTCCAGCGCCACGTTGTCGATCATCGGGGTGAGCGCTCCGGAGGTGAGCACCGCGCTGTGCCTGGTCTGGCCAAGGGCTGCGAGCTCACCGTTGTCGATCCAAGCCGTCCGCTGCAGAGGAAGACCGTTGTCGAAGACCGACTCCGTCGAGCCGGATGCGTGAGCCACGACGAACGGCGAGCACTGCATGCCGGGGTAAGCGGGGTCGCTGAACAGCGAGAGGGGGCTATTGGTCAGCCGGTCGCCAATCCGAGTGCCGCCCCCTGGTCGGGAGAACACGGTGCGGCCTTCAGCTGCGTCGCGAGCGGCGTTGTTCCAGTAGAGATAGACCATCAGATCGGCAACTGCCGATGGCGGCAGCAGCACCTCGTACCGTCCGGGGTCGAGTGCGATCGAGCGCTCGGCCCAGCCGAGCTGCGTGCGTATCTCTGTGTCGAGAGCCTCTACATCGACGTCGAGGAAGTCACGCGTCGACCGGCCCACCCACGTCGACCGCTTGCGCCCATCAGACTTTCCGGTGATCTCCAGGCGCCCGGTCGGCTGGACGTGGCGCTGGCGCAGTCCTGCGGTGTTACCCAGGTAGGTGGTGGTCACCTCGTGTTCGGCAAAACCGAAGAGCTCGAACTCTGCACCCCTGGCGCGCCCGAACCAGTCGCCGAGCGCCGGTGCGAACTGGGCGAAGACATCGGGAGAGGTCTCCTCAGGTGGAGTGTCGAAGGTATTCGACATCGACCCGGCAACGAGGTCACCGGCGTCAGGTGAGGGATCGCTGGACCTGGCAGCCGCCTCAGCACGAGAGACGATCGCCGCAACGTCCGACGCGTCAGCGACGCTGGCGCTTGCGACACCAGCCGCCCGCCCCGTCCCGTTGCCGGCTACTGCAACGACTGTGATGTCGACGCTGCGCATGACACCGTTGGTCGTCAGCGTGTTGGCTGCCCACCGCAGGTTGGTCTGTGAATGCTCCTCGCAGATGACCGTCATCGCATCAACGGTGCACTGGGCCAAGGCGGCCTCGACGATCTCGTGCGGTCTCATCGGGCACCCTCGGCTGCAGTGTTGAGGACATTGACGGCGGTGAAGGTCGCTGACGGCGCACCATGGCTGACCGGTGCGACTTGACCGGGTTGGGCTTTGCCGCAGTTGAACGCTCCACCGAGAACGTAGGTGTCAGGACCGCCGACAACGGCCATCGAACCCCAGAAGTCGGTGGTGGTTGCTTGATAGGCAACGTCCTTGACCTGTCCTGCGAGCTGGCCGGACTTGATCCGGAAGAAGCGCTGTCCGGTGAACTGGAAGTTGTAGCGCTGCATGTCGATGGACCAGCTCTTGTCGCCGACGATGTAGAGGCCGTCGTCGACGTCGGCGATCATCTGCTCCGTCGACGGCCCATCGGCAGCTGGCTGAAGGCTCACGTTGGCCATGCGCTGAATGGGAACGTGGCCTGGGGAATCGGCGAAGGCGCAGCCGTTTGACCGTTCGTATCCGACGCGCGAGGCGATCCTGCGGTCGAGCTGGTAGCCGACGAGCACGCCATCCTTCACGATGTCGAAGGACTGCGCCTGGACGCCTTCGTCGTCCCAGCCGACGCTGGACAGGCCGTTCTCAACCGTTCGGTCGCCGGTGATGTGCATGAAGGGCGAGCCGTACTGCAGGGTGCCGAGCTTGTCGGGGGTGGCGAAGGACATTCCGGCGTAGTTGGCCTCGTAGCCGAGCGCGCGGTCGAGCTCGGTGGCGTGGCCAATGGACTCATGGATCGTCAACCACAGGTTGCTGGGGTCGATCACCAGGTCATAGCGCCCGGGTTCAACACTCGGGGCGTTCAACTTCTCGAGGAGCCACCCCGGTAGGTTGGCGAGCTCATCGGCCCAGTCGTAACCAGGACCAGTGAGGTACTCCCAGCCGCGTCCGACTGGGGGAGCAATCGTTCCCATGGATTCGAATGCGCCGGTGTCGGCATTGATGGCCACCGCGTCGAACTCCGGGAACATGCGCACCCGTTGCTGCGTCGTCACCGTTCCGGACAGGTCTGCGTAGAACTTGTTCTCCTTGACCGCAAACAGCGAAGTGTCGACATGGTCGATGCCGGGTGCAGCTAACAGGCGGCGACTCCAGTCCTGCAGCAAGGCAAGTTTTTCTTCCTGGGGGACCGACCACGGGTCGATGTCGTAGGACGACCGCCAGGTGCCTTGGTGGACGGGTTCTGGTGCCAGGTCGACGCGTTCGGTGTTGACCGGAGCGCTGACTCTGGCCAGTTCGAGTGCTCGGCGGGTGGTGCGCACAACTGCCTCTGGCGAGCGGTCCACATCCGCGGCAAAGCCCCAGGTGCCGTCAACGATGACCCGGATTGAGTACCCGACGTCCTCAGTGTCGTTAACGCCCTCGACGTCAGCGTCCCGCAGTCGGAGCGAAGTGCCCAGGATGCGTTCCATTCGGAAGGCCGCGTAGGTGGCACCGCCGTCGCGAGCGGCTTGCAGGGCGGCGTCGGCCAGCGCTTGCAGCGGCAAGAACCGAAATTCCTCATCGATGGCATCCGGGGTGTACACGCTCACCTGACCTCCCGTCAGTGGCCCCGGTGGAGGGGCCTCGCTGGTGATGACCTGAACCTACCTGCCCTACCCAGATGTCGCTGGAGGCCGGTAGCGTTTCAGCGCGGGTACGGCGTCGGCCGGGCTCAACGCGGAAAGGGGCAGTCGTGGCGCGTTCGGTACTGGTGACTGGCGGGAACCGAGGAATCGGTTGGGAGGTGGCACTGGCCTTTGTCGCTCTCGGTGACAGCGTCGCGATCACCTACCGCACGGGTGAACCACCCGAAGGCGTCTTCGCCGTGCGCGCTGACGTCACCGACCCCGACTCACTCGACGCGGCATTTGCCGCGGTTGAGCAACATCAGGGGCCTGTTGAGGTGCTGGTCGCCAATGCCGGCATCACCAGGGACACATTGCTGCTACGCATGACTGACGACGACTTCGACGCCGTACTCCAGACGAATCTGGTTGGTTCGTTCCGCGTCGCCAAGCGAGCCAGCAAGGGGATGCTGCGCATGAAGCGCGGCCGGCTGATCTTCATTTCGTCCGTTGTCGCCATGCTCGGATCGGCGGGTCAGACGAACTACGCAGCGGCCAAGGCTGGCCTCATCGGGTTCGCTCGATCGACCGCACGCGAGCTCGGATCGCGGGGCATCACCGCCAACGTCGTTGCCCCCGGGTTTGTCGAGACGGAGATGACAGCGGAGATCCCCGGGGAGCGCCGCGATCAGATCTTGGGCCAAATACCGCTCGGACGGTATGCGACGCCGCACGAGGTCGCCTCCGTCGTCACCTTCTTGGCCAGCGATGGGGCTGCCTACGTCACTGGAGCGGTGATTCCGGTCGACGGTGGCTTGGGCATGGGCCACTGAGTGCCGCGAACCCCCTACTATCACCCCGGAACACTTCGTTCAACCCCCGAGCGCAGGAGCAGGCATGTCGTTGCTGGCCAACAAGCGAGTACTTGTCACCGGAGTGCTCACCGAGGCCTCGATCGCCTTCCATGTTGCGCGCCTTGCTCAGGAACAAGGCGCGACTGTTGTGCTCAGCTCGCAGGCCCGCACGCTGCGCCTCGTTGAGCGGATCGCCAAGAGGCTGCCCCTCGCAGCGCCGGTGGTCGAACTCGACGTCACCTCAGACGAAGACCTCGCCGCACTTCCCGAACGCGTTGGTGCCCACGTTGACGGTCTGGACGGTGTGCTGCACTCCATCGCGTTCGCTCCAGCCAGCGCACTTGGCGGAAACTTCCTTCATACCGAGTGGGCTGATGTTGCCGTTGCAATGCAGATCTCGGCGTTCTCTCTCAAGTCGTTGACAGTCGCCTGCCGCCCGCTGTTGACGCCCGGTTCCTCAGTTGTCGGGCTCACCTTCGACGCCACCGTCGCGTGGCCGACCTACGACTGGATGGGCGTTGCCAAAGCCGCATTCGAGTCCACGTCGCGTTACCTGGCCCGCGATCTCGGTGGTGAGGGAGTCCGGGTGAATCTGGTGGCGGCAGGGCCGATCCGCACGATGGCGGCCAAGAGCATCCCAGGGTTTGAGCAGTTCGAGGCGATGTGGACGGAACGCGCACCCATTGGGTGGGATGTCAACGATCCCGTGCCGGCAGCCAAAGGGGCGGTGGCCCTGCTTTCTGACTGGTTCCCGGCAACGACGGGGGAGATCATCCACGTCGATGGCGGAGTGCACGCGATCGGCGGTTGACCGATGCCAACGCTCGTTCTCCTCAGGCATGCAAAGTCGGCCTACCCCGAGAACGTCAGCGACCACGATCGGCCGCTGAGTGAGCGCGGGCTGCGAGAGGCTCCCGTGGCTGGCGAGCAGTTGGCTGAACGTATGCCGAGCTTTGATCGCGCCTTGGTCTCTTCGGGACTGCGCGCGCAACAGACGTGGGAGGCGGTGTCGCAGTCCCTGAGCGTCGGTCAGCAACTCGACATGCCGGAGTTGTACTTGGCAGGCAGCGATGAGCTGCTGGGCGTGGTTCGCCAGCTTTTTGACAGCACAAGATCCGTGCTGATGGTGGGTCACAACGAGGGGATCGAAGAGCTGGCCAGCATGCTGTCTGGTGTTCCGGTCACCATGAAGACCTCGACGTTTGCGATCTTGCGCTCTGATGTTGGGTGGCGGGATTGGGGGCCAGGAACAGCATCTCTGGACGAGGTAGTTATCGCCCGCTAACTGCTCAGCCTTCGCCGTCGGCTACCTCGATCTCCGCTCTACTGATGCCGAGTAGGAACAAGATGGTGTCGAGGTAGGGGACGTTGACTGAGGTGTCGGCGGCCTTTTGAACCAAGGGCTTGGCATTGAAGGCGATCCCGAGTCCAGCGGTTTGCAGCATGTCGAGGTCGTTCGCCCCGTCTCCGATGGCGACGGTCTGTGCAAGTGGGACGCCAGCACTGCCGGCGAAGTCGCGCAGGGCCTGCGCCTTGGCGGCGCGGTCGACCACCGGCTCCAGGACCTCACCGGTCAGGACCCCGTAGCGAACTTCGAGGCGGTTGGCAAGGGCGAAGTCGAGCTCGAGCTCGGCGGCTAAGTGGTCGGTGACGAAGTCGAACCCACCGCTGACGATTCCGCACTGGTAGCCCAGCCGCCGCAGCGTACGAATCAGCGTCCGTGCGCCAGGTGTGAGTACCACGGCTGAGGCAACCGCATCGAGGACACCGGCGTCCAGTCCGGCAAGCAGGTTGACCCGGCGGCGCAACGACTCGGCGAAATCGATCTCACCGCGCATGGCCGACTCGGTGATGGCGGCTACCTGTGGCTCGCACCCGGCGAACTTGGCGAGCATCTCAATGACCTCACCCTGAATCAGGGTCGAGTCGACATCCATGACGACCAGCCGCTTGGCTCGCCGGTGCAGCCCGGCCGGTTGCACGGCCACATCGATCGAGGAGCTTGCGGCTTCGGCCGCCAACCGGCGCCGCAGGACCTGCTGATCGGCGCCGGAGACGTGCAGCTCGATTGCGGTCACCGGGTAGGCAGCCAGGCGTTCGATGTTCTCGATGTTCCCGTTGCACTCAGCCACGGTGCGGGCGATCGCCGCCAGAGCCCCCGGACGAAGGGGTGAGCCGAGCACCGTCACATGAGTTTGTGCGGGGACCGCCGCTCCTTCTTCCACCGGTCGCCGCTCATGGTTGAGCGACAGCCCCAACCCAGCAACGACGGTTGCCGCGGTGGACTCGATCGCGTCCAAGGTTGTTGTAATGTCTGTGAGACTCTCGTGAGATACCGGGTCAGGCACCATCAGCGATGCCAGAATGAGTTGCCCACTGGTCACGACCTGCTCGACATCGAGAACCAGGATGGGGAGCGCGTCCATCGCCGAGAAGAACGTGCGGCTGACACCCGGACGGTCCTGACCCGAAATCGTCAACAAGACGGCGGTCCCGGTGACCGTGACCTCGGTGGGATGTGGTTCAGGCGTCAGCGATGCGAGGTGAAGGTCACTCATGGCTCGTCAACGCTACCCACGCTCCGGAGCTTGACGGAGACCGGTGTTCCATGCGACTGCATGGGCCTGTCGCGCAGCCCGGGAGAGGTCGCCGAGGGCCGACCGTCGGATGGCCACGTCAGCTGCCGTTCTGCTTCCGCCATCGTCGGACGCCGCGCGCTCAAGCAGTTCCAGGATCCGCCGGCTCCGCAGGGCGAGGCGCTCACTCCTCAGGTCATTGCCGGGTGGCATCGGCTCTGTGCCGGCCCCCTGGTCGCGTAGCTCGTTCGCATCGTCTCGCCAACTAGCCAAATCATGGGACTCCAGCGCCGTCACGGCCCGGTTCAGAGCCTCCAGCAGCAACCGCTCAGCCTCAGCTGGTGACTCAGGCGGCGGTCGACCTGCTCCAGACGTCTCGTGCTCTTCCCAGAACAGCCCGCCGCCGGAGGGGTGCGGGATCAGGCCAAGAAGTGGGCATTCGACGGCGACCAGCGCGACACCTCGGTCGAGGGCTGCGGCCGAGAACGTGCCGGGGCCGGGGATCGCGGCGGCGTCGCCTGGGGCAACCGGCAAGTAGATCCATCCGGAAACACCAATTCTCCGCCACCGGGCGACGGCGAACGGCAGGGTCAAGGGCTCGGGGGTATCCAAGACCACGAACAGCGGAGCCTCAGCGCCAGCACTGAGGACATCAAGGGCCCGCTCGACCCCGACGGTCCCGCGAAGCACCGCGGTCAACCACCCGGCGCTGGAGGCGGCTCGCTGGATCAGTTCGACAGACACCTGTCAACGGTAGGCCGCGCGTCCCCGAACCCTGCGTGGGGTGTCGGCCGTAGGTTGGTGGCGTGCCCGTTCTCGACCTCAGTGATGTCACCGTGGTTCGGGGCGGTACCCGAATCCTCGACCAGGTCACCTGGCGGGTCGAGGAGGGGGAGCGATGGGTGATCCTGGGCCCCAACGGCGCCGGGAAGACCACTTTGCTGCAGATCGCCTCGGCACGCATGCATCCGACGTCCGGCAGTGCCGACGTGCTAGGCGAACGTCTCGGCGCCGTCGACGTCTTTGAGCTCCGGCCACGCATCGGCCTCACCAGTGCGGCACTTGCCGAGCTCATCCCTGCTGGCGAGCGGGTGCTCGACGTGGTGATGTCGGCGGGCTACGCGGTCACCGGCCGCTGGCGCGAGGAGTACCTGTCGGTAGACAGTCAACGGGCAGCAGATCTGTTGGCGCGGCTCGGCGCTGGCCCCCTGGCCGAGCGCAGCTTCCGAACCCTCAGCGAGGGTGAGCGCAAACGCGTTCAGATCGCCAGGGCGCTGATGACCGATCCTGAGCTTTTGATTCTCGATGAGCCAGCTGCTGGGCTCGACCTTGGCTCGCGGGACGACCTGCTCGGACGGCTCTCTGAGATTGCGGCGACGCCGGACGGCCCGGTGATGGTGCTGGTGACCCACCACGTCGAAGAGATCCCGCAGCACACCACCCACGCCTTGCTGATGCGCGGTGGTCGAGTGGTTGCTGCCGGCCCTCTTGACCAGGTGGTCACCACTGCGTGGCTCACGGCCACCTTCGGGCTGCCGTTGCTTCTCTCGGAGCACTCGGGCAGATACTTTGCCAGAGCACTGTTGCCCCCCACACCTCACACGAGTAGCCCGGCCCCCCACGGCAACGACAGCACATCAACGTGAGTGCCGGCCTCAGCGTGCGCTCCCGGAGGGACGACAGCCAGCACGTCGGCTGTGGCCATGCCCGACAGCATGGCAGGACCGCGCCGAGTGGTCAGGCGCACGGCGCCACCCTCCATCTGGCCTGGCACAAGGCGGTGGGCGCCGGGCGAAGCGTCGACGCCGACGACGAGTGGTCGTGCAAGAGGGGGGCGAGGGTCTCGGCCGGCCGACGCGTCCAGCAGGGGCCAGGCCAAGGTGACCAGACCAGAGACCGCGGCTAACGGATTGCCCGGAAGCGCAACCAGCGCACGCTCACCAGTGAGCACGCCGAGCTTCATCGGGTGTCCAGGACGCACAGCCACACCGTCAACAAGCCACTCACCGGAGGCAGCCTCGACCGCGTTGCGCAGGTGGTCGGCCGGACCGCGAGCGGTGCCACCCGTGGTGATCACGACGTCTGCTTCTGCGGCGTCCAACGCACGTTGAGTGGCGGCCAGCGAGTCGGCGACCCAGGTGAGCGACACCAGGTCGGCTCCCATCGCCTCAACCCACGCCGGCAGCTGCGGCGACAGTGCGTCCCGCACCTGTCCACCGACCGGCAGTCCCTTGTGGGCGAGCTCGTCGCCCAGAATGAGCACGGCCACGCGGGGGAGGGGGACGACCTCCACGGTGTCGAGTCCCGCAGCAGCCGCAAGCCCCAGTGCAGGAGGAGTGAGCAGCTGACCTTCCCGCAGAATCCGCTCTCCGGTGCGCACCTCTTCACCGCGTCGACGGATGTCCTTCCCCACCGGGGGTGCCGACGATCCCGACACCACCCCGTCGCGCTCTCGACCATCTTCGCTGCGGAGAACGGCTGAGTCAGCGGGGGCGACGGCGCCGGTGCTGATCCGTACGCACTCGCGGTGCTCCAACGAACGCGGCGGGTCACCGGCACGACAGTCGCCGACCACCGTCCAGGGGCCTTGACCACGCACGGCCCAGCCGTCCATCGCGGATGTGTCGAAGGGTGGGAGGTCGACCATGGAGAACAGATCGCTGCCGAGCACCCTGCCCACCGCATCGCCCAGGGCGGCGACCGATCGCCGTGCCGATGCCGATCCGAGGTCGCGTGCCCTGGCTCGGGCGACGGTCCACGCCATTTCCTCGGCCACCCGCCGACGCTATCGGACCTTCGATCACATCACGGGGGCCGGAGCGCTACGCTCGTGTCATGCCTGATTGGGGATGGTGGGTTCTCGGGGCGCTGGTGCTCCTGGGCATCGAGGCGCTCACGCTCGACCTCGTCTTCGTGAGCCTGGCAGTTGGTGCTGTCGTCGGTGCCATCGTCGCCGCGACGGGAGCGCCGATACTCGCGCAAGGCATGGCTGCGGTCGTGGCTGCGATGTTGACGCTCTTCGTGATCCGGCCCATCGGTCTGCGAATGCTCAAGACAGAGGGAACCGACACCAACGTCGACGCGCTCATCGGTGCTGGGGCCCTTGTTGTCGAGCGCGTCGACTCACGTGGGGGAAGGGTCAAGATTGGCGGCGAGATTTGGTCGGCCCGGGTCAGCAAGCCTGGGGCGGAGTTTTTGGCAGGAGCAGATCTGGTGGTTGTTTCCATCGATGGGGCAACGGCGGTCGTCGACGCCCCCAGCACTGAACCGGCTTCCGGTTCGACAGGGGAGTGAGCATGGACAGTTACGCCATCTGGGTCGTCATCGCCATTCTGGCCCTCTTCGCCATCATCATTCTCGCCAAGGCGATCCGGATCATCCCTCAGGCGAGTGCTGGGATCGTCGAGCGTCTCGGCAAGTACCACCGGACGCTCGCACCAGGGCTCACCCTGGTCATCCCCTTCGTCGACCGGGTGCGACCGCTCATCGACCTCCGCGAGCAGGTGGTCTCCTTCCCTCCGCAGCCGGTGATCACAGCCGACAACCTGGTGGTCAGCATCGACTCGGTCATCTACTTCCAGGTCACTGACCCCAAGTCGGCCACCTACGAGATTGCCAACTACATCCAGGCCATCGAACAGCTCACGGTGACGACGCTGCGAAACGTCGCCGGTGGCATGGACCTCGAGCGCACGCTGACTTCGCGCGAGGACATCAACCTGGGGCTCCGGGGAGTTCTTGACGAAGCCACTGGGAAGTGGGGGATTCGGGTCAACCGGGTCGAGATCAAGGCGATCGACCCGCCTGCTTCGGTTCAGCAGGCGATGGAGATCCAGATGCGGGCCGAGCGGGAGAAGCGGGCCACCATCTTGACCGCCGAGGGAATCCGGCAGTCGGCGATCTTGACCGCCGAGGGCGCCAAGCAGTCAGCCATATTGGAAGCAGAGGGCGCAGCGCGAGCAGCCATCGTGCGGGCCGAGGGCGAGGCGTCAGCCATCCAGACGGTTTTCGATGCCATCCACCGCGCCGACCCTGACCCCAAGCTGCTCGCCTACCAATACCTGCAAGCGCTTCCGCTGATCGCGAACAGCCCGTCGAACAAGCTCTGGATTCTCCCAGCAGAGCTGTCCGGCGCGATGGCCCAGATCGGTCAGGCCTTCCGCGCAAGCACTGATCCTGCCTGAGCCATCGCCTTCATCAGGCAGGCTGGACCAGCCGGGTTCTCTCAGCTGGCGGCTGTGCTCGGTCGGCCGCTCAGCGCTGACCCGATCTTCCAATAGGTGCTTGGCCGGGAAGCGTCAGCGCTCGACATCGCCGAGTTCGCCCAGCGGATCTATGCGCAACCGACCGAGCTGGACATGGTCTGGGAGGCAGGCGACGGTCGAGCCGTCGCCGTGTGGGGACCGCCCGGTGTCCAGGTCGTTGACTCCTCTCTCGCTCAGGGCATCGGGCGGCGATTCGAGGAACCGAATGTCTCGCACCATGATGTGCCGAATCACGAAGAGACGTGGACGTGGATCGAGTCCTTTGTTCCTGGTGACGCGTGGTACCTAGAAGTTCTGGGCGTCGATCCGGGTGCGCATGGCACCGGTCTCGGTGGAGCACTGATCCGGCACGGCTCGGCTTGGCAGCCGTAGCTGGCGCTGGCGCGTTCTTGGAGACCTCGGTAGCCCACAATGTTGGGTACTACGAGCGCTTCGGGTTCGAAGTTGTCCATGAGGCTGACATGCCGGCGAAGGGTCCACACGTCTGGTTCATGCGCGTTGATCCGTAGTCGCCGAGGGAGTTTGGACGGGTGAACTTGGCCGCAGCCAGCCGTGGCTAAGGAGCCTCGGACACCGGCACTGGCTCACCAAATCGGGTGGCGAGCTCTGCGGCAACCCGCATCACCATGAGTACGTACCAGTCAGCATGGTTGTAGCGGTAGATCGCCCCGTGCAGAGCCCGTGGTCCGCCGCCCGCACCGTTGGCGCACAGGTATCGAGCTGCGCTGTAGATCGCGTCGGCCGGATCCCAGATGTCGGTGTCACCGTCACCGTCACCGTCGACCGCGTAGGCGGCGAAGGTGCTCGGAAGGAACTGCATCGGCCCCATCGCGCCAGACGATGAGGGGCCGGTATTGGTCCCGTGGCCGCTCTCGACCTGCCCGATCGCCGCGAGGACTGGCCACGGTAGGCCCGAGCAAGTCGCGGCAGCAGCTTGGTAGATGGCGAGATAGGACTTGGGGATGCCGCCGGCGGTGGCTCCGCCCGACGCAGCCGACGCAGCAGCAGCAGCCGCCGCGCGCTCGGCGTCGATCTGCGCCTGTACCCGTTCGGCCTTGGCAAGTTCGCGCGCCTGCTCGTCCAACGTGGCCAGCACATCTTCCTGCTCGGCGAGGAGGCCTTCCAGTCGCTGGTAGGCGGCCTCCACGTCAGCGACGGTGACCATGCTTGCTCTGGTGCCATGCTTCTGCGCCTCGGCGAAGTCCGAGCTCTGCTGGGCGGCAGCAGCTGAGAACTCCGAATCGGAGGCGAGCAGATGGAGCACCTCGGTCGAGATCTTCATCTGCGCCGCCAGATCGCTGGGGCTGCCGGAAGAGAGCAGGCCGTCCACCATGGCCAGGGAGCCGCCGGACTGCTCGAGTGCCCGAACGGCGGCGACCCGGTCCTGCTCGGCCATCAGGGCCGTCCGCTGAGCCGCGTCGGCCGCTGCGTCAGAACTGACTTCCTTCGTCACTGCCCCAGCCAAGCCTCGCAGCGCCCTGGTGTACTCGGCGGTAGCTGCATTGACCTCGGCTTGGAGGACGGCCACCCGTTCGGCGGCGGCATCGGCACGGGCCCGGACGTCGTCGGAGGTTTCGGCTCCGGCAGAACCTGGAATCACCAACACCGCAAGCACGGACGCACAGAGCAGCACGGTCAGGCGGGAACAGGCAGCACCAGCCGCCCGTTGGCGCGTGCGGCGCGGCTGGCTCATGTCATGAGCATCGGCACCGGCCCAACTGGCCTTGACGCGGTGTCGGAGTTGATCAGCGCTGCAGCGGCGGCATCAGCCGCTGACTGTTCGCCGCCTAACATGTGCCCCCATGGTCTGGTGGGAGTGGCTGGCAATCCTGGCTGCTGGCGTGGCCGCAGGGGGGATCAATGCCCTCGTAGGGTCCGGCACGCTGGTGACATTCTCGACGCTGGTGGCGCTCGGCGTCCCTCCGCTGACCGCGAATGTGACGAACACGGTGGGTCTGGTCGCTGGGTCGGTCGCCAGCAGCGTCGGCTACCGCCAAGAGCTGTCGGCGCAGAAACCGCGCATGATCAGGCTCGTCCCAGCCTCGATCGCTGGCGGGCTCACCGGTGCTGGTCTCCTCTTGGTGCTTCCCGAGTCGGCCTTCGACACGATTGTCCCCGTACTCATAGGGCTCGGTGTCGTCCTGGTGGCGATCCAGCCGATGGTGGCGCGCAAGCTGTCGTTACCCCACGACCCGCACGCGCTGGGTGGGCCAGTCGCATGGATTGCGGTGTTCCTCATCGGCATCTACGGCGGCTACTTCGGTGCAGCCCAAGGTGTGTTGTTGATCGCCGTGCTCGGAGCCCTCGTTGACGCGCATCTTCAGCGCGTCAACGCACTGAAGAATGTGCTGGCCGCTGCCGTCAACGCTGTTGCAGCAGCGGTCTTCATCGTGCTGGCCCCCGTTGACTGGCCGATTGCGCTCGTGCTCATTACCGGCTCCACCTTGGGAGGTTTCCTGGGTGCGCACTATGGACGCAGACTCCCCGACATCGCTCTGCGCATCTTCATCATCGTGGTCGGACTCGTTGCGCTCGTTGTTCTGGTGAGCTGATGAACCCTCAGACGATCTCAGAGATCGACGACCTACGGGTCGCCGACTACCGCAGCCTCACCGATGTCACCCTGCGTCGACGGAAAGAACCGGCTGAAGGACTCTTCATGGCCGAAAGCCATCAGGTGATCAGTCGGGCACTCCTTGCCGGCTACCCCATTCGATCGGTGCTGACCACACCACGATGGCTCGAAGCAGTTGAGGCGATAGCACTTCCAGAGGGAACGGCGGTCCTCGTGGCTGCGGAGTCCCTCGTCAACTCGATCACCGGTTACCGGGTGCACCGTGGTGCGCTGGCTGCGATGTCGAGGATTCCGTTGCCGAGGGTTGAAGACGTGGTGCCGCAAGCACGCCGAATTGTTGTCTTGGAAGGAGTCGTCGACCACACGAACGTCGGAGCTGTGTTCCGATCTGCGGCTGGTCTGGGCTTTGACGCCGTGCTGGTCGACCCGACTTGCGCCGACCCTCTCTACCGGCGGTCGGTCCGCGTGTCGATGGGGGCGGTGTTCAGCCTTCCTTGGACTCGGACTAGCTCGTGGCCAGCGCAACTGACCGATCTCTCAGCCGATGGGTGGGAGCTTCTTGCGTTGACGCCACGCCCTGAGGCAGAAGCGCTGGCCCGGGTGGCAGCTGACCCGCCCGAGCGACTGGCCTTGCTGCTGGGCAGCGAGGGCCCTGGGCTCAGTCCTGATGCCCTTGCTGCCGTCACTCGACACGTGCGCATTCCCATGGCTGCTGGCGTCGACTCCCTCAATGTCGGCGCCGCGGCAGCAGTGGCCTGCTACGCGCTGGGTACAGCCTCCGCATCAGTGATAGGGATGTCCCCATGAGTGGTGCATTGGAACGTGACGAGAACGGCGCCCCGCGAACGCGGTTGCTTCCTGACCGGCAAGGTCTTGTCGTGCGACTCCAGGCCGAACCAGGGGGGCGGGCCGCCCTGCTGGATGCGCTGCATCGGTACATCGACCGGCTGCTGGAAGAGCCGGCGACTGAGTTCTTCTGCATCTCGCTGGACCCCGATGATGCTGAGGTCGTCTGGCTGCACGAGTGGTTCAACGGCGAGGACGGCATGACCGCCCACCGCTCAGCGCCAGGGTTCGCCGAACTCATGGCCGAACTCAACACCGTGCTCAGCGGAGCACCGGGTGTGATGCGCTTCGTGCCGCTGCGGATGCACCTGTCCGATGGGCTGTGGCAGGACGAAGAGCTCTAAAGGGCGAGCGGCGTTCTGCGGATCACCGACCGAACGGGCGCACCACACGGGGCTTGAGGGGAACGCCGTGGTCCCACAGCGAGTATGCCCGCACCTTCGGGCGGACGGCTTCGAGCACGCGGTCATCGCCGAGATAGATCGCCATGTGCGAGGTTGACCCCTCGGGTCCGTAGAAAACGAAGTCGCCTCTCTTGCGATCAGCCAGCGGCACTCGACGCAGACCGGAGTCGAAGATCGCCGAGGCGGTACCGAAGTCACGTCGCTGGTGGAGGTATGTGGTGACCGTCGGGAGCACGCGTCCACCCGCATACATTGCCTGAAGGACAAGCCCCGAGCAGTCATAGCCCACGGGGCCGGCCCCTCCCCAGATGTACGGGCGCCCTACCTGCTGGCTGGCCCACGCGATCATCGCCTCGACGTGCTTCTGCGTGCCGGCGCGCGCTCGAACCGTTGGTTGAACCGTGAACCGGTCCATACAGAACGGACGCTCGAATCCGAGAGCGTTCCACGTCCGTCGGTTCACCTTGCCGGTGGAGCGAAGCTCACGCCGCTCCTGAAACGCGGCGACAGCCTTCAGCGTCCTCGTCCCGTACCTGTCTAGCTCGTCGGTGGTACCGAGCCTGCGTTGCACCATGGATACTTTGACGCCAGCCCAGGCGCGTCCGAGCACGATGCACCCGTTGGCCACTGGTATCTCGTTCGCCACATACGGGTCGTTGTCGGCTGCGCCGACGGGTGGCGAGACCGACACCGCGAGCGGTAGAACCACCCCCATGCCAACGATGCCGGTAAGCAGGCGCAGCGGCCACGGGGTAAGTCGACTCATTTCCCCATCATCGGCCTTTGCGCGCAGAACATGGAGCGTCGTGGCACGCTAACCCAGGTGAACTGGACCTCAACAGACCTCGATGACGCTCGAGTAGCGGCCATCGTCGACCCGCACTTCGCTCGCAGTCTGGACGCGGGATCGGCGCCCGGAATGGCCTACGCGGTCGTGTCAGGGGGAGTGGTCATCCACTCCAGCGGCCTGGGCTCGCTCGCACTGCCGGCAGGGCCAACTCCACATGGCGCGACCGTCTTCCGGATTGCATCCATGACCAAGAGCTTCACCGCCGCGGTTCTGCTCGGTCTTCGCGACGACGGGCAGCTCAGTCTCGATGCCCCGGTGGTCGACTACGTGCCAGAACTGGCAGCCGGTGGAGCCGCCGCGAGGACGATCACGGTGCGACAGCTGTTGACCATGGGCGGTGGCTTTCTCAGTGATGACCCGTGGGGTGACCGGCAGCAAGACCTTCTGATCTCCGACTTCCGGTCGTTGGTGGGACAGGGGTTGACGCCGCTGTGGATCCCCGGACTGCGCTTTGAGTATTCCAATCTCGGATATGCGCTCCTAGGGCTCGTCATCGAGGGCGTGACCGGACGGACGTATCGCGAGGTCGTCGAGTCACGGCTCTTGCATCCCCTCGGAATGGCGTCGAGTGGCTTCGACGTTGACAGCTTTCGTGGCCGGACCGTCGCCAGCGGCTACGTACGTCGAAGCACTGGATGGGTGGAAGAACCGATCGCTGGCTCTGGCGCCTTCTCGCCGATGGGCGGACTTTTGAGCACCATCAACGACCTGGCCATCTGGGTTGGCTGTTTCCAGTCGGCGCACGGAACTGAGCTCGGGGCGGCCCAAGGGCGCGAGTCGCTTCCCCTGCGGCCCTCGTCGCTGATCGAGATGCAGGTCACTCAGCGGTTGGTGGCCGCGACTGCGGCCGGCACGGCAGCTGGCCCATCGGGGGCGGCTCCAGAAGTCACCGGATACGGATTCGGGCTCTTTGAGACCTTCCGGTCGTGGGGTCGTTCTGTCTACCACTCGGGCGGGTACCCCGGATTCGGTTCCCACATGCGGTGGCACCCCGCCTCCGGTCTGGGGATCGTCGCCATCGCCAACGGCACCTACGCCCCCATGTCAACGGTGGCCACCGCAGCCCTCGGCGACCTCGTGATCCAGTTGGAAGCGCCACTGCGCCCTCCCGCGGTGAGCCTGAGGATGCTCGACGTCGCCCAGGCATCGGTGACTGACTGGCTGAAGGGGACAGACCCCGATGGTGAGACAGCTGTAGCGGTTCGGGCGCTCTGCGCCGACAACGTTGAGGTCGACGTGCCATGGCCTGAGCGGGTGGCGGTCTGGCACACTTTTCGGCGCTCTGTCGGGGCGCTGCACACCGTCCCAGGGTCGAAGAGCAGGCCATCACCAGGTTCCGTCAGCTGGCAGATGAGCGGGGAGCAGACTGGGAATCGGATCCGAATTACGGTGTCGATGGCCCCACACGACCCGCGGTTGATCCAGTCCGTGCAACTCCAGAGCATCGAGCCCGCAGCCCCAGAACCACCAGCCTCCACCGACTGGTCGTGAGCGGCGCACCTCCCTCAGCCCGGTCGCGTGGTAGCGTCATGCCTGGTTGTAGAAGTTTTCCGTCGTCTCGTTTCTCCGAAACGCTCGCGGAAAGACTCGCGGGCACTCTGGGTGCCGCAACCCCGAACCCGCAGCCTGCGGGAGCGGAAGCATCAAGAGTTGGAGAG
>JAJAYZ010000025.1 GCA_027118455.1 Actinomycetes bacterium
ATCACCCCCCCCCCCCCCACCAAAACCCCCACATAAAACCCCGGGGCGCCGGTTTTTTTTTTCACCCTCCCGGGGGGGGGGGGGGGGGGGGGGGGGCGGGGGGGGGGGGGGGGGGGGCCCCCCCCGCCGGGCCGGGGCGAACGGCGTGGCAGGATCGCCGCTGTGGTTCAAGCAGTGCAGGACATCCAGCGGGTGGCGGCCTACGGCTTGGTCCAGCGCGATGGCCGATTGCTCCTGGTCCAGCTGACGAAGCGAACCCCCGCAGCTGGAGCTTGGTCACTTCCGGGCGGTGGCATCGACCACGGAGAACACCCTGCGGACGCCGTTGTCCGTGAGCTGTACGAAGAGACGGGGCTCCGCGGTCGGGTGGTCGAACTCCTCGACGTCGACTCACACTTCCGCGAGCACTACCTCGACCAGGAAGTTCTGGAGCGGTACCACGCGGTGCGCATCCTCTATCGCGTCATGGTGGACAGTGATGGCCCGCTGACGGTGATCGACGAGGACGGTAGCTCGGACTGTCCTACCTGGTACCCAGTTGACGAGGTGCGCTCGCTGCGCCTGACGCCGATCGCCTCTCGTGGCCTGCAGTTCGCTGCTGCGTCCGGCTCATTCAGCTGACCGATGCGTGCTTAGGCTCGCCATCTTCGCTCTCGTCCATCTCGGCGTCACCCGAGCCTGAGCGCAGCCCGGTGACGGCGCCGGCGATCCCGGCGATACCTAAGGTGATCAGAGCGAGCGGAAGGATCCACCGGCCATCGATGTCCCAGGCCAGCTGGTCAGCGAGCAGGTAGACGATGGCCGCGCCGCCGAACACAGCGCCGAAGATGAAGGACGTCAGGTCGAACGGATGGCGCTTCATCGCACTACCTCCACAGTGTTTTCGATGACGTCGATCTGGCCGAGCCCAGTGCTGAGCGTCAGATCGAGGGATCTGGCCGAGAAATCTGTCTGTGCGGTGCTCTCCCAGGTGCGGGTGACATCGACCCCGTCGAGGGGTTTCTCGCCAGGCATGTTGATCGTCCCCACTGCGACGTCGGCGGTGGCGCTGACGCCCACACCTTGGGGGAGCAGCACCCTCAGTTCGCCGATACCGACAGATGCGTCGAATTGCAGCGGCTCAGACGGGTCGAGCTTCCGCAGGTCAAGAGTGATCTGGCCAACGCCCAGTTCGTACGTTGGCTGCAGGTCTTGCTGCGAGGTCACGCGATACGCGCGTTCGCCAGCACCAGCCCCGGTGTTCCAGCGCACGTCATTCGGGATCGCGGCCAGCGGAGTAAGGACCGGTACGAGAGCGACGCCGAGGGCGATCAGTCCACGAGAGCGTCCGACGAATGTTCCGACGAGCAGCCCTGTAGCGACGACGGCCAGCCCCACCGCGACGACCATCACCGCTTCGACGTTGATGACGTCGACGACGTCGAGAGCGATCAGGGTTTCGGTGAGCAGGAGCAGGACGCCGATGGTGAGACGCCCAAGCACGGACTTCTCGCGAGGGGGCTTGGGCGCCGGTGGTTGCTGGGCCGTGGGGAGTGCGACGGTCGGTGCTTGGCTGGTTGCCCCTGGCAGCGCGAACGGTGCGGCCCGAGGCACTGGCAAAGAATGTACTCGGTCCGGACGTTCCATCGCCGCGCCGCGACAGTGCCACGACGGCAGCGACGACTAGGAAGAGCAAGACGACGCCACCAAATCCCGGGCCGTCACCCCAGAAACCCCAGGCGAGCATCGAGCCAGCGACGAGAACACCGAGGACGACGGCCGCGGCAATGCCGATGGCACCGTGGTTGCGGAAAAAGTGCTCGCCCATCGAGTGGGTGCGGCCGTCCACGGGGATGAAGAGCCAGCCGGCGAGGTAGAGCAACAGGCCGCTCCCGCCGAAGATGGCCAACACCACAAGGGCCACTCGAACCAGGATCGGGTCGATCCCCAGGCTGCGCGCGATCCCAGCTGCAACGCCACCGATGACTTTGTCATCGCCGGTCGTGCGCCGAAGTGCCGGACGCGGTGGGGCGTGTTCGGTCTCGTTCTCGGTCATGGCTCCATGCAACTCATCCGGGCGCCTCAGCACATCGGGCGAAGGCCCTGAGGTGTCCCTGACCCCCCACCCTGATCCATCGAACCGCACTTTGCGGTGGCTCCCCGAGGACGTTCGTCCCGGGAACCCGTCACCATAGAGGGGTGACCACCCCATCGACCCAGAGCTTGCCAGCGCCGGTGGCTCCGCGGCTCATCCGCGCATCATCGGGGCGGATGGTCGGCGGGGTAGCCCGGGGCATTGCTGAGCACCTCGGTGTTGACGTTTGGTGGGTGCGCGGTGCTTTCGTCCTCCTCGGGTTCATTGGCGGATCGGGGTTCCTGGCCTACGCCATCTTGTGGGCGCTCGTTCCGATCGACACCCATGCGCAGCAGGAGAAGGGCAGCATTGCGGCCACTGTTGACGGGCGAGGCGCCGAGACGTCGCTGCTTCTGGTTCTGGGTGCTACTGGCGTCGTCGTCGGAGCTCTCCTGCTTGCGTCCATGGCCGGACTCAGCGTTCGGGGTGTGTTGCCGCTTGGCATCGCGGGCCTGGGGGCTGCGCTGATCTGGCTGCGGGCTGACGAGGGACAGCGAGACCGCCTTCGTAGTGGCGTAAGTCGGGTGACACCGGGGCGACGTGCAGGTGTGCTGCAGTTCGCGCTCAGGGTTGTGCTCATTCTTGTCGGGCTCATCTCGTTCGGAGTCGGTGGCGTCGGCCTCGAACAGGCGGGCACGTTGTTGGCTGCTGTGGTCGTGGTGGTCGTGGGGATTGCTTTGGTGGCGAGCCCATTCGCGCTACGTCTGTGGCGGGAGCGGGACGCCGAACGCAGGGCGCGAATCCGCAGCGAGGAACGAGCGGAGGTAGCCGCTCAGGTCCATGACTCGGTCCTGCAGTCGCTCACCTTGATCCAGCGCAACGCAGCTGACCCGGCTGAGGTGGCCCGGATAGCGCGAGCGCAGGAGCGCGACCTGCGTCGCTGGCTCTATCCTGCGCCTTCGCTGCCGTCGTCGTCGTTTCGGGCAGCGCTCGAGGAAGTGGCCGCGGAGGTGGAGGACACCTACGGAGTGCGTGTTGAAGTGGTGTGCGTCGGCGACGCTGTGTTGAACGAGCCGTTGACAGCGATGCTTCAGGCCACGAGAGAGGCGGTGTCGAATGCGGGACGCCACTCGGGCGTTTACACCGTGTCGGTGTATGCCGAGATGACGTCGGCTGAGGTGATGGTCCATGTGCGTGACAGGGGAGCGGGGTTTTCCCTCGACGACGTTCCCGATGACCGCATGGGCGTCCGCGAGTCGATCCTCGGACGCATCGAGCGGTACGGGGGACGTGCCTCGGTCACGACTGAACCCGGTGCTGGCACCCGAGTAGAACTGGTGATGGGAACACGATGATGAACGCCGTGACGAACCCACCTTCTGTCGTTCTCGTTGACGACCACCGGATGTTCCGCACCGGCGTCCGTACTGAGCTGGGGGACCAGGTGCGCATCCTGGGTGAAGCGGAGGACGTCGACTCAGCTGTTGCTGTGATCCTTGCGACGCAGCCGGAGGTCGTACCCCTCGACGTCCACCTGCCGGGAGGGAACGGCCCTGAGGTGATCAGGAAGGTGGGGGAGGGCGCTCCGGATACCCGGTTCCTTGCACTCTCGGTGTCGGACGCTGCAGAGGATGTCATCGCCACCATCCGAGCCGAGGCGCGTGGATACGTCACCAAATCCATCAGCGGAGCCGAGCTGGCAGACGCCGTCCGGCAGGTGGCGGCAGGTGATGCTGTCTTCTCGCCGCGGCTGGCTGGTTTTGCCTTGGACGCCTTTGCCGGCTCGGTAGAAGTGGGCGAGATCGACGAGGAACTGGATCGGCTCACGCCTCGCGAGCGCGACGTCATGCGTCTGATTGCCAGGGGGTACACCTATCGCGAGGCGGCGTCTGAGCTCTTCCTCTCGATCAAGACCATCGAGACGCACGTGTCCAGTGTGCTGCGCAAGCTTCAGTTGTCGAACCGCAACGAGCTGGCGCGGTGGGCGTCTGATCGTCGGCTCACCTGACGCCCTAAAGTGGCGGCATGGAATTCGTTGAGCACACCCTTCTCGTTCTGCACTTCATCGGGCTGGCCAGCCTCTTGGGGGGCTTCCTGGTGCAGATCAAGACGACTCCGCGGATAGTCAACAACGCCATGGTTCACGGAATCATCACCCAGCTCGTCACCGGAATTTTGCTCGTGGGAATCGTTGAGTCCGATGATGCGCCGGTCGATCACGCGAAGATCGCAGTGAAGTTGACGGTGGCAGTGATCGTAGCCGTGCTGGTCTTCGCCAACCGCAAGCGCGACGTTCTCAGCACCGGTGCATGGGCGCTGATCGGTGGGCTGACGATCGCCGACATCGTGGTCGCCGTCTTCTGGCGCTAGCCACCTGGGCACGCCGGGCAGCAGTCTGGGTGCCACCCAGGTCCGCCGACTGTCCCGTTGGGTGACGTTTCTCGTCGCCGAGTGTAATCGCTGGTTCGGTGACGACGGTGGGCTGATCGTGCCGAACGCGGCTCGCGGTGTGAAGACTCAGGTACCCATTTTGGAGGCGCAGGGGCCGGCGAAAGGTACCTAAGTCTTCACGAGAGGTTGCGACGCCAGCGTTGGACCACGCGTCACGTGTGGCGGCCGCGCATGTGTGCTCGCGTGTGACAGCAGCCTCACGCTCGTCAGCAGGCTCAGACACGGCGCCGCGTTCAGGCTGTATTGACGATCTGGAAGGCCTCGGCGAGTCGGCCGTCTGCCAGGCCGAAACTCTTAGCCATCATCGTGCCCCAACCCCGCATCAGCTTCTCCAGGTCCTCCATGTGCGCTGTCTGCGACTCGTGTGCTTTCAGGGCGGCGATCTTGGTGGCGAACGTGTCGGTGATATCGACGGCGTGGCCAGCCTGGGGACCGGCCATGACCCAGACCTCTTCGACGGTCCACGCCTCGAGTTCTTCGTCACCGAGGAGGGAGACGTGGGCGAAAGGGTTGCGCGCGTCGGGATAGATCGCCTGCATGGCAGCCTCGCCAGCCGCGAGATGGTCCGGGTGCGAGGCTTGGATCCGCTCCCAATGGCGTTCGGGAGACTGGATGAGCATCCGGCGCGGTCGCACCTGCCGGATCACTCGGCTGATGTCGCGCCGCAGGTCGTGCGAGACGGTGAGCTCGCCGTCTCGGTATCCGAGGTAGACGACGTCGGAGGCCCCCCACAGCGCTGCGGCGGCGCGCTGCTCAGCGCGGCGAATGTCCGGAATATCTGATCTTGGAACGTTGGGGTCGGATCCGCCGGCATCGCCGTCGGTGACCACGCAGAGGGTGACCGCGATTCCCTGGGCTGTCCACTGAGCCAAAGTGCCTGACGCACCGAAGTCGACGTCATCGGGGTGGGCGGTGACGACCAGGACGCGCTCAACCTCGGAATCGGGGAGGTGCTCAGCCACTGGGGCTCCTTCTGCTGGGTTACGGCCTGGTAGCCGGTTGTGGGTGCGCTGATCGGGTGATCTGCCCCGCGCCATGGTAGGCAGGGGGCTTCAGCGCGGCATCCTGGCCGCCGAACGTACTCATAATGCCTAAGTCGACTCGAGCCCTTCGCCTGCCGGTGCACCTGGTGCTTCTGGTGGTGCTGGCGACCCTGATCCCCCTCATGACCATCACGTCGGCCGAGGCCGCCCCACCGCAGCCGAACACCCCGAAGTTCGGAAAAGCGATCGAGGGGTACTCCGCCTACGAAGGCAATACGATCTGCGATCCCGTTGACCGGCCGGGGGCGGTGAAGCTTGCCGACCTGATCAGGGCCACCTACGGTGCGGATGAGTCGATCGGGATCGCCCGTAACGCTTGCTACACGACATCGGAGCACAACGACGGTCGCGCACTCGACTGGATGGTGGATTCAACGACGAAAGCGGGTAAGGCCAAGGCTGACGCGTTCTTGTCATGGCTCCTGGCGACCGACGAGAACGGCAACAAGAACGCCATGGCTCGCCGGCTCGGGATCATGTACATCATCTTCAACCGGCGTATCTGGCGCGCTTACGGGGATACCGGGTGGGGCTCGTACAGCGGAACGAATCCGCACACCGACCACATTCACATCAGCTTGGGCTACGACGGTTCTACGGGACGCACCTCCTTTTGGACGGGCAAGCCGCTGGGGAAGCCATGTCTTAACGGGTCGTTGACAACCACGGCGCCACGCGTCCAGACCGACCCGATGCGGTACGTCTCGGTCACTCCGAACCGACTGGCGTCCACCGAGTCCGGCGCCGGAATGCTGAACGGGCCCTGTCGACTGTTCCAGAGCTCGGGCCGCCGCGTCGACGTGCAGGTCGCTGGTAGGGGACCGGTCCCTGGTAAGGGAGTCTCTGCTGTCGCTTTGAATGTGGCTATGCGGCGACCGAACTGGACAGCCGGTCTGACAGCGGGACCAGCAGGTGGCGATATTCCTCCGGTCCGTCGTATATCCGCCGTCCAAAATCAGATCAGCTCAGCTTCCATGGTGCTCCCGGTCGGGGCCGACGGGAAAGTCAGCTTCTTCACTGACTTCGGAGCGAGTGACCTCGCGGTCAGCGTTGTCGGCTACTACGTGAACCCGGACGCGCCACTGTCGCTCCGTCGAAAGATCGCAGCCGACGGCGGTGATGAGTTTGACGCTGTCAGGCCGAAGCGACTTGCCAACCTCTCGCTCCGGGCCAGTGGCGATGCCAAGGTCGCCGTTGCCGGCGCCGCGGGAACCGACCCGGCATCGTCGTCCGCGAGCCTTAGCCTCACGGTCGCTCCCGGTCAGGGACGCGGTTCGATCTATGCATACCCAGCAGGCAGCAATCGTCTAAGGATTCCGGTGCTCACCTACGGTCGTGGCGCGACCACGGTTCAGACGTCGGTGCCGGTGGGCCGCGACGGTGCGGTCATCATCGCCAACGAAGGGTCCGGCGGTAGGGACGTGGCCGTTGACATCGCCGGTGCTTACGAGCCGGCCGCGCTCAACGGCGGTCACAGCCTGGCCCTGCGGGCCGCCCCCAAGACTGTTGTTGACACCGGCTCGAACCTTCAGCTGTCCAACCTCGGTGAAGGGACGATCAAGGACTTCTCGGTAGGCGACGCAGTGGCGCGCGACGCCGACGGCGTGCTCTTGCAGGTCACGGCTCGACGGGCCACCACCGCCGGCAAGCTGACTTTCTGGCGCCTAGGGGCTTCGCGCCCTGGCACCACCGATCTGTCCATCACGCCGGGTCAAACAGTGACCGGAACGGTAGTTGTGGGACTTGGATCGCACCGCATGGTTCGAGTGCTCAACAGTGGAGCCAAGGGCGTCGACGTACGCATCACTGTCCTCGGCTCGTTCCGCTGATCTAGCCGCTCATCGGCCACTGATCGTGCGTGCGCGCGCCATCTCGGGGCGCCAGGGGGATGTCTGCCACGCCGCCTAGACTCCGGTCAGTGACCTCCCTCTTCGACGATCTCCCAGGTTTCGTGCCAGCCGCGCAGCCGACTTCGCCGCGTGGGCCTGCGATCGATACCCGAGCCCTGCTCGATGGCCTCAACGACCAGCAGCAAGCTGCCGTCAAGCACGAAGGCAGCCCCCTTCTGATCGTCGCCGGCGCGGGATCGGGCAAGACGCGGGTACTCACCCACCGCATCGCCTACCTCCTGGCGGCTCGTGGCGTCCAACCTGGGCAGATCCTCGCCATCACGTTCACGAACAAGGCCGCCGGTGAGATGAAGGAGCGTGTTGGCGCTCTCGTTGGCCCCCGGGCGAAGGCGATGTGGGTGTCCACCTTCCACTCTGCGTGTGTGCGCATCTTGCGGGCCGAGAGCAAGCGGTTGGGTATGTCGTCCTCGTTCTCGATCTACGACGCGGCCGACTCACAGCGACTGATGACGATGGTCTGCCGCGACCTCGATCTCGACCCGAAGAAGTACCCGCCGCGCTCGTTCAGCGCGCAGGTGAGCAACCTCAAGAACGAGCTGGTCGACTGGGAGTCGTATGCAAGCCGCACTGCAACGCCAACAGAAGAGATGCTCGCCGAGGTCTACCGCACCTACCAGCGGCGCCTCCTGGAGGCCAACGCCGTCGACTTCGACGACCTGATCATGACGACCGTCAACCTTCTGCAGGCGTTCCCCGAGGCTGCCGAGCACTACCGCCGCCGGTTCAGGCACGTGATGGTTGACGAGTACCAAGACACCAACCATGCCCAGTACGTCTTGGTGAAAGAGATTGTCGGACCTGCCGACGAAGCACTAGCACCGGCAGAGCTGGCGGTGGTCGGTGATGCCGACCAGAGCATTTACGCCTTCCGCGGCGCGACGATTCGCAACATCCTTCAGTTCGAGGAGGACTACCCGAATGCTCAAACGATCTTGCTCGAACAGAACTACCGGTCGACACAAACCATCTTGTCGGCAGCAAACTCGGTGATCTCGCGCAACCTCAACCGCAAACCGAAGAACCTCTGGAGTGATTCCGGCTCGGGCTGGCCGATCGTCGGGTACGTCGCCGACAACGAGCACGACGAGGCTTCGTTCGTCGCGCAGACGGTTGACGAGCTCAGCGATGGCGGGCATGCGAAGCCTCGAGACGTCGCGGTGTTCTATCGCACCAATGCTCAGTCACGTGTCTTCGAAGAGGTCTTCATCCGCGTCGGGCTTCCGTACAAGGTTGTCGGTGGCGTTCGCTTCTACGAACGCCGCGAAGTGCGCGACGCACTCGCCTATCTTCGGGTGCTCGCCAACCCCGATGACGTCGTGTCGATGCGGCGCATCGTCAACACACCCAAGCGCGGGATCGGGGACCGCGCCGTTGCCGCACTCGAAGTGTTTGCGCAGCGCCAGGGCATCGGCTTCGCCCAGGGTCTGGCGCAGGCTGGCGTGGTGCCCGGGCTGCAGCCACGCTCGGTCAACGCCATCAACGGATTCGTTCGGCTGATGGACATGCTGCGCACCCTTGTCGAGGCCGGAACTGGCCCCGCTACCGTCCTGGAGGCAGTGCTCGAGCAGACTGGCTACCTAGCCGAGCTACAGGCGTCCCATGACCCGCAAGACGAGTCACGGATCGAGAACCTTCGCGAGCTTGAGGCGGTTGCCCACGAGTTCGGAGAGGGTGCGCCGGACGGCACCTTGGCCGACTTCATGGAGCAGGTTGCGCTGGTCGCTGATAGCGACCAGATCCCCGATGCAGGTGAGGACGGCGGCGTGGTCACGTTGATGACGCTGCACACCGCCAAGGGATTGGAGTTCCCGGTCATTTTCTTGACCGGCATGGAGGACGGCATCTTCCCGCACATGCGTTCGCTCGGCAACAGCCAAGAGCTCGAAGAAGAGCGGCGCCTCGCCTACGTCGGCATCACCAGGGCTCGCCAGCGCCTGTACCTGAGCCGGGCGGTGATGAGGTCAGCCTGGGGGTCACCGCAGTGGAACCCGCCATCGCGCTTCCTCGAGGAGGTCCCAGAAGAGTTGGTCGACTGGCAGCGCGAGGACACAGGTCAGTCTGCGCCCCCGCCATCGATTGCGCGGGCAACGCCGGTCTCGGGACGCTCGCCCGGCAGTCGCGAGGTCACTGCCCTTGCCGCAGGAGACCGCGTCACTCACGACACCTTCGGCCTGGGCAGCGTGGTCTCGACGGCTGGCGCCGCCGACAAGGCTGAGGCAACGATCGACTTCGGCGACCTCGGCATCAAGCGCCTCTTGCTGCGCTACGCCCCTGTCGAGAAGCTCTAGCCGTTCAGTAGGCGCCATTGCGGCGCAGCCAGGGGAGTGGGTCCGCAGCCTCGCCGCCGCCAGGGTGGTACTCGAAGTGCAAGTGGGTCCCAAAGCAGTTGCCCGTGCAGCCGATGTATCCGATGACATCACCGGCGCTGACGCTTCCGGAGGTCCGTTCGAATGATGACATGTGCGCGTACCAGGACTGGTCGCCGTTCGCGTGGGTGATCTCGATGATATTTCCGTAGGCGTCGCTCCAGGTTGCCGACGTGATGGTGCCGGAGCCGACGGCATGTACCGGCGTCCCTGCGACAGCGGTGAAGTCCTGCCCGGTGTGGTACCCGCTGCTCCACGCCGAGCCGGCCTCGCCGAAGTACGCCGACATACCGGCTCCGGGGACGGGCATGACCCACTCCGGAGCCCTGCGCTCAGCTCGAGCCGCCGCCTGTGCCTTCGCGCGGCGTTCTTGTCGCTGCTGCCGAGCCTCGCGTTGCTGGCGCAGTTGCCGGGCCGCTGTGCGGTCGCGTTTGGCCCCACGCTCCGCGCGCATCCCGGCGAGGCGGGCGATACGTGATCGCTCGAGGTCGACTATCGAGAGCGCCGCGCTGGTGTTGGTTTTCGCGGCGACGACCTGCCGCGTCACAGGCGGATCAGCGATCGAAGGTTCGCCGGCGATGGCCTGCCCTGGGGCGTGGACGAGGGTGACCAACGAGAGCGACGAGACGGCCAGGCTCAGTGCGATGACGGTACTTGGCCGGCTGATGAGTGCTGGCCGGAGTCGGGCGTGCGAAGGCATGCGGGTACTCCATGGGGTTGGGGGAGGGTGTGTCAGTCGGGGGCCTGCGAACGAGTCGACGCTAACAACGAAGCCTGAAAGCCTGCTGAGACCTTGTGGACAACCCGTTCTGCGTTCGGCGTGACGGGGGCCACAGCGAGTGAGACTGCCGCCTGGACGAGGTTCGTCAGGCGTGACCTGCTCCACAGCGGCGCCAGATGCGGCGTCACGATGTGTGAGACACCTCACCGCGTGGAAGTTCGCAGGCGGCGTCCGTTACCCTTCGTGCGGACCGAACCCGGACCCTGCGCGAGGAGTCGGTAGTGACCGAAACATCAGAACCTTCGACGCCGATCCGTGTCGTCGTGGCCAAGCCCGGGCTCGATGGGCACGACCGCGGGGCCAAGGTTGTCGCCCGCGCCCTTCGCGATGCCGGCGTCGAGGTTGTATACACCGGGCTGCACCAGACACCGGAGCAGATCGTTGATGCGGCGATCCAGGAGGATGCTGACGCCATCGGTCTTTCAGTGCTCTCCGGCGCGCATTTGACCATCTTCCCCAAGGTCGTTCAGCTGCTCGCCGAGCGCGGAGCATCCGACATCGTGCTCTTCGGCGGCGGGATCATCCCGGACGCCGATATTCCAGTGCTGGAGGCGGCCGGCGTCGCCAAGATCTTCACGCCCGGCGCGTCCACGCACGACATCGTCGCGTGGGTGACGACGACATTGCGCTGAAGGCCAGCGGGACACTGGGCGTCATGCTCAGAGGGCGATGCGCTCCCTCAGGTAGGGGAGCGGCCGCATCGGGTCGTCGCCGTCGATCTCGCGAGCGAGACGGTGGCCGTCGAAGACCGACTCGCTGATCGGCCGCGGGGCGATCGCGTCCCCGATCGCGTACACCGCCTCGATCCCGGCTTCCTCCAGGCCCGTTGGATCGGCCAGCAGTGCACGGTAGAGCTCGTCATCGGAACGCTGCTGGGTGACCAGCACAACGCCGGTGCAGCTGAGTGACCAGGGCCGACCGAACTCGTCGGTACCCCCTACGCCGGACTGATCGACGGCCGTGACGACGACGTCGCGATGGGCGGTAATTCCTTGATCGTGCAGGTGCTGGCGCAGCATGTCGCCCTCCAGCGATTCGTCCGACAGCGGCGACACGATGCCGAACGACGTCACCAAGTGGACGTCATAGCCTTCTCCCGCCAACTGCTCGGCGATCCCTGGACCTACGTAGTAACCGTCGGTGTCGTAGACGACAACAGAGCCGGTCGCTGGGCGCTTGCCCTCGAGCATCACCTGCTCTGGCGTCATCACTTGGGCGAGGGACGCGTCTGCGCCGTCGATGTCAGCGTGCTCAGGCTGCACGCCGTCGCCGCGCCACGTCGAGCCGGTCGCGACGACAACGATCTGGGCGCCGTAGTCGAGGACGTCAGCAACCGAGAGATGGCGCCCGGTGATGACCTCGACGTTGTCGAGTTTGTCGAGCTGGATAGCGCGGTAGTCGGTGACGCGCCCCCAGTCGCCAAGGGTTGGCAGCTGCCGCGTCCACCGCATCCGACCGCCGATCTCTGTTGCGGCGTCGACGAGGTGGACGGCGTCGAAGCCACGTTTGCCGAGGACGACGGTGCACTCCATGCCGGCTGGGCCGGCGCCCACGACGAGCACAGCGCGGTCGGCGTTGAGTGCCTTGGTGAACCGCTCGGGGTGCCACCCGCGTCTGAACTCCTCACCAGCTGTCGCGTTCTGGATGCAGGCGACCTGGTTGTAGGCCTCTTCGCGCGCGATGCAGACGTTCGAGCCGGTGCACTCGCGCACCTCGTCGAGCCGACCCTCGCGGATCTTGGTCGGAAGGAACGGGTCGGCGATGGCGGGACGCGCCGCACCGATGATGTCGAGCGCTCGCGTGCGGACAATCTCGGCCATGAGGTCTGCTGACGTGTAGCGGCCGACGCCGACCACGGGTTTGTCGGTGGCTTCGCGGACCCGGTCCGTCCAGGGGCGTTCGTGGCCCTCGGGGTAGTAACGAGACGTACCGGAGTCTTCTGGCCAAACGCCGACGTTGACATCGAAGAGGTCGACCAATGGCGAAGCCATCCGAATCAGTTCGAGCATGTCGTCGGTCTCGATGCCCGGTAGACCGTCGCGGCCATTGACGGGAATGCGGGTAGCGATCGCGCAGTCGGCACCGACGGCATCTCGCACGGATTCGAGCGTCTCGAGCCAGAAGCGTCCGCGGTTCTCCAGCGATCCGCCGTACGCGTCAGTGCGTTGGTTGAGATGGGTCGAGAAGAACTGTGACAGCAGATATCCGTGTGCACCGTAGAGATAGACGATGTCGAAGCCCACATCTCTGGCTCGCCGAGCGGCGTCGACCCACTCGCGCTGAATGCGGGAGATGTCACCGGCATCCATCTCTTTGGTCAGGCCACCCCAGATGGGGAGTGACCGATGCTGGGTGGGGGCAACGCGAATGGCTCGTGACTGACCGTTCTCGCTGTGAGCTCCGCCGTGGAAGAGCTCGATGCCGGCCAGCCCGCCGTGGGCGTGGATCGCCTCAGCGGAGAGCCCCAGGGCCTTGGCGTCTGCGTCGTCCCAAAAGAGCGCCGAGACCGCTGGAGCCTCCTCGCTCTCGAGCGAGAAGGACGTGTAGTCGACGCAGACGCCGCCCCAGCCACCCTCGGCCTTGATCGCTCGGAAGGCGGCTTGCGTGCGGGGCCGCTCGACGCCGAATCCGGACGCGTGCGGCACCTGGTAGAAGCGGTTGGGCAGGGTCTTGGGGCCGATGTCGATGGGCTCGAACAAGACGGCGTGCCGGGGGTCCACGGTGCTCCTCGCGGTGGTGCCCGGTCGGCGACGCGGGCGCTTACTGATTCACCATTTATTCTAGTGAGTGAGCGCTCACCGTGAAGGGGTTTCGCCGAGCGCCGCTGTGGGCCAGCGTCGGAGTCATGCGGCTGACTCACGGATCCCTCGGATGGGTCGACCTGCAGACGTCCGACGTCGCGGCGACCAAAGCGTTCCACTCCGGCTTCTTCGGCTGGACCTACGAGGACGCGCCAACGCCCATGGGTGTCGACTACACGATGTGTTACCTCAAGGGTCAGATGGTCGCTGACATGGATCCGCAGCCACCGCATCTGGCGGCAGCCGGTCTACTGCCGATGGGCGTGATGGATTCCGGCCGGATGACCATGATCGCGAGTCCCGACGGTGCGGTCGTCGGTGTCTGGCAGCCGATCGAGCACGAAGGGGCGGAGATGTCCAGCGCTCCCTGTGCGCTGGTTTGGAACGAGTTGCAGTCCCGCGACCTCGGCCCGGCGAAGGAGTTCCTGTCAACGGTCTTCGGCTGGCGTTGGGAGGCCCAGAATCCCGGTGGCATGGAGTACTCACGTGGATCACGTGGATCACGTGGATCACGTGGATCACGTGGAGGGCAAGCCCGACGACACCTCCAACTGCGGCGCCATCAACATGCCAGAGAGCATCCCTCTTGAGGCGCCCAGTGTGTGGATCGTGTACCTCGGGGTCGCCGACTGCGAGGCAAGCGCAGCGCAAGTGGCCGGCCTCGGTGGGTAGCTCTCCATGCCCCCATGGATGGGCCATAAGAAGTTTGCCGGCGCCACGGATCCGACGGGGGCGATCTTCTTCTTCGGTTCGTTCCCCGACTCCGCCTGACCCCAGGATGGGGCCATGTCACACCGGTTCGGAAAGACCGAACCAGCGCCGGCACCATGCGTCCACAGGGCGTGGGCGGGTGATCCTCCGGACCGAACGTGGTGACGTCGAAGGTTCGAAATGACCGAACCGGTGTGACATGGCCCCGTTTGGCGGTGGCGGCGGGCAGTGTGGATAGGCTCGCCCGCGTCGGTTGTCGGCAAGCCGGGACCACCTCAGCCGTTACGGGCGGCCCGGACTCAGCCCGAGTCGAAGGTGAGGGCCCCGCGTGGACCTGTTCGAGTACCAAGCCAAAGAACTTTTCGCCAAGCACGGTGTCCCGGTCACCCCCGGAGCCGTCGCGTTCACCAGGGCAGAGGCCAGAAGCGCCGCCGAGAAGTACGGCGGCCTCGTGGTCGTCAAGGCGCAGGTGAAGACCGGTGGGCGCGGCAAGGCCGGCGGCGTCAAGCTTGCCGACTCAGCCGACGACGCCGAAGCCAAGGCTGGTGAGATCCTCGGCCTCGACATCAAGGGGTACGTCGTACGCCGCCTGCTCATCACCCCAGCTGCCGACATCGAAACCGAGTACTACGTATCCTTCCTGCTCGACCGCGCCAACCGCACCTACCTGGCCATGGCCAGCGTCGAGGGCGGCATGGACATCGAAGAGGTGGCCCGCACCAAGCCAGAGGCTCTCGCCAGGGTCCCGATCGATGCCCTGACCGGCGTCGACGAGGCCAAGGCGCGCGAGATCGTGGCGAAGGCGAACTTCCCCGCGGACGTCGCCGATCAGGTGGCGGATGTTTTGCGGAAGCTTTGGCGCGTCATCGTTGAAGAGGACGCCACCCTGGTCGAGGTCAACCCGCTGGTGAAGACGCCGGGCGGCGAGATCCTGGCGCTCGACGGCAAGGTGACCCTCGACGAGAACGCCGACTTCCGCCACCCCGACAACGCCGTCTACCTCGTCCACGACGAGGTCGATCCGCTGGAGCTCGCGGCCAAAGAGAAGGATCTCAACTACGTCAAGCTCGACGGATCGGTCGGCATCATCGGTAACGGTGCCGGCCTCGTGATGAGCACGTTGGACGTTGTCGCCTACGCCGGCGAGGAGTTCGGCGGCGTCAAACCCGCGAACTTCCTCGACATTGGCGGTGGCGCGTCCGCTGAAGTGATGGCGAACGGACTCGAGATCATCTTGAGCGACCCGCAGGTCAAGGCCGTCTTCGTCAACGTGTTCGGCGGCATCACCTCCTGCGACGCGGTGGCCAACGGCATCGTGCAGGCGTTCACGATGCTTGCCGAGCGTGGTGATGCGGTCAACCTGCCGATCGTCTGCCGCCTCGACGGCAACAACGCGGCAGAGGGTCGGCAGATTCTCGACGGGGCCGAACATGGCGTCGTCGAGCTTGTCGACACCATGGACGCAGCGGCCCGCCGGGTCGCCGAACTCGCGGCTGCGAAGTAGGGGGCTCACATGTCAGTCTGGCTCAACTCTGACAGCCGCATCCTGGTGCAGGGCATCACCGGATCGGAAGGCACCAAGCACACCCGGCGCATGGTGGCGTCCGGTTCGAATGTTGTCGCCGGTGTCACGCCTGGCAAGGACGGACAAACGGTCGACGGCGGGCGCGGTGACATTCGGGTCTACGGCTCGGTTGCCCAAGCCATCAAAGCAACCGGCGCAGACGTGTCTGTGGTGTTCGTGCCGCCACGGTTCGCCAAGGCGGCTGTCATCGAGACGGTCGATGCCGGCGTCCCGCTCTGCGTCGTTATCACCGAAGGCATCCCGGTTGGCGACACCGCGCAGTTCTTCCAGTACGCGCAGAACGCCGGTGGAACGCAGATCATCGGTCCCAACTGCCCAGGCATCATCAGCCCAGGGCAGTCCAACGCCGGCATCATCCCCGCGACGATCGCCGGGCGCGGACCGATCGGGTTGGTGAGCAAGAGCGGGACGCTGACTTACCAAATGATGTACGAGTTACGTGACATCGGGTTCTCGACCGGCATCGGTATCGGTGGTGACCCGGTGATCGGGACTACGCACATCGACGCGCTGGCAGCTTTTGAGGCCGACCCCGACACCGAGGCAATCGTGATGATCGGTGAGATCGGTGGAGACGCCGAGGAGCGGGCCGCCGCCTACATCGCCGACAACGTCAACAAGCCGGTGGTTGGCTACGTCGCGGGCTTCACCGCCCCCGAAGGCAAGACCATGGGCCATGCCGGTGCGATCGTCTCAGGGTCGTCGGGGACGGCGGCCGCCAAGGCAGACGCGCTGGAAGCAGCTGGCGTCCGGGTCGGCAAGACACCGAGCGCGACGGCAGCATTGATGCGCGACCTCTTGGGCGGCTAAAGCCCGTCGCCCCGTCGCCAGACAGTCGGCGGGCTCCGGAGGGCGCGCCTCCGGCGCCTGGCGCGCTCGTCTTGCAACGATGGCAGCGATGACTACCAGTTCCCGGCGTGCCCGCCCCGTGACGCGCCCTTCGCGAGCAGCCACGCGCCACCACGACTCGATCAGTGTGGCGTTCGCGGCTGCTGTTTCGGCGGCGTTGGTGGCGCTCATCGGCGTGGCGCTGGCTGTCATCGTGACGCTGGGGTCGTGGGCGTTGGCTCCGCATGCGGCCGATACCGGACCTGACGTTACGGCGAGAGTCGCGGTCGGCTTCTGGCTCTATGCCCACCATGTGCCACTCGATATCGGCACCGTTTCACTTGGGCTCCTACCCATGGGGCTGCTCCTCATTCCCGGGTTTCTCACCTACGCGGGCGGGCGTCAGGTGGCGCGCATGGTGCGTCCGCAGAGTCTGGCCGATGTGACCAGGGCGGTCATCCCCTTCGCCCTGGTCTACGGAGTCCTGGCCGCGGTCGTCGCTGGTGTGGTGCGCTCGGACGTGGTTCAGCCGGCGCCGCGCACCGCCTTCGTCGTGGCCACGCTCATTGCTGCGGCGGGCAGCGGCCTCGGGCTGTTGCGTGCGTCCGGCTTGTTGCGAGAGGCGATCGAGGCGATTCCGGGTCCGGCCCGAGACGTCGGCGCCTCCGCCGTGGCCGGACTGGCGACCGTCGTGATGGTCGGCGCCGTACTCACCACCATTGCTCTGGCGATCGGTTTCCCAGACGCAGCTGAGATGTACCGGGCGCTGGGCGCCGGATGGGCAGGGATCCCCGTCCTCGTGCTGCTGACGTTGGCCTTCGTGCCGAACCTCGTGATGTGGACCGTCGCCTTCACGACCGGCCTGGGCTTCCCGCTCGGTGCTGACGGCGTTGTCTCACCCCAAAGCGTCGACTACGGCGCGCTGCCGGTCTTCCCCCCACTGGCCGCACTACCGCCGCAGGGAGAGCCCGGGATATGGGCTTACGTCGCCCTGGCGGCACCTCTGCTCGGCGGTTACGCGGTGGCGGCCGTCCTGCATCGGCGGCAGGGCACCGTTCGGGTCGAGCACCTCGCCGCGCGCGCGGCGGCCGCTGGTGCGCTCAGCGGCGTTGGGCTCGGCGTGCTCTGCTGGCTGAGCGCCGGTTCGGTCGGCAACCAGGCGCTGAGCTCGCTCGGCCCGGTCGGCTGGCGGGTGGGACTCGTCGCTGGCTTGGAGATGGCTCTGGTTGCTGCCGTCGTGGCCTGGGAGCTGCATCGTCGGGCCGGCACTGGTGGGTCCCGACTGATCGATCTGAGGGAACGAGTGACGCTGCTGTCGAGCCTCTCCCAGCAGGTCAAGACGGCACTGCGCCGCAAGTAGCCACCCCAGCCGCAAGTAGCCACCCCCAGTAGGGTTCGTGACCGTGGCTCGTTCGCGCGTGGTCGTCCTGGTCTCCGGAGGCGGCACCAACCTGCAGGCGCTGATCGACGCCTCAGACGCGCACGACTACCCGGCTCACGTGGTTGCCGTTGGGGCCGACCGGCCCGATACCGGCGCGATCGAGCGCGCCGCTGCCGCAGACATACCCACCTTCATCGCTGCCCCGAACCAGTACAACGACCGTGCTTCCTGGGACGTCGCACTCGCAGACGCCACCGCTATCTACCGGCCCGACCTCGTCGTCCTTGCCGGCTTCATGCGGTTGGTCGGCCCCGCCTTCCTTGAGCGATTCTCGGGCCGAGTGATCAACACCCATCCTGCGCTGTCACCGGCGTTTCCAGGGACGCACGGCCCTCGAGATGCCTTGGCGTACGGAGTCAAAGTGACCGGCTGCACGATCTTCATCGTTGACTCCGGACTCGACACGGGGCCGATCGTTGCGCAGGTGGCGATCCCCGTCCTCGACGATGACGACGAGCTGAGCCTGCACGAGCGCATCAAGGAGCATGAGCGAGAGTTGCTTGTGCACACTGTGGCCGACCTGGTCACCGACCAGTACCGCACCGAAGGAAGAAAGGTCGTCCGTACGTGACGCAGCGTCCCATTCGACGAGCCCTGGTGAGCGTTTACGACAAGACCGGTTTGACCGAACTTGCTCAAGGGCTGGACGCCGCCGGTGTTCGCTTGGTCTCAACCGGATCGACCGCTGCCCGCATTGCCGAAGCCGGGGTGCCCGTCACGAAGGTCGAGGACCTCACCGGCTTCCCGGAGTGTCTCGACGGTCGCGTCAAGACGCTTCACCCGCGGGTGCACGCCGGAATCCTCGCCGACCGGCGCAAGCCGGACCACGAGCAGCAACTCGTCGACCTCGGCATCGAAGCTTTCGACCTGGTCGTCGGCAACCTCTACCCGTTCACCGAGACGGTGGCATCGGGGGCGTCGTCGGACGAGTGCATCGAACAGATCGATATCGGTGGGCCATCGATGGTCCGCGCCGCTGCCAAGAACCACCCAAGCGTTGCCGTCGTAGTCTCGCCGGAGCGCTACCGGGAGGTCTTGGACGCCGTGCGCGGGGGTGGCTTCACGCTCGAGCAGCGTCAGCGGCTCGCGGCGGAGGCCTTCGCGCACACGGGCACCTACGACGTCGCGGTCGCTTCGTGGATGAGCAGCGTCGTTGCCCCGGAGACCGATGGCAACGGCTTCCCGTCCTGGGTCGGCGGCACCTGGGACCGGGTGGCCGTCCTTCGCTACGGAGAGAACCCGCACCAGCGCGCGGCGCTCTATACCAGCGACAGTGGGCCCGATGGACTCGCGCAGGCTGAACAGCTGCACGGCAAAGAGATGTCGTACAACAACTACATCGACGCTGACGCCGCTCGTCGCGCAGCCTACGATCACAGCGCAGGATGCGTGGCGATCATCAAGCATGCCAACCCGTGCGGCATCGCGGTCGACTCCGCCGACGACGTTTCCGCGGCCTATCGTAAGGCGTTTGAGTGTGACCCAGTGTCGGCGTTCGGCGGGGTCGTCGCAAGCAACCGACCGGTGACGTTGGCCATGGCCGAGGAGATGGGCGATGTCTTCACCGAGGTTGTGGTCGCCCCCGACTTCGACATCGACGCGCTCGAGCTGCTGCGACAGAAGAAGAACGTGCGGCTTCTTCGGTGCGCGCCGGTCCTGGACGGTAAGGCTGTCGAAACGCGTCCAGTAAGTGGTGGCCTGCCGATGGAGGTGCGTGACTCGCTGCAGGCCGATGGGGACGAGCCAACCGGTTGGACGCTGGCCGCCGGGGCAGCAGCAGACG
>JAJAYZ010000026.1 GCA_027118455.1 Actinomycetes bacterium
CCCACCGGTTGCGTCCGCCGAGGAGCCCGTTCTTTGGGCGAACGCTGTTGCTGCGTGCCGTGCGCGAGCACGACTTCGACACCTTGACTGGTCTTTGTGACGACGACTTCGGGAACGTCGACATCGCGCCGGACGGCAGCGGTGTACCGATTCGGACCCGGGCTGGGTGGGAGGCGTGGTTTCGCGGCGGTCATCTGGATGCAGAGCGCGACGGGTTGGAAAGAGTCTCGCTGGCACTGCTCGGTCATCGCGTCCGACACCCCTTCGGAAACGGCCGCGAGCTGAGCAAGCGCGGCCCGGTAGGGCCGGGGTGCGCCGACCCCTCCTTCGATTCCAGTTTCTCCGCCGACGTCACGGAGGCAGTCATCGGGGTGTGATGCCCGCCGGGTTAAGGGTGCTTGGTAACCGGTCGATAGCCCCACGGTCGGGGACGACCAGCAGGAGCGGAGGTGGACGGTGGGCTGGACGTCGCCCCAGAACTCTGCCGCGCGCTACCACCGGGGGTGGACTGGGCCAGGACGCTCGGACATCATTCGGCACTTGGTCATCACCATTGACCCGTTCGAGAAGCTCTCGTCGTTGGCCTATGGGGCCGCGGTGTCAGTCGCCGAGATCATGGCTGCCTCGAGCGCCCACATCACCTTGATCGTCGACGACCAGTTCTGCGACCTGGTCAACGTGGGAGAGCTCGATCCCGATCAGGTGACCTTCCCGGTGAACCAGTACTACCCCCTGGACTCCTATCCAGCTGCCGCAGCGCGACTGCTCTCACACCGGGGTTACCTGAGCACCGACACGCTCGCGGTCGTCACGGAGTACGTCGAGGCGAGCCCGACGGTGGTCCCGGCCAGCTTCATGGGAGTGCCCATCGTTGCCGGCGGCTGGGTCTACGGCGAGCTCTTCCTCACCCGGGGCGAGGGCGAGCCCGGGTTCACCGGCGAGGACCTCGAGCTCGCTATGGACTTGGCCACCGTCTTGGGCGGCCGGATCCCGGGAGTCCTGGCCATGGAGGACGAAGCGGCCGGCGAGCCCTAAAACTTGTTCAGAGGTTGTGCATCCAGGTGTGGGGCTGGAGGCGAAGTGGGGGTGTCAAGCAACTCACACTTGGAGGACACCGATGAAGCTCCCTTCCCGCGCCGTGGCACTCGCCGCAGCTGCTGGCCTCGCCGCAGCCCCGCTGATGATGGCCAGCCCGGCCCAAGCGGCGGCCGGCACTAACTCACTAGGTGACGTGCTGCTCGCCGATACTGTCGAAGGCCAGCCCAGCTTCGACAAGAAGGGCGGCGACTTCGACATCCTGACCGCCGCCGTGCTCGCCGTTCTTGGCGACAACGCTGACTCTTCCGTCAAGGTGCTGCTGGATGGGACCACAACCCTCACCGCCTTTCTCCCGACTGACGCCGCCTTCGAGCGCACCGGTGGTGACCTCGGCATCACCGCCAAGAACGAGGCGAACCTGACCGGCAAACTCGTTGACGCGCTCGGGCTCAGCAACATCGAGCAGATCCTGCTCTACCACGTGGCACCTGGCGTCAAGATCAACGCTAATGCAGTTGCTGACTCGGACGGCGCCAAGCTTGACATGGCCAACGGGCAGACGGTCGGCGTGAACGTCACCAATGACGGCATCTTCCTCAAGGACAAGAACCAGGATGTCGCCAACGCCAAGGTGGTCGTCACCGACATCAACAAGGGCAACAAGCAGATCGCCCACGCGATCAACCGGGTACTCCTGCCAACGCTTCCTGCCTGATCGACACCTCATGCAGCGCGACAAGCGCACCAAGCGGGCCCGTCCCGGGAGGAGGGGCCCGCTTGGTGTTCACCGAACGCACCGTTAGCTGACGGACCGCGCGTCGAGCGCGCGGTCGGATCAGGGACGAACCGAGGCCTCGGCTTCGTCGACCACCGAGGCCGACTCGACGACCGCACCGTGAGGTTCGACGCGGAGTGGTCGGGCCGCCCAGGTGGGAAGCCACCAGTTCCAGCGACCGAAAAGAGACACCAGAGCTGGGACAAGAAGTGCGCGCACGAGGGTAGCGTCCAGCAGAATGCCGAACCCCAGTGCCGTGGCGAACACCTTGATATCGGTGCCCGGCGAGGATGCCAGCGCGACAAAAGCAAAGAAGAGAATGAGCGCGGCACCGGTGACGAGTCGACCGGTTCTGCCGAGGCCGAGCGTGACGGCAGCTCCGGTGTTTCCGGTGGCGTCGTACTCCTCGCGCATTCGAGCCAGGATGAAGACCTCGTAGTCCATCGAGAGGCCGAAGAGGAAAGCGAAGATCAGCACCGGCAGCCAGAAAGTGATCGAGCCGGTGGCTGAGATGCCGAAGATGGCCTCCGAGCCGTTGCCCTCCTGCCAGAACCAGACAACCGCACCGAACGTGGCGGCGACCGATGCGATGTTGAGAACGACAGCCTTGAGGGGCAGCAGCAGTGAGCGGAAGGCGCGTGCCAAAAGCAGGAAGGTCACCAGCGCGACGACCCCGATGACCAAGGGGAAGTTGCTGTAGACCGCGTCGATGTAGTCGAGCACGTTGGCCGCCGCGCCAGCGGTTCCGGCGAATCCGGGTACCGCAGCATTGGCGTCGTTGACCCTCTTGACCACGGACGCGTTGGTGCTGTCGACGGCCTCCTCGAACGGGATGCTGATGGAGATTTGGCTGGCGTCCGTCGACCATGCCGGGGTGCTCGGGGCGAATGCGGCATCGATCCCGTCCACCGCGTTGGTGTTCGCCACAACTTCGTCCGTAGAGGAGGTGCGCGATTCGACGGAGTCGGCCTCAACGAGCAGCTCCAAGGGGGACACAACGCCGACGGGGACGCCGCCGTCCTCGAGTAGTTGGAGGGCTTCGAATGCCGACCCAGAAGACGCAAGCGATGACGTCTGGGCCTGTCCGATCTTGATGCCGAAGATCGGAGAGATCAGTAGCCCGAGAAGGACTAGCGCCACACCTGCCGCAATCCAGCGCCGGCGGACGATCATCGCTGCCCAGCGGGACCAAGCCCGCGACGCCTTGTTCTCATGCCGCACCTTGGGCCAGTCGACGCGTGGCCCAATGCCGCCGAGCAGAGCAGGGAGCAGGGTGAGAACCACGATGGTGCTGACGACCGGAATGAGCATGCCGCCAAGCCCCATGCTGCGAAGGAAGGGCACGGGGATGACAAGCAGGGCGATGAGACTGATCGCCACAGTCCCGGCGCTGGACACCACGGCACGTCCAGCGGTGCTCATGGCGATCTTGACCGCTTCGTGGTTGTCCCGACCGTGGTCGCGTTCCTCTCGCCATCGAGTCACCAGGAGAAGCGAGTAGTCGATCGCAACACCCAAGCCCACCAGCGAGATGAGGAACTGCACGATGAAGCTCATGTCGGTGACGTAGGTGAGGAGCAGAACGACGGTAAAGGTGGTGAGAATGGAGACCATGGCGATCAGCAGAGGCACGAGCGCCAGGAAGGACGCGAAGAGGAAGATCAGCACGGCAAGTGCACCGAGCGCTCCGAGCAGTGTCTCGAACAAGATGCTGGGGGCTTCAGATTCTGAGGAGTCTCCCTGCGCCAGCATGTCGTAGCTGGTGATTGTCCACTCAAAGCCAGTTTCTTGATTGGCTTTGTCCAGGAGCGGGGCCATCTCCTCGCTGGGCAGCGGTACGGCGAAGCTCTCCGGGAACGGCACGAAGACCAGTGCGTACGTGGTGCGGCCGTCCTCAGTGAGGAAGACGTCATCCTTGGTGTTGTCGTAGTACGCCGAGCGGTAGCTGGGGAACTCAGCGTCGATTTCTTCGAAGACAGCGGTGATCTCATCCATGTTGTCGAGCGCCGTCTCGCCTTTGGGCACCGTAGCGATAGGGATGAAGGGCTGAGTGTTACCGCCGTTGCCGTACTGCTCGATAATCTGCTTCGACGTCTCGTAACCTGGCTGCCCCGGAAGTGAAAAGTCCGTTGTCAGCCGATCGGTGGCCTTACCGGAAGCGAGAACGCCGACGACGAACATGACGGCCCAGAAGACCATCACCCATTTGCGGTGGTGCAGGACAAAGTCGGCGAGCCGTTCCATGTGCTTACTCCGATGGTGTGGGGAACCGATGGTCACCCTAGTGAGGCCGAGCCACAGGGTCACTCGTCCTGCCTGGTGCATGCGTTCCCCTAGGCTCCTGCTGTGCTGGCAATCACGAACTCGAAGCCTGGTGGACCCGAAGTGCTGGAGCTCACGGAGGTATCCGACCCCGTTCCCGGGCCGGATGAAGTAGTCATCGATGTCGTGGCCACTGGCGTCAACCGGGCCGACCTCTTGCAGCGGGAGGGCCGCTACCCACCAACGCCCGGCGCCGCGCCCTATCTGGGTCTGGAGTGCTCGGGGGTCATCTCCGCTCTCGGCGCCAATGTTGACCGGTGGCGAGTGGGCGATGAGGTGGCCGCGTTGCTCGCTGGTGGTGGGTATGCGCAGCGCGTCGCCGTTCCGGAGGTCCAAGTGATGTCTGTCCCTGCTTCGGTTTCCTTGCTCGAGGCCGCTGCGCTTCCTGAGGTCGTGTGCACGGTGTGGTCCAACCTCGTCATGATCGCCGGGCTCAGCCGGGGTGAGACCCTGCTGGCCCACGGCGGCGGCTCAGGCATCGGGACCATGGCCATCCAGATTTCGGCTCTGGTCGGTGCTCGGTCGATCGTCACGTGCGGTTCGCAGCGCAAGATCGACGCCTGTGTCGAGCTGGGCGTCGATGTCGCGGTCAACTATCGCGATCAGGACTGGGCTGCGATGGTGCAGGAGGCCACTGATGGCCGTGGGGCGGACGTGATCCTCGATGTCATCGGGGCAAAGTACCTGGACGCGAACACCAGGTCGCTGGCTGTCGGTGGGCGGCTCGTGGTGATCGGGCTGCAAGGCGGCACCAAAGGCGAGCTGGACTTGGGGCGGCTGCTCGCCAAGCGTGCCGCCATCTACGGCTCAACGTTGAGGGCGCGCTCCCCTGAGGAGAAGGGCGCCATCGTCACGCAGGTGCTGGAGCAGGTGTGGCCCGCTTTCGAAGCCGGGGCGCTGCATCCGGTGATCGATCGCGTCCTGCCGTGGACGGACGCAGCCGAGGCTCATCGCGTCCTCGAGCGTGGCGACAACATTGGCAAGGTGTTGCTTCAGGTGGGCGGCGCTGATGGTTGATCTCCTCGGATTCACGTGACCTTTGGTCCCTGACCAGATCGCTCACACTGGCTAGCATCCGAATCGTCGAGTGATGGGTCCGGATCGACCCTGAGCCCCATCGGACAGGGAGGTGGCTATGCCTCAGCCCGACCAGGTGTCGCCGATGGGTGGAGTCGAGGCCTACACCCCGGCGGAAATGGCCCGGATGGTCGAGACCGAAGGGGTCGTCAAAGCCGGGGGTGCCTTGTTTTCGACCTTCGTGTTGGGCGTCCTGGCCGGCAAGACCGTCGTTGACAAGGTGTTTGCCGTCATCTTCGGAATCGCAGCCTTGGCCGCCGTTGGCTTCGAACACTCGATTGCCAACATGTACTTCATTCCGCAGGGACTGCTCTTAAAGGATGAGCCCGGACTTGCGGAGGCGGCCCAGGAGGCTGGCCCCAAGCCCGAGCAGCTGGCGTCCCTCGACTGGAACGGCTTGGTCACCAACATCACCGCTGTGACCCTCGGCAACATCGTCGGTGGGGGCCTGCTTGTCGGCCTTGTCCACTGGTTCGGCTACCTGTGTCTCGCGCGTGGTGGCGCCAACGTGTGAACGCCGACGAGATGGCGCTGTAGGTCAGTCTGGGGCGTCGCCCTTTCGCCGGCGGCTCGCCTCCGCGTGGGCAAGCTCGTGGGACTTCGATGACCCGGTCACCGCCTCGAGGAAGGCTTCACGCGTTAATGCGTAGAGGTGAACCTCGTCGACTGCCCGGACGGTTGCGGTCCTGGGAATGTCTCGCAGCAGCGCAATCTCACCGAAGTACTCACCAGGTCCATTGGTGTTGATCACGCTTCCGTTCCTGATGATCTCGACGCTGCCCTGATCGACGATGTAGACCATGTCTCCGTCGTCACCTTGGCTGAAGATGTCGACGCCCGGCGCCGCGGTGATCGAGATGAGGTTGCGGGAGAGCGACTCCAGAGTCCCCAGCGGCAGGGAGGCGAACATGGCGATCAACTCGAGTCGCCCGAACCCTGGTCCTGGGGGCAGCGCCTCGGCGTCGAGCTTGCGGATCTGGATCCACGCGAGAAGGCCGACAAAGGGCAAGAAGATGCCGGTGACGATCAAAGCCCCTTCCGGGCTCAGCCGGTTGATCAGTAGGGGGGCAACCGTCGCGCCGACGGCCACTCCTCCCATGATCATGCTCTCTTGCAATCCGAAGATTCGCGACAAGATGTCGTGGCTGACGGCGCGGTGCAGCAGCGTCCGGCCGGCCACGTCCACGAAGGCTTTTCCTAGCCCTGCGAGTGCGAGCAGGAGCCACGCGACCAGTGGGACGACGCTGAAGGCGACAGCGGCGATGGAGAGCCCGGTCACGAGCATCCCGCCAGCGACCGCCGGCGACAGCTTGCTCCGGCCGATGAGCAGCACCGTGGCGGCTGCGCCGACCAGTCCGCCGACCCCAAGTGCCGATATCAAGACCCCTGGTCCGGATGGACCCATTTCCAGGACGTCGATACCGAAGACAACGGTCAGGACGTCGAGCGCGCCTATCACCACCCACTGGGCGCCAACGACGAGCGTGAGGAGAAGCGCACCAGGGTTGTGTCTCAGCTCGCGAATCCCAGCCGCGGTCGCCTTGACGATGTTCTCTGCTTCGGTCTCACGCTCGAAGGTGCGTCGCAGCGGAAGCGAGCGGGTCAGGAGTACCGCCCCTGCTGCAGCGACGCCGGTGAGAAAGAAGACCGATCCTGGCCCGAAGAGCCCCAGCAGGACGCCGGCGAGGATCGGACCAACGAAGGTGGCTACTCCTTCGACGGTGCTCGATGCCGAGTGGCCCACCGTGATCTCTTCTGGTGTCTCGGCGATCTCCGGAATGATCGCGTGGTGCATTGGCCGGGTAAGGACGATGGACGTCGTCGTCACAGCAGCGGTGAAGAACACCAGCCAGGCTGGGGCGCCGGAGACCAGAACGACGCCAACTGCCAACCGGGTGGCGGCTTGGATGCCGTACCCGAGCGCCAGAGCTTGATCGCGGCGCATGCGCTCGAAGAGGGATGCGGCAAAGGGGGCTGCCAAAGTCGCAGGGACCATCTGGACCACGGAGATGAGGCCGACCGCGCTGGCTCCGCCCCGGTCAAAGGCCCAGACCAGCATCGCGATCCACGTTGCCCACTCGGAAGCAACGAAGATGAAGTAAGCGCTGGTGACGCGCAGGAGAGCAGGGGTGCGCAGCACAGCCATCGCCGAGTGGGCGTCATCGCCCGAAGGTCGACTTGCCCCAGCAGGATCGTCGCTGTCTGTGTCCATCCCGCCCTCCGGGTCAAGCGCGTGGGTGGGCGCTTGCTGGCACAAGATAGCGGGCAGGCGGTGCGTCCAGGCACAGGTTTCTCGGACATTTCGCATCATTCGATGCGTAGATCGGTCGTCGGTGACCAGCAGGTGAATCGTTCCGGCAAACGGATGACAGTTGCCTGAACTCTCACCTAGGGTGAGCGCCATAACGGGGAGTGGCTTGGTTGCCCCCGAGTACCTGGAGGCCCGATGAGCTCGCTGAGTAAAGTCGCCCGAAGCCGCCTGTTGGCGGCTGTCGTCTCCGTAGCGCTCGGAGCCGCTTCACTCGCCGCCCTGCCGGGCGGCTCGGCGGCGGCCGCCACCTGCACGTTGGTTCCGCAATTGCGCGATATCACCGTGACGCAGGGCGTCGGCTCGTACAGCCCGCTGGTGCGCGGCAAAGAGGCGCTCGTTCGTTCTTATCTCAGCCTGCCATCGTGCGCCACGGTCAAGGGTCAGTCGATCGCGGTTACCCGCGCGACGCTGAATGTGACGACTTCGGGCACCACCCCCATCACCACCAGCATCAGCCCGGACAACCTCGTGACCAGCCCTGCCCCGCTGCTTGCGCCCTTCACGAGCGCGCCGGCTGTCGACTCGCCGGCAGATACCCGGTTCGTGATCCCCGGGTCGGTTCTTGCCCCCGCCAACACCGCCAGGTACACAGCGACGATGACGGTAACGATCGACTACTCATCTAAAGCGAGCCTCACGGCGTCCGCGATAGCCGGCTCAGTGCGGTTCACGACGGTGCCGGGCAGCACTGCTCCGATCTCCCGCACCGTGGAGAAGAAGACGAACGCGCTGCGCATTCTCGTCGTGCCGATGGGGGACCCGCGGGTCGGGTACGCCCAACAGTTTGATGCCGCTGCCCAGTCGACCACCGCGGGAGCCATGCGGGCGCTCGCTCGCACGCTGCCGGTTCCTGACGGAACGGGTGATCTCACCTCGACGACGTCCGCTGCGGGTATTCGCTACGCCGTGACGCCGACCATCGCCGACATCACGTCGTTCAAGGATCCCATCACGAACAAGTTCTGTGGGACGGCGGCAAACTTCGACGGCGTCGCGGCCAACCTTTCGACGTTCCTGCAGTCGTGGAACACCAACAACCCGCTGACGCCCGCCGACCGCGTGATTGGTGTGGTCTCGGACAGGCTCAGCTCCGGCGGCGAGGTCGGATGTGCCGAGGGGATGTCGAAGGTTGGGCAGCCGATCACCTGGACGCGTCTTGTGCCCGATGGCATCACTCCTTCGCAGACCGGGTCGACGATGGCGATGGAGATCGCCCACACCTTTGGCGACGTTCCGTTGAACGGCACGAACGCTGACACTTTCAGCCGGTACCACTCGAAGAACACGCAGGCGGACGACACCGCGCCGAACCGCGCGTACAACGTCCCGACTCGGCAGTTCCTCGCCACTGACCGCACTGTGATGGCCGTGCGCGACACCTGGAACGACCAGACAACGTTGCTGGAGCCAGCGGACTGGGCTTTCACGCTTTGTGCGCTGACGCCGACACCGCTGCTGACGAGCTGCCCTGCGACCACGACGACTGTGGGCACCGCACAGGGTGTCGGCGCGGAGCCAACCTTCGTGATCTCGGGCGTCATCACGAAGGGAGATCCCACGACCGGAGCTCCCACGACCGCTGACATCACCGAGTCCTACTTCAAGAACGGCGTGCCGCGGTTCAACGTCGACAACAACAGCCCCTACCGGCTGGTGCAGAGGGACTCTGCCGATACGACAATCCCCGATGGCGGTGACGTCGGGCTGGCGGTCAACTTCGACACCTCCGACCACGACCACAATCGGTCGCTTGGGACGCCGGAGTCGGGGGTGGTGACGGCAGAGAACACCGCGAGCTTTACGGCGGCGGTGCCCTTCAAGACCGGAGCTGAGCGCATCGTGCTCGAGAAGGACGGCGTGGTGCTCTACGCCCGAAACCGGGTAGTCGCCCCAGTAGTGACGGGTGTGATCCCGTCGGGTGCTTCCGGGACCGAACGAGCCAGCGTCGGCACCGGACCAGCAAGTGGCTCTGATGCGATCCCCAGCGACAACGGAACCTACGCCTCGGACATCAGTGGCGACGGAAACCTGGTGGTCTTCCGGACGGCGGCGGGTCTTGACTCGGTTGACACCAATGTGCACGACGACATCTACCTACGCGATGTGGCGAATGAGACGACGACACTCATCACCACTGGTCGTAGCGATGGTTTGACTGCGTCGGATGGAGCAAGCTACGACCCAGTCATCAGCGCCGACGGCCGCTTTGTTGCCTTCGTTTCCGCTGCCGGAAACTTGGTCGATCCGAGCCCGTTAGACGGGTTGTCACACCTCTACGTGTACGACGTGGAGACTGGGAACCTCGATTTGGCGGACCTTTCGTCCGACATCGGAGAAGGCCGCTCCGTCGCCAATGCCTCAGCGATCGGTAGGCCGGTGCTCAGCGCGACGGGCCGGTACGTTGCGTTCACGTCGTCCGCCGCCAACCTGACGTACCTGGCCGAAGACGATGGTGGCGTGGCGCCGCGGGTGTACCTGCGCGATCTGGGCGTAGAGGGAGAAACTGAGCTGGCGAGCGTGCGGTCCAACGGCTGCAGCGCGACTGGGTTTTCCTGCGTTGACCACGGTGAGCGACCGGGATCGGTCACGAGCGACGGTCGTTATGTCTCCTTCCTCAGTGATACCCGGCTCACTGTGGGCGATGACCTTGAGGGTTCACCGCTCCCGGGCACCTTCGGTGCCTATGTGCGGGACATGCGTGGGGGAGGCGAGGGAGGACCGGGCCCCGATACGCGCCTCGTGGCCTATGGGAGAGGTGCCTCACCCAGCTGTGAGGTTGAATGCAGCCTCAACGACGCCCCGATGAACGGAGACGTCCTCAGTCCGCCGTTGCTCAGCCCGCTCTCCGGACCGGACGAGGCGAGGTATGTGGTGTTCGACTCGGATGCCAGCAACCTGGTTGAGAGCGACTTCAACGGCGCATCGGACGTATTCGTCCGGGACATGACCGGCGGGGCCTTCGTGACTCGGATCAGTGAGGCGCCCGGTGCCACTCCGTCCCCCAGCCCGACGCCTACGGACACCGCCTCGCCAGCCCCGACCGCCTCGCCAACCCCCGGCGCCGGAGACCTCAACGGCGACACGTACCTGCTCGATGTGACGCCGGACCTTGGCTGTAACTCGTCGCTACCCTCGTGCGCGAACAAGATCCTGATGTCGAGCAACGCCAGCAACTTCGTGATGCCAGATACCAACAATATCCAGGATGTCTTCGTCTACGACTTTGCGACATCATCGGATACCGGGCCGGTCGTAGCGACGCGAGCCGGTGACGGGACGCGAGCGAAACAGGACTTAGGCACGATCGACATCCTCTATGAGTCCGCACGGTCTGCCGGTGGAATCAGCGATGACGGCCGCGTGACCACCTTCATCAGCACTGCGCCGAACCTGGTTGGCGAGGATTCCGAGGGTGGCTACGTTGACTCAAACCACCAGCCGGACGCGTTTGTTCGAACGTTGGGTGGTGGGTCGGGCGGATCGGGCTCCGGGTCGGGTGAGCCGTACACGGTGACCGCAAAGGGGAGTAACCCCGACAACCTGCGGATCGACCTGGTCTTTCGCTGCGGGGCGGTCAACTACCCGGTCGCGGTCGCGCTTCAGCCCGATGACATCAGCGGTAGGTCGGCATCGTGGTCGCTCAACGTCGACCCGAGCTTGATCGGTAGCTGCCCAGGCGGGGGTGCCCTAGTGGCCATCGCCAACGACGGCTTCTCGACGTCGGAGAGTGTCGCTGCCCCGACGCAGCCGTTGCTGGAGTCGCAGCCACCTGCGCCGAGCATCTATGGACCGGCCCCTGGCGACGCCTACTCGACGTATCTGCAGTACTCCACCGTCACGTTGGACGGAACAGCGCGTGACGCCGAAGACGGGGTGCTGCCTGGTTCCAGTCTGGCGTGGTTCATCACTCCACCTGGAGGGTCAGAGGCCCCGGTGGGGACAGGGACGTCGGTACGCCGGGCACCACTACCCGCGACTGGCTGGGCGCCCGGTGTCTACGGCGTGCGCTTGCTCGCCACCGACTCCGACGGTAGTCAAACGTCCACGACCAGCAGCTTCACGGTGTTCGCTGATGCAGACAACGACGGGGTGCCCGCCGGACAAGATCGTCTCGGAAACCCCGGATCGCCTTGTTCAACCGGGTCGGTGTCGGGGGATGGCGACCCGTCGAATGCCTATGCCGATCCGGATGGCGATGGCATTACCACTATTGACGAGATTGCCTTGGGCGAGCAGCCTTGTGTTGCCGCTACTGGCGGAACCGCAGGCGCGACGACGCTTCGCATCGACCCGAATCCGGTGCCTACCTCGTCGGGGAACCCGGTGACCGGGTACCTCACCGTGGCGAATGCGGCCGAGACTCAGGTGCTGGCCAGCAGTCTGCGGCTCAAGCTCACGGCGACAACTGCTGGAGGTGCAATCGTGACGCTCAACCCGAGCATTCTCTCGTCGAGCGCAACAAGCACCCTCTTCGCGGCAAAGATCTCCCGGCAGCAGATTCTCGCCTTCGCCAAGACCTACAACCTGTATGGTCGGTCGATAACAGTTCAGTTGACCGGGTACGTGAGCGGGTCTGGACCGATCACCGCAACGACCGCCCTGACTGTCAAGAAGTGACGACTCAACGAGGGACCATGGAGGGCCGCATGCGAAGGTCAGTGATTGCTGTAACGGTTGGGCTCGTCGGAATGCTGGTGGCGGCGCCTATGGCGACCGCGGTGCAGTCGACCGGTGACGCCAAGAAGGCGTGCGCCGATATCGTTGAAGGACGAGTGAACTACCAGAGCCTTCCCGTTGACGGGAATCCCACGAGTGCCGAGGTGCTGGCCCAGATGGACCTGGGGGCCAACGCATGCAAGAACATCAGGTACACGCTCACGGTGTTCGGGGGCAGTACTGAAGTTGATGTTGTTGGGACGGCTTCCGGTGTGCCAGTTGCCGCGACGGCCACTACTCCTCCACGGGTGGAGTTCCAGACACCGGTTTCTTTCACGAGTCTCAGTGATGTCGTCTGCGTGGTCATCACGACCACCAAGTCCAACGGCGAAATTCTCGACCGTGCCCCTGACTCCGGGTGCGTTGCACTGCCCATCAACTCAAGCATCGCAGGCGCGACCAGGTTCCGGTGAGCTGCTGAGCCTGGGGCTGCTGAGCCTTGGCCACTAAGACTTGGCCGCGCGGGCTCGCTCGGCCAAGTCAACGGCTCGCTGCGCTTGGGTTGGAACGCCAAGGGCTTCGAACGCCTCGGCGGCTTCGTCGGCGATCACTGCAGCCTCGGCTGATCGACCGAGCCCGATCAGGATCTCAGCGCGCGTCAGGGCCACGTCCAGCGTCGTGAACTGGTCGTCGATCTTCAGGGCCAACGCTTCAGCGTGGTCGGCGGCCGTCAGCGCTTCGTCCACCTGTCCCAGCTGACCCAGGGCGGTGGCGAGGTTTCCGTAGCCGACCAGGCAGCCGGTGGCATGGCCGATCTGCTCGAAGAGCGCGATGGCGTCGGTGAAACAGGCGACGGCTTCGCCGAACCGCTCGAAGTGAAGTTCGCATAGTCCGATGTTGATCTGGCAGGCGCCTTGTTCTTCCACATCTCCGAGGCGGCGGGCGAGCTCGAGCCCTTGTTGGAGCGTCTCGGCCGCGTCCTCCCAGCGATCTGCGTCCTGTAAGACGCCGCCGAGCGCGCGAGCCACAGTCACCGCCAGTCGTGGTGACTGGTCCCGAACCGCGCGAGCCGAGGCCATGGCACTCTCGCCGTAGGTCACGGCCTCGTCGGTGCGTCCCAGCATCGCCAATGCGTCAGCCAGGTGCACCTCAATCGTGGTGCGCAGAGTTCCAGCCTGCGGTGCCTGGTCGAGCGCATCGGCCAACACCTGCGCAGCATCGGAGTAGTCACCGGCAGAGAGTCGAGCGTGACCGTCCTGGAGCAGCAGGGCCGCGGAGGCGGTCGGATGGTCGGAGAACCGTTCAAGGCCAGCGGTTGCCACTTCTCGGGCCTCATCGAAACGGCCGATCTTACGCAGCACTTCGGCGCGGCCTACCCATGCGGGCAAGTAGTCGCCGGCGCGCTCGTACCAGCCCAGTGCCTGCTCGTAGCGTCCGAGGAGCTCGGCTTGGTCGGCTGCCTCGAGCAGCAGAACGGTGGGCGGCTCGGCGCCGTCGCTGGCCAGCTCGACCGCCTGCTCGAGCAACGCGAGGGCTTCACCATTGGCGAAGACGCGCCGCTGAACCTCGGAGGCGCGACGCAGTGCCGGGACCGCGAGCTCATGGTTGCCCGAGCCAGCCAGGTGCCGGGCGCGAAAGACCAGACCTTCGTCGGTGTCTCCGTATACCGCGAGGACGGCATCGGCAAGCAGCGCATGGGTCTCGGCCCGTTTGCGGGACGTGAGTCGGTTTGCAGCGGCCTGACGAATCAAGGCGTGTGCGAATCGGACGATCGGTTGGCTGACGTCGGTGACAAACCCCTGGGCCGCCAACGCCTCCAGGGACGCGTCGAGGTTGCCGTGCAAAGACTCGGCCTCGATCTCGCGCAGCAGCCGACGAGAGACTGACAATCCGGAGACTGCCATCACCGACGCCAACTGCGCTGCCTCAAGCGGCAGCAGGTCGAGGCGAGCTGCCATGATCCCCTCGACGGTTGGTGGGAGATCAGCGAGCACGTCGACGGACGTGAACCGAAGCTCACCATCGCCAACCAGGTCGCCCCGCTCGCGCAGTGAGAGCAACATCTGGTGGCAGAAGAGCGGGTTGCCACCGCAGTAGTGCGCGAGCGCGCCGGCCGACTCGGCCTCGAGGGGAGCCCCGATGAGCGCCTCGGCCAGAGCGGCAATACCTGCGTCGTCCAGGACGCCGATCTTCATCGTGCGAACTTCTGGCACTGCGTCGTCCAATAGGTTCGGCCCACGGCGGCTCGTGGCAAGAACGCAGACGGGCAAGCCGCTGATACGGCCGGCGAGGTAGCCCAGTAGGTCAAGGTCGATGTCCGGCGACCAATGCAGATCTTCAGCGACCAGAAGCACCGGCGCAGAGCTTGCGACGTGCTTCAGCCCGTTGAGGCCAGAGGCCCGCAAGCCGGTGTGCAAGAGCTCAGGGTTGAGCGGGGACGCGTTCGTGCCGGCCAGCACCTCGATGAGCTCGGGGCGGTCGGCCAGCAGAACCGAGAACGCGTCAAGCCACGCTTGGTAGGGGCGATCGGCGCTTTCGACGAAGTTGACCTTGAGCACGGTGAAGCCTGCTGCTGCGGCTCGTTCGGTGAGTTCTTGCACGATCCGCGACTTGCCGACACCGGGCTCGCCAATGATGAGACGAACCCGGCCGATGCCCTTGGCTGCGATGTCGAGGTCGCCGCTGAGTTCGGCCATCTCGTGCTCGCGTCCAAATAGTTCGGTCGGAGCTTCGTCGGCTGGCTCATCCTCGTTGATCAGCCTCCACGCCTGGACCGGTTCGTTGATGCCCTTGAGTGTCATCTGCTCGAGTTGCTCGAAAGCAAAGGAGCGTTGGGTCAGCGTGTGCGTTGTGTCGCCAACGTAGGTCTCCTCTGGCCCAGCCTGCGACTCCAAACGCTGAGCGGTGATGATCGACGTGCCCAAGGCGCCGTAGTCCACCCGCCCAGCTCCGCCGAACGAACGGACGAGGGTCCACCCTGAGTCGACTCCGGCGTGCAGGGTGAGGGTAAGGCCCTGGCTCTCGGGGTAACGAGCGACGATCGCATGCATGCGCATCGCCGCTCGCAGCGCTCGGGCGGCGTCGTCCTCGTGGGCGATCGGAGCGCCAAAGACGGCGAGTACGGCATCACCGGCGTACTTCTCGACCGTTCCACCGAGGCTGGCGACCGTGTCGGACAAAGACGCGACGAGGGGGTCGATCACCGCTGCGACGGTCTCAGGGTCGCCGGTCTGCATGAGAGTGGTGAACCCGGAGAGGTCAGCGAAGAGCGCAGTGACGAGCCGGCGCTCCTCACCGCGATCGACGCCTGCGATTCGGCGGGCCCCGCAGTGGCCGCAGAAACGGGTGCCATCGGGGTTGCCGCTGCTACAGGCCGCGCACGGCCACTCGGCCACGGTTGCCCCCAAGGGGTGTCGGTCGATGTTCCGCGTTTCCAGGGTGACGTCAGATTAGGGCATGGGCGGGAACCGAGAAAGCCGGTCAGCGGCCGATCAGCCCTCCTGCTGAGTTTGAAACTCGCTCCACCGCTAGGCCCTTTCTCGCACTAGCATCGGGGCAGATACGTCCGCGAGGTCGAACGGCAACGAGGCATAGCGGCTACGAGGGATGCGGTGATCGATCATGCAGGTAGATGGCTCAGTAACAAGCGTGACGTGGATTCCCACTGACGTCTTCAAGAAGATGCTCAAGCTTGGCATGGATCTCAAGCTCGGCCACTACGACGAGGCGCCACCACTTAAAGTGAACGGCCTCCCCGCTCTTGAAGAGCTTCGCGATGCCGACCGACTGCGCATGGGCAACCACCTGGCAGGGCGCGCAGAGTTCGTCGACGGGGTGCCGGTCAAGGCCGAGTACACCGGCGGCAGCGTCGTCGGATCAACCCGAACGGGTATCGGTGCTGCCGGAGTCACCTTCGCTGGCGTCCCTATGCCGATGATCCAACGCGAGCCGGAGTTCGGCCCCGACGCAGTTCGCTTCGTGCAAACCGTTGGTGGGCGCACCGGCGTCCCGCTGCCGCGCAAGGTAGCGCGCCCCCCGTACGTCCAGTGGCATGCCCCGATCGCCTGGACGACCCTCGCGCTCACCGTGTACGCCGATGGCCGGTCCGAGGGAGAGCTCGCCGGTGCGAGTGTCTTCCCACGCCACTGGATCTACGACCGTGACGGCGCCGTATGCGCGAAGTCCGGTCTCATCGACACGCAGAACTGGCTGGTGAACTCTTACGGTGACGCCACACCTTGGGGTGAGCAGGACTCCCCGGCGATTGTCAGCGCTGTTGAGTCCGAGCTTGAGCACCAGCTCTCGCATGCCTTGATGTCAGCTGGAAAGAAGCCACACATCGAGGAGTCTCCCGAAGGCACCGTGGTCGCACGACAAGGTGAGCCAGGTAGCTCGCTCATGATCCTGCTGGACGGAATCCTGGCGATCGATGTCGACGGCGAACTGCTCTCCGAGGTCGGCCCCGGTGCCGTGATGGGGGAGCGCGCCATTCTCGAGGCTGGTGTGCGCACGGCAACTCTCACTGCCAAGACCCCCGTGCGCATCGCCGTTGCAGAAGCGACCGAGATCGACCTGACAGCACTGGAGAAGCTGGCTGAAGGTCACCGCCGCGAAGAGTCGTAGACCCAAACCGCACCTTTGGACCTACCCGAGGTCCAGCACGGTCCCTTCGCGGGCCACCTCGACAGGTATTGGGGCGTTCACTGCTGCCCCGATGACGTCCAGTTGGTCATCGGTGCGCACCGGAGAGTGGTGGAATAGCACCAGGCGTCCAACGTCGAGGCTGACGGCAAGCTCGATGGCATCGTCGATCGTGGAGTGTCCGTATGCGTCGGCGAGCGAGCGTTCGGCCTCGACAAACTGGGCGTCGTGGATCAGCAGGTTGACGCCACGGACCAGCGACTCGAGCCCAGCGGTGATCTCGCCGCGAGCGACGTGGTCGGGAAGGTAGGCGATGTCGGTGGAGCCATCACTGAGGCGGTAACCGAAGGCACGGCCGCCTTTGTGCCTCACCTCCGAAGCGGTCACCGTGAACGACTCGATCTGATAGGCGCCCGGCTCGATCGCCACGAACTTCCACGATCCCCTGAGCCCAGCTGGTGTGATGGGAAACGCCGGTGGTGCCATGGCCTGGCGAAGGAGCTGCTCACCGCTCAGTCCATCCTGGGCGGGAACGCACATCCTGACGTCGGAGTCGTCACGGTCGCCGGCCCGGAAGAACGGCAGCCCCTGCATGTGGTCCCAGTGCAGGTGGCTCAACAAGATGGTGCCGCCGAAGGGCTCGCCCTGCATGAGGGCGGTGAAGTGCTGCAGCCCAGTGCCGGCATCCAGCGCAACCGTTGGCCGAGTATCGCCCGATGCGGTGACCGCGATGCATGAGGTGTGTCCTCCGTAGCGGTTGAAGTCCGCCCCGGACACGGGAGTCGAGCCGCGGACTCCGAGCAGGTTCAGGCGCACGTCGAGAACCCTAGGGTACTGACTATGGGGTGGGAGAACGGGCTGATCGCCTCGGCTCCGGTGCTGCGTGTCTAAAGGAGGTTCGCCGCGCCGACAGGCCGACCTGCGGTCGCGACGCAGATGCGGTTACGACCGCTCTGCTTCGCTTCGTAGAGAGCGGCGTCGGCGTGATTCATCAGCTTCTCGATTGGCTCGTCCGGCCGCCTCTCGGCGACTCCCATGGACACCGTCTGGCCAAGGGGAACACCACGGCTCAGTCGCTCGAGAACGACCAGTGCCTGGCTGAGGGTGCAGCAGGGAAGAGCGACCGCGAACTCCTCACCGCCCCATCGCACGAGAAGGTCATCGGGACGAACCAGGTGTCGCCAGGACTCGCCCAAGGACTTCAGCAGCGTGTCACCGGCGATGTGTCCGTGGGTGTCGTTGTAGGCCTTGAAGTGATCGAGGTCGGCGATGGCGACGCAGAGTGGCCCGTCCATGAGGGACGGAAGCTGCTCTCGCCAGACACGGCGGTTTCCCATGCCGGTCAGCGAGTCGGTGGAGGCGCTCAGGCGCAGGCTGGCCAGCTGGTCGGCGCGCTCGATAGACCAGCTGATCTCCTGAGCGAGCAGTGACACCACCGCATTGCTCTGTTTCGGTGGTGCTGAGTGCTTCTGGTTCCAGACGATCTCCAGTACACCGCGGACGACTCCGTCGTGACCGAAGGGGTGCGCCAGAACACTGAGTGCCTCAGCATCGCGCGCGACGATCCGGCGCGTCCGTGGATCACCCGCAGCGTCCGCGATGAAGACTGGCCGCCCACCTTCGTAGACCTCCCCAGCCAGCAGTGATGGCCCCAAGGGCAGACGTCGATCCGTTCGCTCCGTACCCAGTGCCGCACTCTCACGCAGGTGGTTCGTTCCGTCTGGCTCGATGATGAGAACGACCTGGGCGTCCAGAACGTCGTGCAGGGCGATGCAGGCCATCCGCCTAGGGTCGCTGTCCTGCCGGATCTGGCGTGCTGCGCTGGCCACGACGGTGAGCGTCTCTTGTGCTTGACGGGCGTCAGCATCGCTCTGGGCCAGGCGCTGCACCAATGTGGAGACCGTCCACACCGCAAGCGCTGGCACGGTGATGAACGCAATGAGACGTCGCACGTCGGTGGTGGTCACTTCCGAGGCACCGTCGAGCAACGTGACCGCAATGACGGCCGTGAGCATGAAGGCCAGAGTCACCAACGCGTCTGACCGAGCGCCGTACAGACTCATCCATAAGGGTGGGACGAAGAGAATCAGTGTCGCGCCAGAGTCGGCTCCACCCGCGCCGTAGACCAGCAAGGCGAGAGACAAGAGCCACGTGAGGGTCCAGACGTTCTTCCACAGGCGGCTGGCGTCCCTCTCAAATACCTTCGCCAGTCCGGCGAGGGAGATGAGCATGATGGCCAAGCCGGACATCAGAGCCCACAGGTGAGACTGGCCATTACCTCCGAGCGAGACGAGGGGTGCGGCAAGTCCGGCCACGGCAAAAGGCGCGACCTGCTGCACGGCAGCGCCAAGTCGCGATGTGGAGGATTTCGGCTCCTGTGACATCGCTGGATATGTCGGCAGGAGGGGTGCTGGCCCTGAGCGCCCGCTGCTACCAGTCGGGGTTGGCTCGCTCATGTTCGGCCAAGAGCGTGGGGAAGCGGCCGCCGAGCTGGGTCGCGAGGTCGCGGGCGACTTCGACGTCGTCAGCAGTAAACGGGGGTTCTGTGGCCTTGCGGGTCGCAAAGACCTCGCCCCGCACCTGGCCGTCGGCGACGATCGGGACGCCCATGAAACCGCTCACCAGATCCGCCGGAACGATCTGCAAATGTTCGTGGTGGATGTCGTGAGTCGAGTCGCTGCTGACATATGCCTGATGAGCCAGCAGGCGAGCCGTGGCCTCTGGATAGTGGGAAGCCGGGTACCGCTCACGAACATCGATGCTCTCCGCGGGGTCGTAGTCGCCGACTTTGACGATGTCGCGATACATGTCATCTTCGAAAAGTGTCACCGTGACGGTGCGTGCGGACAGTTCTCGGCAGATCACGACGGCTGTTGCTTCCACGACGTCAAGGAGTCCGCTGTGCTCGTCGATCGCTTCCCTGAGGCGGGCTCTCGCCTGCATCCGCGCCTGAGGGCCCCACGCGCGACGATGAGAATAGGGATTCGAGTCTTCGGGGGTCCCGGCGCCCGAGCTCGTTCGTTTCGGCAACGTTCGCTCCCTAGATCAGCCCGACAGTACCGCTTTTGGTGCTACGAACCAGGATCCAAAAGCGATAACACACTCTTGAGAGTGGCGTGGCGAGAGGGGGGTCCAACAAGTGCGGACCCGGGCCATCGGATCCCAGGCGCCGCCCCGGACGGGGCGGATGGGGTCACTGCCCGCGGAAATGTGATCTGTCCCAGCGAGTTTCTCCATTTTCGGCAGGTGCCCCCGGCAGGATTCGAACCTGCGACGCACGGTTTAGGAAACCGACTTTTGTGATGGTTGCTATGGGGTCCTGACCTGCGCAAACGCATGCACCCAGAGGCCCGAGAATCCAGCCAGTGCACGCTCAGTGCACGCTCATACCGTCGGCGCACTCTTGTCCACAAGCGCAGACAGCGGTGCATTGGGCAGGGCAATCCAACCTTCGGCCGCTGCGAGTTCCAGCGATTCACGATCACGTGGAGTTTGAGTGAGGCCAAGTGCCGCCGCCCTGCTCGTGATGGCCGCGATCACGGCGTCGAAGGCATCGTCGTTGCTAGCGCACAGCTTCGCGTGACCGCCGAGGTCCAACCAGGGCGCAGCCCGCCCAAGTTCTTGGACGAGGGACACGAGTTGGGCTCGGTTCTTTCTACCCTTGTAGCCACGCGTTGGTAGTTCCCAGCAGGCGAGACTGGCTGCGGGGTAGACCTCGACAACGACTCCGGACCCCGTCCGGTCTACGGGGTGCCCAGACTCCGACAATCGAGCGAGCAGCGCCGCCGCTCTCATCGCGGTTAGTCCGATTCGATCAGCGGCAACGCTCAGGGGGACAAGCCCCGTGTTGGCGCGAACGGTTCGATCAGTGGCCCGGTAGGCAAGTTGCCTTCTCCAGTCCGCCCCTTGCAGGTCGGTAGTGGGGAGGTCTTTGCACCCGTGGTGCGCTGCGATAAACCTCGCGAAGTCGTCCGGCCACCCCAAAGGACAGTCGATCCCCACTTTGTCGAAGTCCGAGGTGACAGTCACGATGAAGTCGTCGTCGATTCCAACCCTCAGGGAGGTAACAACCGCCTTCTCAGAACTCCAGTCGATCGCGGCGAATGCCGTTGCTCCAGGCTCGGTAGCAAGGTCAATCCCGGCTGTGCGCATCGATGCTCCCTGATTCGGAGGTTGGCCTTTGGGTCAGCCCACCACATCAAGCGCAGGAAGGCTGGATAGTACGAAACCCGTTACACCGTGCGGGTGATTGTTGGACTAATGGGTGGACCCACCGAGCACGCCCTGGAAGAATGTGACCAGATCAAGAAGCCCGACTGAGCCCCTGGACCGGTCGGCTGGCAACCTCGCCCCGCGCAAGGTGCCCTCCAGGGAAGATCTGACGCTCGCCGACCGGCGAGGGTAAGAGCGGGTGTCAATGACACCCCTGGTGGCG
>JAJAYZ010000027.1 GCA_027118455.1 Actinomycetes bacterium
AGTACACCACGGTGGGGTTTTGGGGCCGCCTTTATCGCGCCAACAAACCCACACGCTGTTGTCCACAGCAGGGGCAAACGTGCGTCGTCGGGCGATCGCGACTGGAAGCCCGCGCGCATGCACGTTGACGTGACCCTCGGCGCCCGCCAGCACCAGCAGCTGCGCGGCATGCTGATGGCCCAGCATGGCGTGGTCTCGCACCAACAGGCCCTGTCTCTGGGCATCACGCCAAGCTCGATCCGGGCTCAGGTCGCCGCCGGTGTGTGGTCCGTTCTGTCCCCTGGCGCGTACTTCGCGGCGAACGGCAGCCCAGGTCAAGCCTCGCGCTTGTGGGCAGCCCTGCTGGCCTGCGGGGGGGAGGGGGTGCCGTACTGAGTCATGGAACGGCCGCAGAGATCTTTGGCTTCCGGCGTCGTGCCTCCGGCTCACAGATCCAGGTCTTGATTCCGGTGGATCGAATCGAGGTACCGGTTCTGGGAGTCCGGGTGCGTCGGAGCCGGTTGTTGCCCGACAAGGGAACGACGCACCAAGGGTGGCCGATCACGGCGGCTGTTGACACCGTTCTTGATCTCATCGCCGAGATGCGATCGGCCGATGACGTTGTCGCGTTACTCACCGACTCCTGCCGAAGTCTGGTGGTCTGGGCAGAGCAGATACTGAAGACGATGGGGCGACGTAGGCGGCAACGCTATCGGCAGTTCGTCAAGGAGGTTCTAGATGACGTGATCGGTGGCGTTGAGAGCCTGCTCGAGCACAAGTACCTCGTTCGCGTCGAGCGGCCGCACGGGCTGCCGTACGGACGGCGTCAGGTCAAGGCGCGAGCCCGTGGCCGACCCATACGCGAGGATGCCGAGTACGACGAGTTCGACACGTTGGTCGAGCTCGACGGACGGATGGGGCACGAGGGCTCAGGGCGGCACCGGGACAGTCGACGCGACAACTCCAACACCGTGGGCAAGAAGGCGACCCTCCGCTACGGCCACGCCAATCTTGAAAAGCCCTGTGAAGCGGCGATGGAGGTGGCGACGGTACTGACCGATCGTGGGTGGACCGGTCAGATCAAACGCTGCGGCCCCCACTGCCCAGCAACGTGATGGATAGGGGCCACCGCGACCGCAAACTCACACCTTGCGAGGGGTGGGCGCACTAGCTCGCGTCGAAGGGCGCCGAGGAGTCAACGCGGACCATCAGCTGCTTGCCGTTCGGCAGCGGGTAGCCGATCTCGGTGCCGATCGACTGACCGTGGACGGCGCCTCCGAGCGGTGACTGAGGCGAGTAGACATCGATCTCGTGGTGACCTGCCTGCTCGCGTGATCCCAGGAGAAACGTCTCCCTCTCACCGTCGAGGGCTCCGCCGACAAAGGTCACTGACACCTCGTGTCCCACTTGCACAGTTCCGTCTGCGGCGGACGGCGCACCGACCTGGGCGTTCTCCAAGAGATGCCGTAGCTGCTTGATCCGCGCTTCGAGCTTGCCCTGCTCTTCGCGGGCGGCGTGGTAGCCGCCGTTCTCCTTGAGGTCGCCCTCCTCGCGCGCCGATGCGATTTTCTGGACCACCTCAGCACGTTTGGTCGTGCTCAGCTCTTCGTACTCGTCCTTGAGCCGATCGTAGGCATCCTGGGAGAGCCAGGTAGTCATGCGCGTGCTCCTTCGGCAGATCGGTGTTGAACGGAACCTCGCCCATTCGGCTCCTTCGTCATTCGACAGAACGGCAACTATCGACGAAGGCGCTGCTGGGGCGAGCCGTCACCGGTAGAGCGTAGACGACGTGGGTGTTGGCGCTGTTGCTCGTCACCGGCACCTGGGCGCGGCCGACCTCGACGGCCCGAGAATCCAGTGCGCGGACGGTACAGGTGACCTCTGAGCCGGAGGGGAGGTACACATCGAACTCGACGGTAACTGAGGTTTCGGTGACGTCGCCGAAACCTGTGGTGCTCCAGCTGACGTCCTGATCCGCCTGCAGCAGGCCGGCCCACACCACCCAGCCGAGGAAGGGAAGGACAACGAAGGCGACCACCAGGGCGACGACCAACGGTGACCGGCCCGCTCCGTAGCGACTCCGGAGGTGGCCAAGGTCGGCGCCAGGGGGCAGCGCAACCCCCCGCAGGTGGCGGGGGACGAGAGGGTCGGTGCCAGGTCCAGTCACCTCTCCATTGTCCGGCTCTCCTATCCTGTCCCGGTGCCACCCTCCCCCCACGCCGAAGATGGACTTCGGCTCATGGCCGTCCACGCTCACCCTGACGACGAGTCCAGCAAGGGAGCGGCCAGCACCGCCCGCTACGTTGCTGAGGGTGTCTCGGTGCTGGTGGTGACGTGCACAGGCGGCGAGCGCGGCGATGTGCTCAACCCCAAACTGTCCGATAACCCTGACATTGCTGCGAATCTCGCCGAGATCCGCAGCAAGGAGATGGACCTGGCCAGAGAGATCCTCGGCGTCCAGCAGGAGTGGCTGGGGTTCGTCGACTCCGGATATCTTGAGGACTACCGGGTGGAACATCGCGACCAGCTGCCCGATGGATGCTTCGCACGCGTTCCCGTGGAGGAGGCGACACGACCCCTCGTCTCGTTGATCAGGGCATTCCGGCCCCACGTGGTGACGACCTATGACGAGAACGGTGGGTACCCGCACCCCGACCACATCATGTGCCACGACGTTTCGGTAGCTGCGTTCGACGCCGCGTCCGTCCCATCAGCGTACCCCGACCAGGGTGAGCCGTGGCGGCCGCTGAAGCTCTACTACCACCACGGGTTCCACAAGGAGCGGTTCGAAGCGCTGCACACGGGGATGCTGGATGCTGGTCTGGAGTCACCCTTCAGTAAGTGGCTCGAGGAGTGGGTCGACCGCCCCGAGGACCAAGGACGAATCACCACCAGGGTGCCGTGCGGAGACTTCTTCCCGGTGCGCGATGACGCACTGCGGGCACATGCAACCCAGATCGACGACGAAGGCTGGTGGTTCGGGGTTCCGCTCGAGGTCCAGCAACAAGCCTGGCCGACGGAGGAGTACGAACGGGCGCGCTGCGTCCTCGATGTCCCGCTGCCCGAAGACGACCTCTTCGCCGGAATCCGTTGACCTCAGGCACAATGGCTGCATGGTTACCGTTGCAGGGTTAGGCGTCGTCGCTGTTGCTCGCTTGGCTCAGCAGGCCGAAGAGGCCGACACGAGCGAGATTGGTCCAGGGCTGATCGCCTTCACGATCGTCGTACTGCTCGCGGTCGCCACCTTCTTCTTGTTGCGATCGATGATGCGTCACATCAGCAAAGTGCCGCCGACTTTCGACAGCGACACGACCGACGACCCATCAGGTCACGACGTCGGCTAACCGGCGCGGCGCTCGGTCCTGAAGCAGGGCGGTAACGGCACTCGCCGGCATCGGCAGCGCCATCAGGTAGCCCTGACCCAGGGTGTAGCCGAGATCGAGGAGTGCCTGACGCTGCTCGGGCGTCTCGACCCCCTCGGCAACGATCGAGGTCAGCCCAAGTGTCTCGGCGATGCTCCGGATCGTTCGCACCAGGTTGCTGCTGCTTGTCTCGTCGATACCTCCAACGCCCAAGGTGCACACGAACTCCCTGGCGAGCTTGAGCCCGTGCACTGGCAGCTGCTGAAGGTAGCTGAGTGAGGAGTACCCCGTTCCAAAGTCATCGATGAAGAGCCGAATCCCCAGGTCGGCCAGCTCGCGGAGTCGTTCCATGGTCACGCCTTCACCGGGCAGGAGCATGGACTCGGTAATCTCCAGAACCAGGCGCGACGGCCGAACTCCGGACTCGGTGAGGGCATCGCGGACCTCCGCGACCAGGGTGTCCTCTTGTACCTGCCGTGCGCTGAGGTTGACTGTCAGCGTCAGAGCGTCATAGCCGGGAAACTCGCGCTGCCACTGGGCTGCTGCAGCCAACGCCATGCGCAGCACCTGGTGGCCCAGTGGCACGATCAGGCCGCTCTCCTCGGCAAGGCCGATGAACTGTTCTGGGCCAAGGAGTCCGCGTTCGGGGTGCTGCCAGCGAACGAGGGCCTCGACACCGACGATTGCATCAGTGGCGAGCTCGACAATCGGCTGATAGTGAACGACGAGCTGCTTCTGGTTGATCGCGTCACGAAGGTCGGCTGACAGTTGCAGCCGGTCGACAGCTAGTTCGTGCATAGCTGGAGCAAAGAGCGCGTGTCGGTTCTTACCGAGGTTCTTGGCCTCGTACAGGGCGAGGTCAGCGTTGCGCATGACTGCTTCAGCCGATGTCGCGGATGTGTCGGTGATCGCGATGCCGATGCTCAAACCACTCGAGATGATCGAGTCGCCGACCTCGAAGGGCTCACGGGCAGAGGCCACAACGCGGTTCGCCACGGCAATGACCTCGTCGTCGCTGGCGATGCTCTCCAGCAAAATGGCGAACTCGTCACCTCCCAGTCGTGCGACGGTGTCTTCTTCGCGCACTGCCTCGCCGATCCGGTGGGTCATCTGCCGCAGCATGGCATCACCGGCCGCGTGCCCTAGCGAGTCGTTCACGTCCTTGAAGTCATCGAGGTCGATGAAGAGAACGGCAAAGCGTGACTGGCTACGTGACGTTCGGGAAATGGCGTGCTCAAGGCGGTCGCGAAAGAGCGCACGGTTGGCGAGTCCGGTCAATGAGTCGTGGAAGGCTTGGTAGGACAACTGCTGTTCAAGGGCACGGCGTTCGGTCACGTCATGGCAGGTCAACACGAAACCTGGTTCGTCGTGCTCGATTACTCGGGTGGCGACGACGTCGACGTAGCGGTGTGAGCCGTCACCGGCAAGTAGCCGAAACTCCGATTGCGCAGGACGGTCGGCGGTGGAGGCCTCGATGATGTCGTGTGCCTTGGCACGGTCCGCCGGGAAGACGGCGTCCAACCAGCTGGTCCCAAGCACGTGGTGGGGTGCCACACCAAGCAAGCGCTCAGCCCCAGGGCTCAGGTAGCGAATGCTGAGATCGAGGTCGAGCACGGCGATGATGTCTGATGAGTGCTGCAGCATTCGGCGCAGGCGCTGTTCGCTGGCACGTTCGGCGAGCACGCGTCCCAACCCGATACGTGCCCGAGCAAGGGAGGCTGCTTCGGCGAGCGCAGCCAATGCGGGGGGAGTCTGCGGCGGAAGTGCAGGACTCGCAGCTGCGACAAGGTAGCCATCCACGGCGCCCTCGTTGTCGGTGAGCGGCCGAGAGGTGATCGCGGTCTCGTCATGAAGCTCAAGATCGCGGTGAAGAGGGGAAGGGCCGTAGACCATCACGAAGTCCGACGAGATCGCCTCAAGCTGTGCGAGCGACGCGTCGCTCAGCCCAAATCTGCGCCCGGCAGGCACCGTCTGGGTCACCATGCCACTTGTTCCGTTCCGTCGTACCGCAACGACGTACGACATGGCGCCGGTGAAGAGGTCAGCGGCTGCGTTGACGACAGTGTCGCGAATGGTGTCGGGATCGGCGGCTGCAGCAAGAGCCCCGTTGGCGTCGCGGATGACCCGCTCTCGGCGCAGGGTCTCGCGGAGTTGAATCACGAGGTCGTTGAGGCGCATGAGTACGAGTCCGAACATGACCAGCGCACCGACGATGATGACCAGGGCACCCGTTGAGGCACCAATGGTTATCTGCCTAACGAGCAGGAGCAGCGGGAGGATGGACATCAGCGCGAGCAGCATGACGAAGCGCCAGCGGTTGATGGCTCGCTCAGGGGTGGTGGCGACGACTGGTGCCAACACGGAGGGGTGCAAGGCGGCGGCGCCAAGCCCGACATAGAAGACAAACCATCCGAGGTCCCAGACGGTGCCGTCACGCCAGACATTGGTGATTGTCATGTACGCGTACGCAGTGTCGGAGACCAAGACTCCGACCAAGGTCACGACGACGATGCGCATCGAGGTGTTTCGCCCCGAGTCAAGCGCGAACAAGAGTCGGGTGGCCGCACCGAGCAGCAGGATGTCCATCAGGGGGTACGCGCAAGTGACCAGGGAGGTGGCCACGTCAACATCGGTGCTGGCCAGCGTCGGCTCAATGATGAAGGTCCACGAGGTGAGTGCGGCCGCTGTGGTGACGATCAACGAGTCGAGCAGAGCGGCGCGGTCACGTCCAGGCGAACGCCGCCGGACCAGCAAGATGATGCCGGCGAACAAGAACAGGTAGGACGCGAGGTACAGGTAGTCGAGGATCGAGGGGTAGGGGATGTCGCGCGCGCGAAGACCGACCAGCTCGGGGAACTCCCAGAGGCTGTCTGCGATGCCAGTCAGTGCGACGCCGATGGTGAGCAGAACCCAAACTGTCTTGGTCGGTGGGCGCTGGATCACGATCCCCAGCACCATCGCGGTCACCGTCACGACGGCCATGACCGTCCAGATCAGGCTCTGGCTGTCGCCGGGTTTCCAGGTCCTCGATGTGATCAGCGGGATCGTGTAGAGGATGCTGACCAGTGCAGCGCACAGCAGGACGTAGACCCACCAGCTATTGCGGCGTGCCCAGCCCACGAAAGCCTCTCTTCCCGGTCCACCCAGTCGGGGCATGACTAATCCCCGGCTTTCCTACGCCAACGGTAGGCATCGGCGCGATCGGGGCCGAAGTGAACCGCGGCCCGGCCCAGACTTTCCGGCTCGGCTGCCCTCGCCAAGACGGTGGGGTGGCCTCAGAATGATCAGGTGACGAACCTCCTCGCCGGATCGGCCAGCCCATACCTGCTGCAGCACGCCGAGAACCCGGTCGACTGGGTGCCGTGGGGGGCGGAGGCGTTCGCCATGGCTGGTCAGCGGAATGTCCCCGTGCTGCTCTCCGTCGGGTACGCGGCCTGTCATTGGTGCCACGTCATGGCTCACGAGTCCTTCGAAGACCCTGAGATCGCCGCGATCATGAATGAGCGATACGTGTCGGTGAAGGTCGATCGCGAGGAGCGCCCGGACGTCGACGCGGTCTACATGGACGCGCTTACTGCCATGACCGGTCACGGCGGCTGGCCGATGACGGTGTTCCTCACGCCAGAAGGCGAGCCGTTCTACGCCGGCACGTACTTTCCGCCGCGTCGACGTGGAGAGATGCCTGGGTTCCCCGACGTGTTGATGGCTGTCTCGGGCACCTGGCGCGAGAGGTCCGACGATGTACGCCACCAGGCGTCCGAGGTGCTCCATCGCATCGAGCAGATGCGCGCGACGCCCAGCGACGGTGTTGGCGAGCCGCCGACATCGGAAGACTGCACTGCTGCTCTGGGCGTGCTCACCAAGCAGTACGACTACGCTCGTGGTGGGTTCGGCAGCGCCCCTAAGTTCCCCCCGAGCATGGTGCTGGAGTTCTTGACCAGGCACCACGCGCGCACCGGGTCAGCGGATGCTCTCCTCATGGCCGAGGGAACGTTGCGCGCCATGGCCTCCGGTGGGATCTACGACCAGCTGGCTGGCGGCTTCGCGCGCTACAGCGTTGACTCCCAGTGGGTAGTACCGCACTTCGAGAAGATGCTGTACGACAACGCCCTTCTGGCTCGCACCGCCCTCCACATTGGCCAGGTTTCTGGGCGTGAGCTGGGGTTGCGCATCGCCGACGAGACCGCCGACTTCCTCCTGGCCGATCTTGCTACTTCCGAAGGTGGATTCGCTTCGGCGCTGGACGCCGACACCGAAGGTGTCGAGGGGCGTTACTACGTCTGGACGCCAGGCGAGCTGGTCGAAGTACTGGGCGAAGCCGACGGACGATGGGCAGCCGACCTGCTGGCAGTAACCCAGGAGGGAACGTTCGAGCACGGTGCCTCAACGCTGCAGCTGCTCGCCGCACCGGACGATCCTGAGCGCTGGCGACGTCTACGCAACCAACTACTGAACGCCAGGACGGCACGGACGCCACCGGCGCGGGATGACAAGGTAGTCACCGCCTGGAACGGCCTCGCCGTTGCGGCATTGGCCGAGATCGGCGCTGTTCGCCAACGCCCTGAGCTCCTGGACGCGGCCACTCGTTGTGCCGAGCTGATCTGGAACCTGCATTGGGCCGACGGGCGTCTGCTACGGGTGTCCCGGAGCGGCGTTGCGGGGCAGGCGCACGGCGTTCTGGAGGACTATGCCGCCACGGCGGAGGGGTGGCTCACGCTCTTCCAAGCCAGGGGTGACGTGCGGTGGTATGAACGCGCTCTGCTCGTGCTGGATGCCGCTCTGGAACGCTTTGCGGATGGCTCAGGCGGCTACTACGACACTGCAGCAGACGCCGAGAAGCTGGTCCGCCGTCCGCAGGAGTGGACCGACAACGCGACCCCCTGCGGTCAGTCTGCTCTCGCGAGCGCGGCACTCATGGCCTCGGCGCTGGGCGGCAATGCCACTCACCGTGATGCTGCTGAGCGGCTGCTCGGCGCCGCCGCTCACCTGACAACGCGGGCACCGAGGTTTGCCGGCTGGTGGCTGGCCACAGCCGAAGCTTGGGTAGATGGCCCGCGAGAGATCGCGGTGGTGGGAGAGCCTGGCGCCGCCCGGGAAGCATTGGCGGAGGCGGCTTGGTCGTGGCCAGCGCCCGGCCGGGTCGTGGCTGTTGGCGCACCGGGTGAGCAGGGCGTTGGCTTGCTCCGGGGGCGATCGGGCCCGGAGCCACAAGCGTGGGTCTGTCGAGGGTTCCGCTGCGATCTGCCAACCGTCGACCCCGAGCAGGTCGCGGAACTGCTCCGAGGTGCGCCAGAGTGAGGGCATGACAAACGCCAACCCCGCCATAGACCCGTCGATCGTTACCGATGCCGTCGTTGTCGGCCACGACGGGTCCGATGACTCAGCACGAGCAGTCCGTTGGGCTCACGCAGACGCAGATCGACGAGGTGTTCAGCTGGTCGTGCTGCGGGCCTGGTCGCTCAAGACAGCGCCGCGACCGGCGGGAGCCGACCTCAGCTACGTACCCATTGAAGACGAGTTCGCGTTGGCCGTCCGGGACGCACTGACCGCCGACCTCGAAAGGGTTCTCGGGGCAGAGGCGATCGCCGATCTGGTGCCGCTCCCCGTCCACCGCCCGGCCGAGGAGGCGCTGGTCGAGGCCTCCCGGAACGCCGCTGTCACTGTTGTCGGCGCCCGCGGCGCCGGTCTGGCCCGCTGGCTTGGCTCAGTGACGGCATCGGTCGTCCGGCACGCCAACGGTCCGGTTGTGGTCGTCCCACAGGGCGGGGGGCCAGCTGCCTGACGCTCGCTGGGCGCGAAAGCACTTGCCGTAATCCAGTAATCAAGTAATCTAGCTCCATGAAACGAAACCACCAACGCTCAGCTCAACGCCCCCTCGATCTGATCACCCTGCGCGGCTGGTTGACGGGTCGACTCCCGCAGGACTGGTTCACCGCCGCACCAGAGGTGGTCGTCGACCGTGACGAGATCACCATCATCGGCACGCTGGTTGACCCGGCGGTCGACGACGGGGCCGACCTCGACGCAGCCCGCCGCGGGCGCACCGCCGCGTTCCGCGAGGACACCCGCGACCAGCGGATCGCGATCGCCCAGACGCTTGAGGCTGAGTCCGGCCGAGCGGTGGCCTGGGGGGTCCAGATCGGCGACCAACGGGTGCTGTTCACTCACCAGGCGGTGCCCGTGATGACGCGGCTGCGCCAGCCGGAGCGCCAGGTGCTCGACACGTTGGTCGCCGGTGGAGTAGCGCGGTCACGAGCAGACGCTCTGGCCTGGTGCGTGCGCCTCGTTGGCCAGCACACTGAGGACTGGCTCGCCGAGCTGACGTCTGCGCTGGCTGCGGTCGAAGAGGTCAAGGCGGCTGGTCCAACCGTGTGACCAGCTGACCGGGTGGTCCGGTGGCCAACTCCCGAGGGATACAGTCGACAGCGATCACCGGGAGGGGGTGTCACGTGGGGCTTCGGGATCTCGCCTACACGGTCTACGAGCGGCGGCTGCTGGCATCCCTCGATCCCGCACAGGCACCGCACCACGTTGGGGTCATCCTCGACGGTAACCGCAGATGGGCGAAGGCCTCGGGCACCTCGGCCAGCATCGGTCACCGCGCCGGCGCCGACAAAATCGCCCGGCTGCTGGAATGGTGCGATGAGGCGGGTGTCGAGCTCGTCACGCTCTGGCTACTCTCCACCGACAACCTGGCTCGACCAGAGCCTGAGCTGGCGCCCCTGCTGGCGATCATCGAAGAAGTCGTCACCGAGCTCGCTGCCGGTGGACGCTGGCGAATCCACCCGGTCGGTGCCCTCGACCTGCTCCCGCAGGACACCGCTGAGGTGCTCAAGTCCGCTGCTGCCCAGACCCGCGCTGTCGAGGGTCTGATGGTCAACGTCGCCGTTGGCTATGGCGGCCGGCAGGAAATCGCTGATGCGGTTCGGTCGCTGCTGGCTGAGCACGCTCAGGCCGGCACGCCGATGGAAGACCTGGCGCGCGACCTCGCTGCTGATGACATCCAGGAGCACTTGTACACCAAGGGCCAGCCCGACCCTGATCTGGTGATTCGCACCTCCGGAGAACAGCGGCTCTCCGGCTTCATGCTCTGGCAGAGTGCTCACAGCGAGTACTACTTCTGTGAGGCCTACTGGCCCGACTTCCGCAGAGTGGACTTCCTGCGCGCGTTACGCTCGTATGCGCAGCGCCATCGTCGCTACGGCAACTGACCTAAGTCAGCGGGAGGCCCGTCGTCTCGACGAGTGGGTGTCGCGGTGAGCGGCGCAGATCGTCGAGGTCGTAGCCAAGCGTCTTTGCCAGCTCGCCGTAGAGCCGACGCGCCTTGGCTGCGCCACGATGCTCGGAAGCGCGGAGCTCGCGCCACTGCGTCTCGTAGCGGTCGCTGCCGCTGACGTCGACATGGCTCACGTCCACCTCGCCAGGCAGGGACAAAAAATCGGCAACCTCGGCCGTAGTGGACTTCGGGTCGGCGAGCAGCCACTCGTAGCTGACCAGGTGGACGCGCTGCAGGTGCGGGAGGTCGTCGCGAGCCACGACGTGCCCGGCGAACCAGTTCTCCATGAGTTTGGGCAGTGACGTTCGACGTCGCCATTTGCGCGTTGCCAAGGTGACCGTCACAGGGTGTCGAACGATGAAGACGAACGACGCGGTGGGGAAGAGTTCTTGCAGGAACCGACCCTTCATCAGGTTGGGGGGTGACTTCTCGATGAGGAACGAGCGGTTGGAGTCCCAGTAGGGACGCCATGCGTCCCACAGCTGCTGGGCGTTTTCACGGGTGGCCTGGGGTGCAGACTCGGTCATGTGGGCGGCGGGGTTGAGGGCGAACCGACCGGATCCGCCCAGGCGCTCAGCGGCTGGGTAGACCGCCTGCAGGTGCTGCCCTTCGTCCTCGGGTACACCGGTGCCCTCAAGGCCGGTGGCGTCTGGGTGGGATGCGAGCAGCCTTGCCAGCAGTGTGGTTCCGCTTCGGTGGAGGCCACCGACAAACACGAGTTGCTGAGCGTCGGTGAGGAAGTCGCCCACGACGCTCCCCTCAGACGGTGTTCCGGTTGGCCGCCATGGTTGGCCTGCCCCGTCGGCCGACCTGCCGCCGGAGTCTAGTGGCGCTCGGCGTGGCGGCGGCGGGTTCGGCAAACCTCGTCGTAGCGTCGGCCGGGGGCAGGCGCCCGACCAGCCCACACGGGAGGCCATGAACTGTGGAGCGCCGGACCTTCGTTCTCGACACCTCGGTCCTGCTGTCTGACCCCGCCGCGTGGTTGCGGTTTGACGAGCACGAAGTCGTGCTCCCTGTGGTCGTGATCACCGAACTCGAGGCCAAACGTTCCCATCCTGAATTGGGCTACTTCGCGCGCACTGCGCTGCGGATGCTTGACGACCTGCGCGTGGTCAATGGCCGTCTGGACGAGGCGCTGCCGGTTGGCGACAGCGGGGGCGTGGTGCGGGTCGAACTGAACCACACGGACCCAGCAGTGCTGCCGCCGGGTTTCCGGCTCGGCGACAACGACACTCGGATCTTGGCTGTCGCGCGCAACCTCGCGGCCGAAGGCCGACACGTGACGCTGGTGTCGAAAGACCTTCCGATGCGCGTCAAGGCTTCTGCGGTGGGACTCGCTGCCGAGGAATATCTCGCCGAGTGGGCGGTGGAGTCCGGCTGGACGGGGATGACCGAGGTCGAGGTCGATGCCGACACCTTGGACCGGCTCTACCACGAGGACCGGATCGACCTCGACGCCGCTCGTGACCTGCCGTGCCATACCGGGCTGGTGATGCTCTCTGACCGGGGATCGGGGCTGGGTCGGGTGACTCCGGAGAAGCAGGTCCGCTTGGTGCGCGGTGATCGCGAGGCCTTCGGGTTGCACGGCCGGAGCGCCGAGCAACGAATCGCTCTCGACCTGTTGCTCGACCCCGACGTCGGGATCGTTTCGCTCGGTGGACGGGCCGGTACCGGTAAGTCGGCACTGGCCCTGTGTGCTGGCCTAGAAGCGGTCCTCGAGCGTGGCCACCACCGGAGGGTGGTCGTGTTTCGCCCTCTCTACGCCGTCGGCGGGCAAGAGCTCGGCTACCTGCCAGGGACTGAGAACGAGAAGATGAATCCCTGGGGGCAGGCCGTCTTCGACACGCTTTCGGCGATCACGACGACCGAGGTCGTTGAGGAGATCGTGGACAGAGGCATGCTCGAGGTACTACCACTCACCCACATCCGCGGTCGCTCACTGCACGATGCCTTCGTGATCGTGGACGAGGCTCAGTCGCTCGAGCGCAACGTGCTGTTGACAGTGCTCTCGCGCATCGGCCAGGGCTCACGGGTCGTCTTGACCCACGACGTCGCCCAACGCGACAACCTGCGGGTCGGACGCCACGACGGCATTGTCGCGGTGGTCGAGAAGCTGAAGGGTCACCCCCTCTTCGCGCATGTCACCTTGACACGCTCAGAACGCTCGCCGATCGCTGCATTGGTCACTGAGATGCTCGAGGACGTCAGCCTCTAGCGCCCCACAACGGCAACAATGCGGTAGTTGTCTGGGGCTATGGCCCAACAGGTTTCGGCAATGTTCTTCTCTTAGGGTGGCGGAGTGGCGTCTCAGGACTATCTGACCTACCTCGGCCACGCCACCGTTCTCCTCGAGGTCGACGGCGTGCGAGTGATGACCGACCCAGTGCTGCGCCCAGGGGCAGCGATGCTGCACCGGATGCCCAAAGCTGCTGACCTTCAGGAGTACACCGAGGTCGACCTCGTTGTCATCTCGCACCTGCACCACGACCATCTCGACCTTCCGTCGCTGCGCCTACTACGCGACGACCCGCTGATCGTCGTACCGTACGGCGCCGAGCGCTGGATGCGGTCCAAGGGCTTCCACAACGTCACGGAGATGGCGCCGGGTGATGTCCTCAGCTTCAACGGTCTCACGGTGCGAGCGACCATCGCCATTCACTCGGGCAAGCGTGAGCCGCGAGGGCCGGTGGCCTTGGCGATCGGCTATCTCATGGAAGCCGGGGAGGCCACCGTCTACTTCGCCGGTGACACCGACATCTTTCCCGGTATGGCTGGCCTCGTCCCTGGCGAGCTCGACGTGGCCATGATCCCCGTCTGGGGCTGGGGTCTGGTGCTCGGCGACGGGCATCTGAACCCGAAGACCGCTGCGGACGCGGTTGCGCTCCTGCGCCCTCGATATGCAGTCCCGATCCATTGGGGGACGCTCGCGGTCGCTGGCTTGCATCGGCTCAAGCTCACCCGGATGGAGAACCCACCGCATGAGTTCGCCGATGCGGTGGCCGCGCTCGGTCTGGACACCGAGGTGCTCGTCACTCACCCCGGTGAGCGGGTGGCCTTCGAACCGTGATGGGTCAGCGGCCGCCACGGGCGAGACGGTCGACGTCGAGCGTGGCATCGAGGTCGGCTGCCGTGACCAGACCGTCGTCGACCAGCTGCTGTGCCGCGACCCGGATCGTGACGCCACGTGTCGCAGCGTCCTTGACGATGGCCGCTGCAGCATCGTAGCCAACGAGCAGGTTGAGCGAAGTTGCAATCGCTGGGGAGGACTCAGCCGAGGCGCGTAGCCGATCGGGGTCGGTCGTGATACCGGGAACGTGTTGCAGCAATGCCTCGGCGCTCTGAGCCAGCAGGTGAACGGCGTCCACGACATTGCAGCCGATCAGCGGCATTGCCGTGTTGAGCTGGAACGCCGAGGTGCTTGCCCCCATCGTCACGGCGGCGTCCAACCCGACGACTTGGCAGCAGGCCTGAATGACCGCCTCTGGGATCACCGGATTGACCTTGCCGGGCATGATGCTCGAGCCGGGCTGGATGGTTGGCAAGGTGATCTCGGCCAGGCCTGAATGCGGGCCGGAGCCCATCCAGCGCAGATCGTTGCAGATCTTCATGAGCGAGATCGCGATACCTCGCAGAACTCCAGAGACCTCCAGCAAGGTATCGCGGTTCGACTGAGCCTCCATCGCCGAACCCGGCTTGGCCAGGACGATGCCGGTCCGGTCGGCGATGCCGGCCATCACGTGCTCGGCGAACTCGGGCGGGGCATTGAGTCCGGTTCCGACTGCGGTACCGCCCAACGGGACCTCAAGGAGGCGCGGTACCGCTGACTCGATCCGGTTGATGCCCTGCCTGACCTGACCGGCGTATCCGCCGAACTCCTGGCCCAGCGTGACCGGCGCGGCGTCCATCAGGTGCGTACGACCGGGCTTGACGGCGTCGGCCCACTGCCGGCTGCAAATGAGCAGAGCGTCCTCAAGGCCCTGCAGGTTCGGGATGAGGGTGTCCCTCAGAAGCAGTGCAACGGCAAGGTGGATCGCCGTGGGAAAGGTGTCGTTGCTCGACTGGGAGGCATTGACGTGGTCGTTGGGGTGAACGTTTAGGCCAGATGCCGCACTGGCGAGGTGCGCGACGACTTCGTTGACATTCATGTTCGTCGAGGTGCCCGAGCCTGTTTGGAAGCGGTCAACGGGGAACTGGTCGTCGTGGCGGCCGGACGCCACCTGCTCGGCAGCCGCGACGATCGCTTCAGCGGTGGGTGGTTCGATGACCCTGAGCCGCGCATTGGTCTCGGCTGCCGCCGCCTTGATCGAGGCGAGCGCATGCACGATCTCGGGCGACACACGCTCGCCGCTGATCTGGAAGTTGTGAACCGCCCGTTGGGTGCTGGCCCCCCAAAGCGCCGCTGCGGGAACCTCGATGTCGCCTAGTGAGTCGTGTTCGGTCCTACCCGGTTGGCTGGTCACTCCGCCACCGTACGGCCACTTGCCCTAGGAAGGCAGATAGAACGTCAGTAGATCGGCCCGTTGCGGCGGGAAGAGTTGACGCATGAGGTCTTCTTGCCGGCCGAGCAGCGCATCGGGGAAGCGCTGATCGATGGCTGCCGCACCGCCGCCGAAGAGCAGGGCGGGCAGGGCGTCAAGGGGAACACCGGAGCCACCCGCAGACACTGGCGCTTGCAGCGGGCCACCCTTGGTCACTTCCAGACGATCGGAGTTCCAAGCCAGCCGCACGTGCGAGCGATAGAACGAGATCAGGAGTTCTCCGGCCTCGCGTCCCATCTCGTGCAGTCGTCGCAGCAACTCGGGGGCGAGTGCATCGAACAGCGCTGCGGGGTCAGGGATCCGCGCGTAGTACCACTCACGTCGCTCAGGAGTGCCGAGAAGGTCCGCGAGGCCAGGGACGTGGGGTCGGTGGCTGACTCGGACCGTTCGGTCGGCGCCTGCGAGCGCTTGCGCGTGTGCAATCAGGGCAGCGGTGGCGGCCGGAGTACTCGCGGTGAGCTCGCCAACGTCGACAGACCCATCTCCGTCGTCGAACATCCTGGCAACTCCCGCGGATGCCCCAGCGGAGTCTGAGGCCAGGTGCTGGACGCTCGAAGGGTGTTGCAGGATCCAGCCCCAGCAGTCCGCGCTGTGCGGCATCGCCACGTCATAGTGCGACTGGGCAGCGTCCTGGAGGCGCCCGAGATCATCCAGGTCATCAATGGTGGCGCGTCGGACAGTGACATCAGTGGGGGGTGCGACCGCCTGCTTCGCTTGGGTCCACGGGTGCATGGGGATGGAGTAGTGGTAGCCGAACTGCCGGTAGAAGTTGGGGATTCCGATCATGACTTGGAGGGCGTCGCCGCGCGAGGTCGACAGTTCGTGGCACCAGTTCATCAGCGCTCGCGCGTACCCACGTCCCTCGGCACTGCTCGCCGTCGCCACCATCTCGACCTGACCGGCTGAGAGCGTCGTTCCCCCAAATCGCACTCGTTCGGCAAGCAGCGTAGCGATGGAGAGAATCTCGCCATCGCGTTCGATGACGGCCATACCGCCACACGCTCCCGGCGTGTGGCCAACCAGCTCGAGGTCGACCGCGTCGTCTTCCCCTTCGCGGGCGGCTTCGAGTTCTCGGGCCGCGGGGAGGTCATCAGCTCGTGCGCCTCGCACGATGGCTCCGTCAGCGAGGGTCACGGGTGAGATCATGTGTTGAGTCTGCCCGCTCGGCTTCGCTCTGTCGTCTGCAATCCTGCGGATCCGGTTGCGGGTCGCTGAAGTCCCTGCCCGTCGCGGTGAACCGTTTCGGGCCCTGGGCGCGACAGGGGAGGTGAACCCGTTCCCTCTGGAGGTCACCATGACATCTGCCCCTCGTCTTGCGATTGCTGCGGCTACCGCCATCGCTCTTGCCGCAGTTGCGACTCCAGCCCTGGCTGGTCCTACGCCCTCGCCGCTGCGCGTCGGCGCACCCACATCCCTGGGTGGCGCATCCGGCGCTTACACCTACGACGCGACTCAACTACCCGAGGGCGCGCAGGTTTCGGTCGGAGTGACGTATCCGGCGAGCGGGAAGACGATCGTGACTCTTGATGTCAAGGGAGCTCTGCCCTTGCGCGACTACGGCGCGCACGCGCACTCCGCCCCCTGCGGAGCGAGCAGTGTGGACGCCGGAGGGCACTTCCAGTACAACCCGTTCGCGATAGGCGGCACGTCGACCGATCCGGTCTATGCGAACCCATCGAACGAGGTGTGGCTTGACCTCGAAACTGACGCTGAAGGCAATGGTTCGGCGCAGAGCGTCGTTGCTTGGCAGCCGGGCGCGCGGCGTCCGATGTCCATCATGATCCACGCTACCCACACGGCGACAGCGGCAGGGACGGCCGGAACGCGGCTCGGTTGTATCTCGGTCCCGTTCTGAGCGGACGGGAGTGGCGTTTGGAAGTCGCCCAACCAACTTCGCAGTGATCGTGTCAGATGCTCGACAGAGCCTTGCGCATGACGACGACATCGCAGGGACAGGTGAGGAACGGAGCGTCGGCGGGGAAGACCTCAGCCAGATCCTTCCGCGACACCTCCTGGTACTTCAGGCGCTGGTACCAGCCAGCAAGTCGCGTCAGGTAGGGAAGTGGCTCTCGTGGGGCCAGAACCTCTAGTTGCATGGTTTGGGCGCCTTCGGTCTGAGCCCTGGTCTCGACGTGGGAGACCAAGGCACGCCCAATTCCTTGGCCGCTGGCGTCGGGGGCGACCGCCAAGGCACCAAACGTCCAGGTGGTTTCGTCCAATCGATGTGAGCGGATGGCTCCCACCAGCTGATTGCCGACGTAGGCGGTGGCCACCTGAAGTTCGGTGATTGCGTGGTGAGTCTCGTCCATGTTGGTTCGGGGCATCTCTTTGCTCCAAAGATCGCTTTCAGCGATGGTATATGCCGTGTTGATGAGATCGGTGAGACGGCTGACGAGCGTCAGATCCTGCGCGGCGTCTGCCGCGAGCGGTATGACTGTCACCACGACTGCGCTCCGACTCCATCTGTGGTTCTCTCAGACCCCTGCGGCCAGCCGGCGCGACTTCTGTGAGGACGGTACTTCATGGGCTGGGGGAGCATCCCACAACGGCGATCACGTCAGGTCCGTGTGACAGGCAGAGGCAAAGTGGTGGAACGCCGATTCGTCTCGGCAAAGAAGTCGTTGCCCTTGTCGTCCACGACGATGAAGGCGGGGAAGTCTTCGACCTCGATCTTCCAGACCGCTTCCATGCCGAGCTCGGCGAACTCGAGCACGTCCACCTTCTTGATGACATCCTGCGCCAGCCTCGCGGCAGGACCGCCGATCGACCCCAGATAGAAGCCACCGTTGTCGTGGCAGGCCTTGGTCACTTGCGCTGATCGGTTGCCCTTTGCCAGCATCACGTAAGAACCACCCGCCTTCTGGAACTGGTCGACGTATGAGTCCATCCGGCCTGCCGTCGTTGGGCCGAAGGACCCTGAGGCGTAGCCGTCAGGAGTCTTGGCCGGACCGGCGTAGTAGACGATGTGGTCGCGAAGGTACGCCGGCATCGGCTCGCCGGCGTCGAGCAGCGTTTTGATCTTCGCGTGGGCGATATCGCGTGCGACAACAACAGGCCCGGAGAGCGAGAGCCGCGTCTTGACCGGGTAGCGACTGAGCTCGCCGCGAATCTTCGCCATCGGCCGGTTGAGGTCGACGCGGACGACGTCATCGTCGAGGTGATCGTCGGTGACATCGGGCAGGTAGCGCGCGGGGTCGGTCTCGAGCTGCTCGATGAAGACGCCTTCGGCGGTGATCTTGCCCTTCGCCTGGCGGTCAGCTGAGCATGAGACCGCGATGGCGATGGGCAGACTCGCACCGTGTCGGGGGAGTCGAACGACGCGGACGTCGTGGCAGAAGTACTTGCCACCGAACTGAGCGCCGATACCGAATTGCCTCGTGAGCTCAAGGATCTCGGCCTCGAGCGCGGTGTCGCGGATGCCGTGTCCGGCGATGGAGCCCTCGGTCGGCAAGGTGTCGAGGTAGCGCGCGCTGGCGAGCTTGGCGGTCTTGAGCGCTGCTTCGGCGCTGGTTCCGCCGATCACCACAGCCAGGTGGTACGGGGGGCAGGCGGAGGTTCCAAGACTACGGAGTTTCTCGTCGAGGAAGCGGCGCATGGCGTCCGGGTTGAGGACTGCCTTCGTCTCCTGGAACAGGAACGACTTGTTGGCGCTTCCGCCCCCCTTGGCCATGAGCAGGAAGTGGTATTCGTCTCCGTCGGTGGCGTAGAGGTCGATCTGGGCCGGCAAGTTGGTGCCGGTGTTCTCCTCGTCCCAGGTGGAGAGCGGCGCCATCTGCGAGTAGCGCAGGTTGAGCCGAGTGTAAGCGTCGAAGATCCCCTTGCTGATCGCCTCGCCATCACCCCCTCCGGTGACGACGCGTTCGCCCTTCTTGCCCATGACGATGGCCGTGCCAGTGTCTTGGCACATGGGAAGCACGCCGCCAGCGGCGATGTTGGAGTTCTTCAGCAGGTCGAGGGCGACGAATTTGTCGTTGGGGCTTGCCTCGGGGTCATCGAGGATGGTGCGCAGCTGCTGCAGGTGGCCGGGGCGGAGGTAGTGCGCGATGTCATGCATGCCCTCGTACGCCAGTCGCGTCAGCGCGTCCGGGTGCACACGGAGAAACTGGTCGCCGGCTGCGTCGAACCTCTCGATGCCATCGGTAGTGATGAGGCGGTACGGCGTCTCCTCGGGAGCGAGGGGCAGCAGGTCGGAGTAGACGAAGTCGGCCATGAAGCAAGCCTAGGCACTCCGGCGAACACCGAGGTCAGGCGTCCGCCTGGGCGTTGAGTGGAGACTTGTATGAGCCGGAGAGCCCGAAGGGGTTCGGAGATCTCATGGAACTCTCACCTCGAGTCGCGCACTCGGACCTCCAGGTCACGAGGGCGCACCCAGGGCGCCGCCGCCCGCCGGGCGCGTGCCTTGCGCCATCGCCGAGCACAGCCTAGGGGATCACCGACGATCTCCGCGTAAGTGAAGCGCAGCACGATCAGGCCGAGGTCAGTCTCCATCCACTCCTGCCGCAACTTCTCTTGCCACAGCACGTCCGGCTCGTCGTACTTGCCCTTGCCGTCGACCTCAGCCGCAATCCCCAGCGCGAGCCACAGGAGGTCCGGGCGAATCTCACGGTCACCCAGGCGCAAGGGAAGGTTGCACTGAGGTCGCGGGATGTCGTCGATGAGCAGCTCACCGCGACACCTGGACTCCAGCGGTGACTCGACGTGCGGATCTGCCCACTCGATCGCGACGCTGGCGCGCCGCAGGTGTCGTACGGATCCACGGCTGGCGAGATGGTCTCGCAGTTCGTCTCGACGTACCCCACGGTGCAATGCGGCGTCCAGAGTGATGAGCGACTCGGGGACCGGAAGATCCAGCGCGATGTCGACGGCGCTTCGTACCAGCGAGGTCACCCAGATGCCCTCGTGGCGGACGACGTCGTCGTCGGCCAGGTGGCCGAATCGCACTCTCGTGCCGGACGGTCGGCTTCGGCCGGGAGGTCGGATGAACTCAGGCTTGGCCGGGATGGAGCACACCGGAAGCCCCCAGACCAGTGCCGCCGTTCGGAGCGCTGCTACCTGGTCAGTGCCGGCCAGACTGGCCACCGCGTAGAGATGGACCTGTCGTGCCTGATCCCACCGATCCTCAAGTCTTGGTGCGGCTGGCGAGTAGTGACCGCGGCGTACGCGCACGAGTAACCCGTGCCGGGCGTGCCGGGCAAGATCTACTGACGTTAGGCCCTTACCCAGCAGCTGGGCTCGACTCGCACCACCGCCGCGCCTGGCGAGCCACTGGGCAACCTCTCGGGGCAGCTCGTGTGACGGGTCCACGGACGAGATCTTGGGTTATCACGGCGACTGGTGCGGTGAGTTCAGCCGCTCTGTGGACAAGTCAGGGACTCGAGATGCGACTTGCGTGAGCCAGTCGACCCATATCGAGGCCGTGTATTCATGCAAGTCGCATCTCGGGGCCGTGACCGTCGGATGTCCCTAGTCGACGAGGCGCGCTCGCAGTCTGCGGACGGCTACGAACCAGGTGATCAGGGCGAAGCCGGCTAGGAAGAGAACGTGGTAGAGGTCAGCTGGCCACTCCCAGCCGAAGCAGGCATCACGCACGAGCTCGACGCAGTGGTAGAGCGGGTTGAAGTGCGCGGCCACCTGTAAACCGGACGGCAGATTGCTGATTGGGAAGAACGTCCCGGCCACCAGGAACAGCGGTGTCAATACGATCGAGGTGACGTAGGTCGTCTCGTCGATCGTTTTGATGATCGCCGAAACCCACATGCCGAAGAACGCGAACCCGAGCCCGGTCAGAAACCCGACGAAGGGCACCAGCAACATGCCCCATGTCGGCGTCAGCCCGAAGAACATGGTGACCACCAGGGGGAACGACCCGTAAAAGCCCGCCTTGGCGGCGATCCACGAACCCTCGGCGAGCGCTAGCTCATCGACTGTTACCGGGGCGGCGAGCAGCGCGTCATAGGTGCGTTGGAAGACGCGGCGGACGTAGGTGTTGAACATGCCGGGGAATGCGGAGGCGAAGAGCACGGCGGTAGCGACCGAACCCGTGCCGACGAACTCCACGTAGGGGATGCCGCCGACCTCGGTGACAAGGGTGCCGACGCCCAATCCGAACGCCAGCAGGTAGATCACCGGCTGAATGACCGACGACGACGTCGTCGACAACCAGTAACGCTTGAACAGGGTCAACTCGCGGTTCCAGATCCCCTCGAAGGTGGCCCACTCGTAGCGCTTGGCGCCCTTGGCAGAACTGCTCATTCCAGCACTTCGCCGGTCAGCAGGACAAAGACATCTTCAAGCGTAGCGGCCCGATGGACGCCATCGCCGAGGTCGTTGAGGAGGTCTTCCTGAGCATCCTCGGAGCGCAGAACCGCGATCGATGGGCCGGTACGTCGCGTCGCCAATCCTGCTGCTTGCGCCGCTTGTTCGATCGCGCTCAGCCGGTCGGGTGGCCCGTAGAACTCGGTGGCGCGTTCGCCGACATGCGCGGTACGCAGTTCGTGCGGTGTTCCTCGTGCGATAACCGCGCCGTGTGACAGGACGGCGACGTCGTCAGCGAGCCGCTCGGCCTCCTCGATGTAGTGCGTCGACATCAGTACCGTCGTGCCCTGTGACCGCAACGCGTCGATGAGCGACCACAGCTCTTGGCGCACCTGAGGGTCAAGGCCAACCGTCGGCTCGTCAAGGAGGACGAGCTCGGGGTCATGCACGAGCCCGCGTGCGATCAGGAGTCGACGTTTCATGCCACCGGAGAGCTCGGTGACCTTGGCATCGCGCCGTTGTGACAACTGCGCAATGTCGAGCGCGCGCTCCAACGCCTCACGGCGATCGCGCCGCGGAATGCGATAAAGCGCGGCAAACGTCGTGAGATTCTGCTCGACGGTCATCTCGGTGTCGAGGTTGTCCATCTGAGGGACGACACCCATGCGTGCTCGAGCCTGCTTGGAGTCCTTGGGGATGTCGAAGCCCAAGACCTTGATCGCACCGGACGTCGGTCGGCTCTGTCCAGTGAGCATGCGCATCGTCGTCGACTTGCCGGCGCCATTAGGTCCGAGCAATCCGAGAACGATTCCCCGAGGCACTTCTAAGGAAAGGCCGTTGACGGCAGTGATCGGGCCGAACGTCTTGACGACCTGATCGAGGACGATTGCGTTGTCGCGGCTCAGAACTGCACCGCCGCGTACTTGCGCAGTTTGCCGAGCCGGTGGTCGCTCTCCATGAACCGAATGGTCCCGCTCTTGCTGCGCATGATCAGGGTTTGGGTGGTGGCTCCCTCTGCGTGGAACCGAACGCCGTGCAGCAGTTCGCCGTCCGTGACGCCGGTGGCGGCGAAGAAGCAGTTGTTGCTGCTGACGAGATCGTCGGTGGACAAAACTCTGGACAGTTCGTGTCCGGCGTCGATCGCCTTCTGGCGCTCGTCGTCATCGCTGGGCCAGAGCCGTCCCTGGATGACCCCGCCGAGGCACTTGATGGCAACCGCCGAGATGATCCCCTCCGGCGTGCCGCCGATCCCGAGCAGCAGGTCGACGCCGGTGTCCTCGCGACAGGCCATGATGGCCCCGGCGACATCGCCGTCCGAGATGAACTTGATGCGCGCGCCCGTGTCGCGGATCTCCTGCACCAGGCTCTCGTGACGGGGCCGGTCGAGGATGCAGACGGTGACGTCCTGGACATCGATCTTCTTGGCCTTGGCGACTCGGCGAATATTCTCCTTCGCCGGCAGACGAATGTCGACTACGTCAGCTGACTCGGGGCCAGCTGCCAGCTTCTCCATGTAGAAGACGGCCGATGGGTCGAACATCGTGCCCCGCTCGGCGACCGCGATCACCGAGAGAGCGTTGTTCATGCCCTTGGCGGTCAGAGTCGTGCCATCAACGGGGTCGACCGCGACGTCGACGTCGGGGCCGGTACCGTCGCCGACTTTCTCGCCGTTGAAGAGCATCGGGGCGTCATCCTTCTCGCCCTCACCGATGACGACCGTCCCGTTCATGCTGACGGTGTTGATCAGAGTGCGCATCGCCGCGACGGCCGCGCCGTCGGCGCCGTTCTTGTCGCCCCTGCCGACCCAGCGGGAGGCGGCGACGGCTGCGGCCTCGGTGACGCGGCCCAGCTCGAGGCCCAGGTTGCGGTCGGGTGTCTCAGGCTTGTTGGTCTGGTCGGTCACGGTAGTCCCCTTGGGTCGACTGGAGTCGATCGTATCGGGGTGGGGGTGGCTCAGACTGGGCTGACCGCCAAGTCGGTGGCCTTGACCGACGCCCACAGCTGCATACCCGGTGTGATCCCGAGGTCGTTGACGACAGCTGTTGTGACCTCGGCGACCACCTGCATAGGTCCCTGCTGGGGGCCGATGGCCCGCAGTGTGACGCGGACGCGTCCCCCCAACGTTTGGGTGCCCACTACCTCGGCCGACCAGGTGTTGCGCGCACTGGTTGAGGGGGCGGTATCGAACAGCGTCACCGATGTTGGTGCTGTGCAGACGAGGACCGACCTGCCTGGCAGGCCGCTCTCAGGAACGGTAAGTGTCCCTCCCTCGTCGAGGGTGATGGCTCCGGTGTCGGTTGTCTGTCCCGTCCATGCGTTGAGATTGAGCAGCTGGGCCAGCCACTGCGAGCCCGGTTCCTTTGCGAGCATGTCGGGCCGCGCATCCTGGACGACGCGTCCCTGCGCGAGCACCACCACCCTTGCGGCGACAGTCAACGCCTCCGTGGGGTCGTGGGTGACCAGGAGCGTTACTCCAGCGAAGTCGTGCAGGTGGCGCCGCAGGAGGGACTGGACGTCGGCCCGTCCAACAGCATCGAGGGACGCCGTTGGTTCGTCGAGCAAGATCACATCAGGGTTGATCGCCAATGCGCGGCACAGGGCCACCCGCTGGATCTGACCGCCGGACAGAGTGGCGGGTCGTCGCGCCGCAAGGTCTTCGATGTCCAGCCGCCGAAGTTGGTGGGCGGCCTCGATTCGCGCGGCTGAGCGGCGCATCCCGGCCGCGCGCGGGCCATAGGCGACGTTGTCCAGGACCGACAGGTGTGGGAACAACGCCCCCTGCTGGGGGACGTAGGCCACCCGCCGCGATCCCGGAGCAAGGCGGGTAACGTCGCGTCCCGCGACTGACACTTCGCCGGCCGGTCCTGGGTCGACGAGTCCGGCAGCTGTCTTCAGGAGTGTCGTCTTGCCAGAACCGTTGGGCCCGATGACGGCGACGACCGAGCCGGCATCGATGTCGAGGTCGACGTCAAGCCGGGTTGAACCCGAGCCACCTACAAGTGCCTTGACGCGCAGCCCACTCATGAGGTGAGCCGCCCTTGGAGTGGGTTGAGCCACTGTGAACGCAAGGAAACAATGAGCGTGGCGCTGATGGCGAGCAGCAGCAGACTGATGGTGAGTGCGGCGTCCGGGCTGGTGGGCAGAACCTGGTAGACCGCTAGCGGCATCGTCTGGGTGACGCCGGCGATGCTGCCCGCGAAAGTGATGGTTGCCCCGAACTCACCGAGCGCTCGAGCCCAGGCGAGCGTTGCGCCCGACAGCAGTCCATGCCGGCACATCGGCAGGGTAACGGTGCGAAACACGTGCCAGGGAGAGCCGCCCAATGTCTCGGCGACGTCCTCGTATTGCTGATCAACGCTGGCGAAGGCCGCCTCCGTTGTCAGGATCAAGAACGGCATCGACACAAACGCGGCCGCCACCACGGTGGCAGCTGTTGTGAAGGGGACCGTCACGCCGACAAGGTCGAACGTGCCGCCGAGTAGGCCGCGAGGTCCGAAGGCCAGGAGCAGTGCAACTCCTCCGACGACCGGCGGAAGGACCATCGGCACCAGCACCAGCCCACGGACCACGCTGCGGCCCGGGAACTCCACCCGTGCCAGCACCCAGGCCAGGGGCACACCGAGCACTAGGCACACGACGAGAGCTCCTGTGGACGCAACGAGGGAGACGCCAACGGCCTGGATGACGACTGACGTGGCCAGCGTTGAGGTCAGCTCGCCCCAGGGCGCGCGCGCCAGGAGCCCCACAAGCGGGAGCAGGAGGAAGCACCCGGCAACGGCGGCGAAGGCCAGGAGAACGACTGGCGGGCGGTTACGGCGACTCAAAGCCGTAGTCGTTCAGGGTCTGCTGTGCGGCCGGCTCGGTCAGGTAGTCCACGAACTGCTGGGCCATTTCGGAGTTCTCGGACGCCGTGAGCCCGGCCGCGGGGTAGGTGGCGACGACGTTGAGGCGGGCGGGGATGTCAACTGACTCGATGTCGGCGTCCGATGCGAGCGCGTCGGTCACATAGACGACACCGGCGTCAGCACCGCCGATGGCCACCCGCGTCACTACTGCCTTGACGTCGGTCTCCTCGGACACCGGGTTGACTGAGATGCCGGCCTTGTCGAACGCATCGAGCGCATAGGCTCCTGCCGGCACCTCTGGCCCGGCGAGCGCAACCTTCACATCGGGATTCGCCAGGTCGGTCAACGCGTCGACACCTGCGGGGTTGCCAGTGGGGACGATGATGGTCAGGCGGTTACGCGCGAAGATCACCGGCCCGCCGGTGCTTGCCTCAAGTACGTCAAGACTGTTGGTGCCCGCGAGCGCGAGCACGTCGGCAGGTGCACCCGAGTCTGCCTGCGCTACTAACTCTTGTGATCCGGCGAATGAGAACTGCACCTTGACGTCGGGGTGAGCCGCGCTGAACGCCGTTCCGATCTCGGGGAATGCATCGGTCAGGGAGGAGGCTGCGAGCACGTTCAGAGTGAGGGTGGCGCCTCCGTCCGAAGAGGTGTCGTTCGAGCTGCACCCGGACATGATGAGCGCGCATCCGAAGAGGGCGATGGCCGTGCGGCGGCCTTTCATGGCAGCTGCACAACGACGGCCGGTGCCTTGACGAGAGCGACAACTTCGACGCCGGGGGCCAACTTCAACTCTTCGACGGCTTCGCGGGTCATCAGGGACACCACGCGGTGCGGGCCAGCTTGGATGTCGACCTGGGCCGCGACACCGTCCATCTGGACGCGGGTGACCAGCCCGGGAAAGGCGTTCCGCGCCGATGTTCGCCCCGTTTCCGGTTCAGCCGCCAGTGACTGGGCAAACGCGGCAAGGTCGGCACCGGCGACGCGACGCCGGCTGCTCGTTCCTGTCGTTGTGGGGAATCGATCGGCGTCGGCCCAACGCCGGACGGTGTCCGGGCTCACACCCAGCAACCGGGCGGCATGACTGAGGGTGTAGCTCGGCTCGGGGCTCACTTGCGCCACTTTAGAATCATTAAGCGGGCAAAGCCAGCGATAAACATGTCCAGCGACCGCATTTGCGGCTTGGCACCCTGAGCGGCGGTTCTTCGGAGTCTGCGGGACGATAGAGAGGTGTCCGCCCCACCCAGTGCTCCTCCGCCCAAACGGCCCCGCGGGTTTGAGACGACCCGCGACATGGTCCTGTCGATGGCCGTGGTGGGTGCCGTGGTGTTTGTGGGTTTCTGGATGGTCGCGTGGCAGCGTCCAGAAGTTCAGGGCTCAGCGCTTCCGCTGGTGGACGCCCAGCAGATATTCACCGAGGTTCGGCTGGGTGACACGTTCCCGGTCCTGGAGCCGGTTGGCCTTGCTGATGGCTGGGTCGCCACCAGTGCGTGGTTCGACACCGAGCAGGTTTCTGGCGACATCGGTGGTGGAGTGCTGCACGTGGGCTACGTGACGCCGGATGGCTCCTACGCCGAGGTACGCCAGACCGACGGCGACGGTGACGCCGCTGTCGATGACTGGGTGGACGGTGCGGTCCCTGCAGGTGACGTCAAGATCGGCGATGCCGCGTGGCAGGTCGTCGGGTCCGAGGAGACCGGGAAGCAAGGCCTGGTGCTGACCGAGCGAGGCGTCACCATCGTTGTGACGGGCAAGGCGCAGCGGGGCGAACTCGTGGAACTGGCCGGCTCACTCCGCTGATCGGCTGCCAGCGTCCTCGTCGGCCACCTTTGGTTGCGGCGTCGCGGCCTCGAGGCGGGCACGGGCGCCGTCGAGCCAGGTCTGACAGATGGTGGCGAGTTCTTCGCCGCGCTCCCAGAGTGCGATCGAGCGCTCCAGCGTCAGCCCACCGCCCTCGAGCTGTTTGACGACATCGATCAGCTCGTCGCGCGCAGCTTCGTAGCCAATGGCAGGTGCATCTTCGGGTGTGCTCATGACTCTTCCTCGGTGGTTGCGGTGAAGCTGCCGCCAGCGACGCGGACGAGCAGCGCCGAGCGCGGAGCGGGCGGGGCGCGGACGACGGCGCCGTCCGCGGTCTGGACCAAGGCATAGCCACGGTCGAGGGTCGCTTGCGGTGAGAGGGCGCGCACCCGTGCTCTGGTGTGCGTGAGCTCGGTGTGCGCCTGCTCAAGCCGGCTGACCAGTGCGCGCCGGCTGCGCTGCCTGAGGCCCACGACCGCCTGCTCGTGGGCCTCAACCAACGTCACGGGCGTGGCCAGCACGGGGCGGCTGCGGAGCTGGTCGAGCCCGGACTGCTCAGCTGCCAGCTGCGCGGCGATTGCCTCGGCCATGCGGCGCCGGGACGCTGCGACGGCTTCGAGCTCGAATGCGACGTCGGGGACAACCTTCCTCGCGGCGTCGGTGGGGGTGGACGCGCGAACGTCGGCGACGAGGTCGAGCAGTGGGGCGTCCTGCTCGTGGCCAATGGCACTGACCACCGGGGTGGCAGCATTCGCCACGGCCCGGATCAGCGTCTCTTCGGAGAACGGCAGCAAGTCTTCGACCGAGCCGCCGCCCCGCGTGATTACGATGACATCGACCGCTTTATCGGCATCGAGTTGTTGCAGGGCGGCGGTGACCTGGGCCGCTGCCGTCGGACCCTGGACCGCAACCTCGCGGGTGACGAACGTGACGGCAGGCCACCTGCGTTTCGCGTTCTCGACGACGTCTCGCTCTGCCGCCGAAGCGCGCCCGCAGATGAGGCCGACCCCGCGGGGCAGAAACGGCAGCGGCTTCTTGCGGTCTGCGGCGAACAGGCCCTCGGCAGCGAGCGTCGCCTTGAGCCGGTGGAGCCGGGCCAAAAGCTCGCCGAGCCCGACATGGCGGATCTCTTTTGCTGAGAGCGAGAACGTGCCGCGGGCCGCATAGAACGATGGCTTGGCGAAGACGACGATGCGATCGCCTTCGGTGATCGCTGGTTCGGCGGCGTCGAGGACGCGTTTGGAGCAGGTGACCGTGACGGACAGGTCAGCAGCGGTGTCGCGTAGCGTGAGGAAGACCATTCCGGCGCCGGGACGGCGGCTGAGCTGGGCTACTTGCCCCTCCACCCAGATCGGGCCTAGACGGTCGATCCAGCCCACGACGGCTTGCGCCACCGTGCGGACGGCGGCGGGTTGGTCGGCGGAGGTCTGCAGGGCCACGGCGCAGAGCGTACGGGGCGGGACCGACCATCGGGGATCACCGGCTCCGGAAGGTGCGTCCCGCAAGCGCCGCCTACGATGGGCACATGGCTTCCCCCAAGCGCCGCGTCCTGCTCGCCGCTCCCCGTGGGTACTGCGCTGGCGTCGACCGAGCGGTGATCACCGTCGAGAAAGCCCTCGAGCTGTACGGCGCCCCCGTCTACGTGCGCAAGCAGATCGTCCACAACCGGCACGTCGTCGAAGACCTCGAGAAGCGGGGAGCGATCTTCGTCGACGAGACCGACGAGGTCCCCGAGGGTGCCTTGGTCGTCTTCTCGGCGCATGGTGTTGCCCCAACCGTCCACGAAGAGGCCGCGGCACGGAACCTGCGCACGATCGACGCGACCTGCCCACTGGTGACCAAGGTGCATCACGAGGCCCGCAGGTTCTCCAGCGAGGGCTTCCAGATCTTGCTCATCGGCCACGAAGGGCACGAAGAGGTGGTCGGCACCTCGGGGCAGGCGCCCGATCACATCACGATCGTCGACGGCCCCGACCACGCGGACGGCATTGCTGTGGACGACCCCGACAAGGTGGTCTGGCTGTCGCAGACGACGCTGTCGGTGGACGAGACGATGGAGACCGTCGACCGTTTGCGTGGCAGGTTTCCCAACCTGATGAGCCCGCCGAGCGACGACATCTGCTACGCCACCCAGAACCGCCAGGCTGCCGTCAAGCTCATGGCCGAGTCCTCCGACCTGGTCATCGTGGTCGGCTCGGCAAACTCGTCGAACTCCGTCCGGCTGGTCGAGGTTGCGATGGACGCGGGGGCCACGTCGTCCTGCCGGGTCGACAACGCTGGCGAGCTCGATGAGGCCTGCCTCGACGGCGTCACGGTGGTGGGGGTAACGAGCGGTGCATCGGTTCCGGAGAGTCTGGTAGACGGCGTGCTGGCTTGGTTGGCCGAGCGCGGCTTTGGGGACGTCGAGACCGTGACCGCTGCTGAAGAGTCGTTGGTCTTCTCGCTGCCTCAAGAGCTGCGACGCGACTTAAAGGCTGCTGGTCAGTCCTGATCGACTGCTAGGCGCGCTTGGCGCGCCAGATGCGAACGCCGACGATGGCCGCAGCCACGGCGGTTGCTACCAGAAGTGTCGGCGCCATGGTGGTGAGGGTGGTGAGCATCTTGACCAGCCAGCCGCGGATTCCTGCGGTCTCACCGGACCACAGCGGGTTGACGGCAGCAACGAGCAGGGCGACCAGCGGCGGCATCACGACAGCGCTCCGCATCGCCTTTGGGGATACCTCAGCGGCGCAGTAGGCACTGATCAGAACGAAGGAAAGCCCGAACACCCAGCCGAGGCCACCGGTGAGCAGTTCGGCCAGGATCGATGCGACCAGGCCGATCGCACCGCCCAGCACAGCGACGCCCGTACCGCTTAGGCCAGGGCGCGCGGTTGAGCGCACCAATCGGCCCTGCGGGGTGGACGGTTCGGAAAGAGGCGCTGGGTCGGACGTCACGACGTCGGGCCGATCGGTGCGCAGCGGAGTAGACACACCGCCTACCGTACGGCGTCCGGGCTGCTGCCCGGTTCACCCAGCCGCGAGCGGTAGCCCGGTGTCGCCGCTCGAGCCGTGGTCATCGGTGGAAGCCGCTTCGGTGAGTTCGGCCGCCTGAGGCAGTCGAGGGGCCAGGTCGATCGTGTCGGGCGCCAGAACCGACTCGTCGACGACCTTCAGGTCGTGGAACCGGCGGGAGGTCACCAGGACGCGGGACTCCAGGGACCCGACCGCCTGGTTGTACGCCTTCACGCTCGCCTCCAGGGACGAACCCACCTTGGACAGGTGCCCGCCGAACACCCCGAGCCGCTGGTGCAGCTCGCGTCCGGCGGCAAGCACCGCCTGTGCGTTGTCGGCGAGTGCGTCCTGACGCCAGGTGTAGGCCACCGTCCTGAGCAGTGCGACCAGCGTGTTAGGGGTCGCGATCACCACCTGTCGGGTGAAGGCGTGCTCGAGCAGCGCCGGGTCATGGTCGAGCGCAGCTGACAGGAAGGGCTCGGCCGGTACGAAGAGGACAACGAACTCAGGACTCGGCGCCAGAGCTCCCCAATACTCACGGGAGGCCAACTCGTCGATGTGGGCCCGGAGGTGGCGAGCATGTGCGGTTCCTCTGAGCTGCGCAGTGGCCTCATCGGTTGCCGCCGAGGCTTCGAGGTAGGCGGCGAAGGGAACCTTGGCGTCGACCACGACGTTCTTGCCTCCGGCCAAGTGCACGACGAGATCGGGTCGCTGCCGGTCGTCGGAGCGGCCGACCGAGAGCTGTTCGCTGAAGTCACAGTGTTCGACCAGCCCAGCGAGCTCGACGACCCGGCGCAACTGCATCTCGCCCCAGCGCCCTCGCGTTTGTGGTGCCCGCAGGGCCTGAACGAGGGACGAAGTCTCGGTGCGAAGGAGTTGCGAGGTGTCGCTCATTGCGCGTACCTGCTCTTGGATCTGGCCGTGCGACTGGAGCCGGTGGCGTTCGGTCTCGGCGAGCTGTCGTTCGACCCGGTCGAGAGCCTCGTTGACTGGGCGGAGCAGCTGCTCGGCGGGAACCGCGTCCCTACCTGCGTGGACACCCCCGGAGGCCGGGGGAGCGAAACGCCACATGAGAAAAGCCCCAAGGGTGGTCCCGCTGAGCAGAGCGAGCAGAGCAAGCAGAAAAGCGGTCACCGTGTCCATGGCACCAGAGTGCCCGGAGGGACTGACAACCTGCCGGTGACCGCGCCGTACGATGGTCGCCCGTGGCACTCACCATCGGAATCGTCGGGCTCCCCAACGTCGGAAAGTCGACGCTTTTCAACGCGCTGACCAAGAACAACGTCCTCGCTGCGAACTACCCGTTCGCGACCATCGAGCCGAACGTCGGAGTGGTCGGGGTACCCGATCCACGGCTGGCCGTTCTCGCCGGAATCTTCGGCTCGAAGAAGATCCTTCCGGCCACCGTCTCGTTCGTCGACATTGCCGGAATTGTGCGTGGGGCGTCCGAGGGTCAGGGTCTCGGCAACAAGTTCTTGGCGACCATCCGCGAGGCTGAGGCGATCTGTCAGGTGATCCGAGTCTTCACCGATCCGGACGTCGTGCACGTCGACGGGAAGGTCTCGCCGAAGGATGACATCGAGACCATCAACACCGAGTTGATCCTGGCCGACCTGCAGACGATTGAGAAGACGCTTCCGCGGTTGCAGAAGGAAGCGCGCCTGACCAAGGGCGGCAACGACGTTGTCGCTGCTGTCGAGAAGGCCAAGGAGGTCCTCGATGCGGGGAAGACAGTCTTCGGGGCGGGGCTGGACATCGAGCCTCTGCGTGAGCTGTGGTTGTTGACGGCCAAGCCCTTCATCTACGTCTTCAACCTCGACGAGGAAGAGTTTGCGAACACTGCGTTGAAAGAAGAGATGCAGGCATTGGTCGCTCCGGCTGAAGCGATTTTCCTGGACGCGAAGATCGAGGCCGAGCTCGTCGAGCTCGACGATGCCGAAGCGCTTGAGCTACTGCAGTCGATCGGCCAGCAGGAGTCGGGTCTAGATCTGCTGGCGCGCGTCGGGTTCGCCACGCTCGGGTTGCAGACGTATCTCACCGCCGGTCCAAAGGAGGCGCGTGCCTGGACGATCCCCAAGGGGGCAACGGCTCCTGGGGCAGCTGGCGTGATTCACACCGACTTCCAGCGCGGGTTCATCAAGGCCGAGGTCGTGTCGTTCGGCGACCTGGTCGCGGCCGGCTCGATGAACGATGCGAAGGCCGCCGGCAAGGTCCGGATCGAAGGCAAGGACTACGCGATGGCCGACGGCGACGTGGTGGAGTTCCGCTTCAACGTCTGACAGGGCTGGTCCCAGGGCTTTGACCTGTGCGTTTGCCCCGTTCAAGATCGGGAAGTCGGCGGATAGTCCGCAGGAATCGCATCGAGTCGCGCCGTCGACGCGGGGGACACGTGCGCTCCGGTCTCGCGAGTGCGCCCGAGGCGTGGCTTGGTCCGCCAGCGTCCGGGACGGTTCTTACCTGTTGCCGCGCCAGCTTCGCCGCAACCGGTCACCAGCCTCGAAGCCGTCGCGCGAGCCTAAGCGCAACCACTCGTCGGGGCGTCGCCGAGGTGTGCGGTAGGAGTTGACGCTCATGTGATGTCCGTTATCCCCAGCGCAAGAACCGGCATATTTGGCATTCTGTGCGGTTCGCATCGGCCCTCCCGTACGGTGTGCGCATGAGCACAATAGAGACTTCAATCAACAGGCTCTGGGTCGTGATTCTGAGCGTCGGGTACATCCTCGCGCCGATCACTTTCGCAATCTCGGACGTGCTAGACCGCCTGTCGCCTCCCGACGACGGCGCTGACATCGGCGCCGGGTTGGTGCTCATGTTGTCGGGGTTGATCTTTGTCTGCGCAACGGGTGCCTTTGTGGTCGCCCTAGTCCTTCACAAGCTCTCGCTGCGACAGGCGCTGTGCGTGGCAGCCGTCGCCGCGGGATCCTTCCTGCTGATGGCCTGGATGTGGACCGCTGCCTGACCTCTTCCCTAGAGACGGTGTTCTGGAAGTGCCGTTCGCGCGCGGGTGAGTCTGGGGGGATTCCCCACATCTCACATCGCCGTGTGGCCGGGGGGGCGTCCTGGTCGGGTTCGACTTGGCGAACGCGAGGCCCGAGTTCGGTGTTGCCCAGCAGTTCATCGATGAGCGCGACGGTGCCGCCGATGCACGTCCAGTCGTCATCCCACAGCGTCGAGACCAGCCAGCACCGGTTGACCGGGAGCATCAGGTTCGGCAGGTGCCCTGACCAGAAGGAGCCGAAGGCCCGACGGCGCCAGTTAGCTGCCTGCTCGGGCCCGGCGCGGACGAGCACGTATGGCCAGTTCGGGTAGCGGCTGACCCGGGGTGCGGCCGAGAACACGACGTCGTCGGCTCCGGTATCCAGATACCCCAGCCACCAGCGCTGATCTGTGGCGTGCGCGCGCAGGACCGACATCAGCGCGGCGTCGTGCCTCGCCTGGTCAGTGCGATCCTCGGCAAGCAAGATCGTGGCGTATCCGTCGAAGACGGCCGGGATAGCAGAGGTGATCGCCGTGCCGATTGTGGTGCCGCCGGCGATCCAGGCAACATCCGTGGCCTTCCCCAGCGGCCAGGTGCTCCCGTCGCGAGTGAGTTCAGTCAAGGTCGCGTCGGTTCCCGACTCGGTCATGTCACCAGGCACCGGTACCCACCGTGCCGGTACGGGACGCGCTCCATCTGCAGACTCACCACTGGGCACTGCTTTCACACTAGCGGCGCAGGCATGGCCAGTTGACGAGCTGCCGCGCAGTCAACTGGCCCCGAATTGCCAACGCACCGATGTGCCGCTACCGCTCGGGGGGAGGAAATTGACGTGGATGCCCTAGATGGAGTGATCGCTCGGCTTCGCGCTGGCTTCGACGAGCCCCTGGCCGAGCGTGGCGTGCGGTTCTCGCTACGAGCCACGACACGGCTTGCCGCCGGGGGCGTGAGACGAGTCCTTCTCCTGCAAGTCATGCCGGTGGACGGCTTTGACACATTTGACTGGGCGGCGTCGGAGCGAAGTTGGATCGGCAGAAGCCGGAAGTTGATGGCACCGGAATCGATCGAGGAGCAGGTGTCCGCGATCCTCGCTCGGTACTTGGATGGTGAAATCCCACCGTTCGAGTAGCGCGCCTAAGTGCCCACCTGTTCACTTCCGATCAGCTCGGGGGGAGCTCAGGATGTCCGCAAACATCACTCGAGGAAGGAACGCAGCATCCAATCGGCTTTCTCGCGCACCTCTTGACGTGTCGTGGCCAGACCCGCCGACGGCTCAACTCCACTCGAGCTGCCCACCGCGACGACCCGGGCGGCAGCACGAGCCGCCGTCTGGTGATCGCTGGCCAGCGTAGGCACCATCTCCATCGCCCGGATGGGCTCCCCGGTTGTCTCCGACACATCGGTTCGAGCTGAGAACTCCGCGTAGGAGCCAGGCGCGCGGTATCCGAGAGCTCTGATGCGCTCGGCAATCGAGTCCACCGCCAACGCCAGATCGGTGTACTGCGTCTCAAACAAGGCGTGCAGCGCACCGAAGTGAGGGCCGGTCACATTCCAGTGATAGTTATGCGTCTTCAGGTACAGGGTGAGCTGTCGGTGAGCATCTGAGACAGCGCATAGGCGGTGGCGGATTGATCCGAGTCGCCGACGCCGACGCGGACGCCTGAGTCAACCTGGTTCATGGGAGTCCTTTCGTGAGTTTCGATCAGCTCGCGCCTCCCGCCGTACGGCACTGCGAGCGATGGTGTTCTCAGCGGCTGTCGCGACGGTTGTGACGAGCTTCACGGCGACGAGCGCACATGACGCAGGGGACGTACGCTCGCAATCACCATGACGATTTCCTCCCCTTTCAGGCGCTCGACTGTCGCGACGATGGGCGCACGTTTCGATCTCGTCGATCAGCGGGTCACCAATTGGATGGCCGGCCACGGCATCCTGCTGCTCCGGATCGCGCTCGGAATCGTGTTCCTCTGGTTCGGGGCGTTGAAGCTGATCCCGGGGCTGAGCCCGGCCGAGATCCTGGCCGGGAAGACGATCGAGGCTCTGACGTTCGGGCTCGTTCCCGCCTCCACTGCGGTTCCGGTGCTCGCGCTGTGGGAGGTGGCGATCGGCCTAGGACTGCTCATCGGCCGGTGGATGCGGGTCACCTTGCTGCTTCTGCTTGTGCAGATGGCGGGAACGGTGACGCCGCTGCTCCTGTTCCGATCGGAGACGTTCACCCAGTTCCCGTTCGCTCCGACCCTGGAGGGCCAGTACATCATCAAGAACATCGTGCTGGTGGCGGGGGCGACCGTCTTGGGTGCGACGGTCCGCGGTGGCCGGCTTACGCCGAGGCCCGAGGCGATCATCGACCGCACGACATGATCCTCGTCGAACTGTGTATGGGTTTGGAACAGCAGATGGCCGCATGATCAACCATGCCAGCGGTCGAGCCGTGTGGGATGTCATGTTCGAGGTTGCTGTTGCCGGCGGCTATGCGGTGCTGCCGATTGGCTGCCCGACGTGCATCAGGCGGGCTGAACAGCGGGAACACCTACCGGTGGAGCTGCGTGCTGATGCAGTCATTGTGCAGTCAGGCGAGGATCTGCTGCGGGTTGTCGGCGGCGCGTAGCAGCCGCCCCAAAGTGCGGTTCCAGTGCGGCGCGGCTACGTGCGTTTGGTCGACAGCACACAGAACTCGTTGCCTTCGGGATCTGTCAGCACGACCCAGGCTTGCATCCCTTGGCCTACGTCCGCATGCCGAGCGCCGAGGCCCAGGAGGCGCGCGACCTCGGCCTGCTGGTCGTCAGGCCGAAAGTCCAAGTGGAGACGGTTTTTGCCGCTCTTCGCCTCTCCGACTGGTTCGAAGATCAGTCCGGTCAGCCGATCCGAGATGGGTTGTATCTCGAACTCATCCGGCGCGTCACTTGCCACGACCCATCCGAGCGCGTTAGCCCACCACCGGCCCAACGTCACCGGGTCCGCGGCGTCCACGACCACCTGCTCCCATTCCAGGACCATCCTGGGACTCTACGGCCGCTGCGCTGCAAACGCATTGGCGACCATGCCCTAGGTACGTGGCTTGCCATTGACGGCACTGACTGCACTCCTGCTTGACGCGGTCAAGGGCGAACACTTGCGTGTTCGCTGCAGTCCAGGTCACGAGGTCGGTGATCTTCGACGTGGTGACCTTGCGCGCCAAGGCAACGGCCTCGTCGCCGCCTTGCTGACTACCGAAAGAAGGGATCGGCACGCCACGGCTGAGGTAGCTCATATCGGACTCACTGAATTGGTCCGCCGCCGCCAAGGTCGGAGACCGTTCCCATGTGCACGGGGCAGCCCGTCGGCGATCAGCACCGCGTCATCGACCAGCACCGCGTCATCGACCAGCACCGCGTCATGCACGGACTTGGACGAGGCCAGCGCCTTAAATACTTCCACGGTCAGCCCCACCCAGCCGGCCGACTAGCCGCACCGCCACATTGCCCGCGTGCGCCACCGCCCCGGTCCCGTCGGCTGCGACAGGCAACCTGGACGCCCACGTCGTATGCTGCAGCCGAGAAGTGCCGTCCGAAACGGTGAACTGAAGCCTCGTTAAGTCCAATATCTCGTTGCGCGACAGGCACTCTTACGCGGCACGTTCTGCCATTGGTGTGCTGGAGCGTCATGATCGAAGAACGCGCCCGAGAAGCTCGGCCGGCCACCCTGGGGCGCGTCGGCAACGGATTGAGGAGTGTGCAGTGGGCAGCTGGCACGCGCGCGACCTCGTCGCGGCGGATCTCGAGGCGCTGATCCGGCTCGATGACGAATCATCTACGACTCGGCAACCACCGGTGTTTACCTTGGCCGATGTCGTCGCGGCCTTGGGCAGCCACCCCGCCGTCGTCGCGGTCGCGGACGGGCAGTTGATCGGCGCGGCCGTGAGCCGGGTCGATGCCGACCGGGCATGGGTGCTAAGGCTGAGTCTGGCACCGGCCTGGCGAGGCCACGGCCTGGGCAGCGACCTGCTCGCCGCCCTCGAACAGCGACTGCTCACCCTCGGCGTGTCTCGGATCGGAGCGCTGCTGCCGGCCGGAGAAACTGGTAGCACCGCGTTCGACAACTCCGGGTTCGCCGCCCGCGAGGGCGTTAGCTACTTCGAGAAGTCTGAACTGACCTCACCGGCGTCGGCGCGGCTGCTGAACGAGCTCGGTGCGGCCGTGCCGAACGCCCGGCTCTGGTACGAGATCGCCGGGATGACCGTAGAGAAGGACGTCATCGAACGAACCCTCATCCTGCCACTGTCCCATCCGGACACAGCGGCGGACTACGGTGTCGACCCGCCCCGAGCGGTCATCCTGTTCGGGCCGCCCGGCACCGGCAAGACCACATTCGCCCGCGCCGTCGCCGGCCGGCTCGGCTGGCCGTTTCTGGAATTGTTTCCCTCGCGGCTCGGCGCCGCTGCCGGCATCGCCTCGGGACTCAACCAGGCCTTCGCCGACATCGCCGCGCTCGAACACGTGGTTGTCTTTATCGACGAGGTCGAAGAGATCGCCTCCGCCCGCACGCTGGCTGACACCGACGTCGGGGTGGTCAACGAACTGCTCAAAGGGCTGGTGTCGTTCCGCGCGCAAGCGGGGCGGCTCTTCATCTGCGCGACGAACTCCGTCCGCACCCTCGATCCCGCATTCTTGCGACACGGCCGGTTTGACTACGTCCTGCCGATCGGGCCCCCCGACACCGACGCGCGCCGCGCACTATGGGCTACCTATGGCACAGTGACCGAACCTGGCGTGGCCCTGGGGGACCTCGCCGACGCCAGCGCCGGATTCACCCCGGCCGACATCCGCCACGCCGCTCAACGGGTTGCCCAGCGGCGACTGGAGGTCGCGCTATCCAGCGGTACGGCGCAGGGTGTCACCACCTCCGACTATCTGGCACAGATAACGGCTACCCGCCCCACCCTCACATCAGAGGCGATCGCCGAGTTCGAGGAGGACACCGAAGCCCATGCACGGGTCTGATCCAAGCCACACCTCAGGTACGGTCGTCGGCGTGAGCACTCGTGCTTACCCGTTCCTGATGTTTCAAGGCGGTGTGGCCCGTGAGGCGATCGAGTGCTAGGTGTCCCTCTTCGATGACGGAGAGGTCGTTTCATTGACGGAGTACGGCGCGGACGGTCCGGGTCCTGAAGGCTCGGTGCAGCGCGCGTGTTTCCCGCTGGCCGGGCAGAACTGCTTCGCATCGGACAGCTTCATCACGCACGAGTTTGGATTCACCCCGTCACTGTCCATGTAGATCGAGACCGAGTCAGAGGCCCAGCTCGACGGCCTGTTCGCCGCAATGGCCGAAGGTGCACAGGTATTCATGCCGCTGGGCGACTACGGCTTCAGTGAACGCTTCGGGTGGCTCAACGACCGGTTTGGCGTTTCCTGGCAGCTCAATCTTTCCTGACCCCCGGTCATGCTCGTCGGCAACGCGACGTGTCGGCTTCCGCTTCAACGTCTGACGAGGTTCGTCCCAGGGCTCTGACCTGTGCCTTTGCCCCGTTCAAGATCAGGAAGTCCGCATTTAGTCCGCAAGAAATCGCATCGGGTCGCTCGGTCAACGCTGGGAGACGTGCGCCGGGTCTCTCGCCCACGCGCATGTGCAGTGCCTTCGTCCGCCGCAGTCCCGACGCGTCCGTGCCTGTTCTCACGCCAGCCTCGGCGCAACTGGTCGCCCACTACGACGCCCGGCGCGAACCGCAGCGCAACCAGTCCGACAGGGAAAGAACCAGTTTTTCCGAGTGCGATTCTTTGGGGTCTCGCGCGCAACCGGAGGAGATTTCTCGTTACCATCGCTGGTCGGTGCCGCTACAAGTCGTCCGGGTGACGGATCTTGAGAATGCGGCGAGAAGCCACACCCACGAACACAGTGGGACAGTCGTGACGAGGGGTGGCCGGGATGCCAGTTGATCCGGCAGTGCGTGCGGCAACCCATGCGGATGTTGGGTCGATCCTGCAGATCTACGCACCATATGTCGCAGGCACCTCGATCTCATTTGAATGCAATGTCCCATCCCCCGAGGAGATGGGGCGTCGAATAGCCGCTGAGCCCCGACTGCCTTGGTTGGTTGCGGAGACGCCCTCCGAGGTTCTCGGGTACGCGTACGCCTATCCGCACGCTGATCGTGCTGCCTATAGATGGACAGTCAACTGCTCGGTTTATGTGGGCGCGGAGCGGCAACGAAGTGGCATCGGTCGGCTTCTGTATGTCCGCCTGCTCGACGAGTTGCGAGAGCTGGGGTACGTCTGCGCCGTCGCTCGTATCACCCTCCCCAATCAACCGAGTGTCCGACTTCACGAGAGCGTCGGATTCACACCTGCCGGCAAACTCAAGGGTGTCGGATTCAAGGGAGGCAAGTGGCACGATGTGGGTTTGTGGGAACTCCACCTTGCAACCCACCCGGCGGTGCCGCGCGAGCCCACCTCTTGGGCACCTCCGGGCTAGTTTTCCGGGGCCGGGTGTCGACGGCGAGCAGTTCGATAGCTCCGGCGGCAGCGACAGCGGCCAATGGTTCGCGGAGGTGCGTTCCTGGATGCTCGACCTCCTACCCCAAGCCGAGGATGCCGTGGTTGTCGGTGCCGGACACCTTCTCGCGTCCTCGCACACCAAGGAGGTGGCAACGATCCTGACCGACTTCCTCCACCGATATTCGTGAGAGTCGTCGCCACGCACACCGCGACCAAGCCCGGGATACCTCGGTGTACGCCTTGGTCACGATCTGCCACGTGCCCCCCGCAGCAGACGAGCGGGTAGGGCGCGTGAGCCGGCCCTTGAAGGGGGTGGTGCTTCGCATCGGGTTGCAGGATTCTGGGGGGCGGCAAACACTCTCTGGAAGGGTAAGGAGCAGTCATGGTTCTGGGAATCGGCGGTTTCAGTGGTGGCGGCAAAGGCGGCCCGGTCTACGAGATCGAGGTGAATGAGGGCTCGGTCAACATGCGTCACTTCGCTAAGGCGGCCAACGAGCGTGCGTCCAATGGCTACCGCATGGCTCACGTGTACAGCCAGGACCGCAACACGATCGTCGTGTGGGAGCGCACCGGCTAACTCCCTCGTTCGGCGGATTCCTTTCCGTCGTCGCCGTCTACAGTGAATGTATGAAGATGACGACGGCTGTTGTTGCCGCAGTCGCTGCCGCCGGGCTGGTGCTCGGCTCCCTTGGCATGGCATCGGCGGAGTCAAGCGACGCCCACTCACATGCGTCACCCGGGCAGATCGGGGAGAACCGCGACCTTGCGCCGCAGCGCGCCGGAGCTGGCCTTCCCAAGTTGCTCGGGATCGTCAACGACGACCGGGACATCGAGATCAGTAATCGGACGCCGATCCCTGGCCGCTACAAGATCGTGGTGCGTGACTCCACGAGGGGGCACAACTGGCATCTGTATGGAAACGGAAAGTCGATCTCAACGACAGTTCGCGGCACGGGTCGATGGGTGTTCAAGATCCGGCTGCCGGCTGGCAACTACCGGGTGGTCTGCGACCCGCACTTCGACGACATGGAGTTCGATCTCATCGTCCGCTGACCAGGAGGCACAAAGCCGTCAGGGAGCGTGTGTCTCGATCCGGTGAGCCAGCTCGATATCGAGTTGGGTGATACCACCGGCTGAGTGCGTCGACAGAGTCAGGTTCACCGTGCGCCATCGGATGTCGATGTCCGGGTGGTGGTTCATCTCCTCAGCGTCGATGGCAAGTGACGCGACAGCAGCGATGGCTTCGGGGAAGCTCGGAAAGTCGATGCTTCGGTGCAGGCTCGTGCCGTCGCTGGACCAACTGGGAAGCTCGCTGAGCTGACGGTCAACCTCTGCGGGTTCAAGAATCCGGCTCATGGGTGGTGGTCCTCTCCAGCGAATTGACGAAGACGCGGGTTGTCCGGCCAGAAGCGCCGGGCGTTCTCAACGGCTTCGACGGTGGCCGTCGCGCGCTCCTGGGAGTCGTAGACCCGCGCGAGGGTAACCCAGGCATCGGACCGCTCCTGGGCACTGCGATGCCAACTCAACGATACACGCGCCTCTTCGGCCGCCTGATCAAGACGGCCGGCCTCGACGTGGTCGAGGGCCTCGAGTCGGGCCAGCACAGTGCCGGTGCTCGCCACAGCCTTGGCTTGCTGCATGGCATCGGCCACCTGGTCAGCCACTGTCGCGTACTCGACGTCGCCGTCTTCCACCGACCGGAGCAGGCTCCAGGCACGCTCCGCTTGCTCGTTCATCACTACCTTTGACTTCGAACGGGCGCGCAGAACCCGGAAGAGTCCGAAGGCAGGGTCGTACTTGGTGTCGACGACTCGTTCCTTCATCGGAATGATTGCGTTGTCGGTGATGTGAATGCCCTCTGGGCAGACCTCGGTGCAGCACTTGGTGATGTTGCAGTAGCCGAGACCGTGCTCCTCTTGCGCCGAACGCTTGCGCTCGAGCGTGTCGAGTGGATGCATATCGAGCTCGGCGATCCGGATGAAGAACCGTGGACCGGCAAAGACCGGCTTGTTCTCCTCATGGTCGCGAATGACGTGGCAGGTGTCTTGGCAAAGGAAGCACTCGATGCATTTGCGGAACTCCTGGCTGCGCTCCACGTCGATCTGCTGCATGCGGTATTCACCTGGCTTAAGCCCAGGAGGGGGAGTGAACGACGGAACCTCACGCGCCTTCTGGTAGTTGAACGACACGTCGGTGACGAGGTCGCGAATGACGGGGAACGCACGAAGGGGTGTGACAGTGACCGTCTCGCTCTCGTCGAAGGTGTTCATTCGAGTCATGCACATCAGCCGCGGCCGGCCGTTGATCTCGGCGCTGCACGACCCACACTTGCCTGCCTTGCAGTTCCATCGGACGGCGAGGTCTTGAGCTTGGGTTGCCTGGATGCGGTGGATGACGTCGAGGACGACCTCGCCTTCGTTAACGTCGACCTCGAAGTCGTGCAGCTCACCGTCCTCGTTCATCCCTCGCCAGACTCGGAACTTCGCGTTATACCCCATCAGGCACCACCCTCCGGTAGAGCGGTGAGCTCGTCCTCGTTCATGTACTTGTCCAGTTCATCGCGGTCAAACAACTCAAGTAGCTCGGTCGGCATGATCGGAAGGGGCTGCTTGTCGACGGACACTTGGTCGCCCTCCGCGCGGCAGATCAGGTTGACCTGACGCCACCCAGCATCCATCAGCGGGTAGTCCTCACGGGTATGGCCGCCGCGTGACTCTTCGCGCATGAGCGCGGCGCGAGCAACGCACTCGGAGACGAGCAGCATGTTTTCGAGGTCGAGCGCCAGGTGCCAGCCGGGGTTGAACTGCCGGTGCCCTTCGACGGTGACGCCGGCAGCCCGGCTCTTGAGGGCGGCGAGCTGCTCGAGAGCATCCTCCATCTCTTCACGTCGCCGGATAATCCCGACCATATCGTTCATTGTCATCTGTAGCTCGGTGTGAATGGTGTAAGGGTTCTCGGTGCCATCACCGGCGAACGGAGCCACAGCCTCATCTGCAGCTCGGTCAATGTCTGACCCACCGACACCAGGCCGGTCGCTGCCCAGCTGGTCGAGATACCCAGCTGCGCCAGCTCCGGCACGGCGGCCGAAGACGAGCAGGTCGGAGAGCGAGTTCCCGCCGAGTCGGTTGGAGCCGTGCATTCCACCAGCCACTTCTCCTGCCGCAAACAGACCTGGGACGCCGACGGCAGCCCCGGTGTCTGGCTCAACCTCGACGCCACCCATCACGTAGTGACAGGTGGGTCCGACCTCCATCGCCTCTGTGGTGATGTCGACACCAGCGAGCTCTTTGAACTGGTGGTACATCGACGGCAACTTCTTGCGGATCGTCTCGGCGGGCAGGCGACTTGCCACATCGAGGAAGACGCCGCCGTGGGGTGAGCCTCGACCGGCCTTGACCTCGGAGATGATGGCGCGTGCCACCTCGTCGCGGGGGAGGAGCTCAGGTGGACGCCGGTTGTTGTCGGGATCGGTGTACCAACGGTCGCCCTCCGCCTCGTCGTTGGCGTACTTGGTCCGGAACACGTCAGGGACGTAGTCGAACATGAAGCGCTGGCCGCCGGCGTTCTTCAGGACGCCACCGTCACCACGTACCGACTCGGTGACGAGGATTCCCTTAACGCTCGGAGGCCACACCATGCCCGTCGGGTGGAACTGGATGAACTCCATGTTGACCAGTGAACCCCCGGCTTTCAACGCCAGGGCGTGACCATCGCCGGTGTACTCCCACGAGTTGCTGGTGACCTTGAACGACTTACCGATCCCGCCAGTCGCCAGAACCACAGCCGGCGCGTCGAAGACGACGAAGCGTCCGGACTCACGCCAGTACCCGAAGGCGCCAGCGACACGTTCGCCGTCTTTGAGGATCTCGGTCATGGTGCACTCGGCAAAGACGCGGAGCCTGGCTTCGGGGTCGCCGAACTCTTGTTCGTCCTCTTGCTGCAGCGAGACGATCTTCTGCTGCAGGGTGCGGATCAGCTCAAGACCGGTGCGGTCACCGACGTGGGCGAGGCGTGGGTACTCGTGGCCACCGAAGTTACGCTGGCTGATCCGGCCGTCCGGGGTGCGCTCGAAGAGCGCCCCCCACGTCTCCAGCTCCCACACCCGCTGGGGTGCCTCCTTGGCGTGCAGCTCGGCCATCCGCCAGTGGTTGAGGAACTTCCCACCGCGCATCGTGTCGCGGAAATGCACCTGCCAACTGTCTTTGCTGTTGACGTTGCCCATCGATGCCGCGATACCGCCCTCAGCCATCACGGTGTGCGCCTTGCCGAAGAGCGACTTGCAGATGATGGCAGTGCGCTTGCCTTGTCGGCGAGCCTCGATGGCAGCCCGGAGCCCGGCACCGCCTGCACCGATCACGACGACGTCGTAGGAGTGTCGTTCGAGGTCGGTCATTCGACAAAGCCCTTCGCGGTAGGTGGAATCTAGAAGAAGGTGGGGTCGGTGATCGTGCCGGTGGCGAGCATCCGGATGTAGAAGTCGGTGAAGGCGACGCCGAAGAGCGACAGCCAGGCGAACAACGGGTGTTTGGTGTTCAGTCGACTCACGAAGGTCCACATGCGGTAGCGAACCGGGTGTTGAGAGAAGTGCTTGAGGCGTCCCCCGAAGGTGTTGCGGCAGGAGTGGCAGGACAGGGAGTAGAGCCACAGCAGGGTGGCGTTGGTCAGCAGCACGACGGTGCCGAGCCCCATGTGTCCCCACTCGCCGTCGGAGTTGCGGAAGCCCAGGAAGGCGTCCCAGGTGAGGATCACGTTGAAGACGAGACCGGCGTAGAAAAACCAGCGGTGCGAGTTCTGCAGGATGAGTGGCGCCCTGGTCTCGCCGGTGTAGGTGCGGTGTGGTTCGGCGACGGCGCAGGCTGGCGGCGAGAGCCAGAACGACCGGTAGTAGGCCTTTCGGTAGTAGTAGCAGGTCATCCGGAAGCCAAGCGGAAAGACCAGGATCAGCAGAGCCGGCGAGAGCGGGTACCAGTCGCCGACCAGGCGACCGAAGTCGTCTGAGCCCTCGACACAGTTGCCAGAGACACATGGGGAGTAGAACGGCGACAGGTAGGGTGACGCGTAGTAGTAGGCGTTCTCGAATGCGCGCCAGGTGGCGTAGATGACAAAGCTGAAGAGCACGCCAGCTGTGATGGCCGGCTGGACCCACCACCGGTCGGTGCGGAGGGTGCGCAGAGAGATGCGCGCACGGCCGGGCGCTCCGGTACCTGCTGAAAGCGGGCCGGAGGGAGCTGTTTGGGTCATGGATTCTCCGAGGTCGGGCGGCCGGAATCTTGCGGTCAGTGGGTCACTCTCGGTCGGCGTCGCTCCAGAACTCCGGGGGGTAGTCGTGGTCGGGGATCATGATCGGCTCACCTGAGCCTGGCTCAGCGGCGTCTGGTCCCGCGACGATGTCGAGGTCTTCTCTGATGCGCTGGGCATCAGCCAGAAGGCGCCTTATGTCGATGCTGTCGCCGTGCTCGGTCTTGAGATGCTCGACCGCGCGCACGAGGTCACGGGCTGCACGTCTGGCAGCGCTGACGTCCTGGGATGGAATGGTCATGCTCGCCGCCTCCGCATCCGCTGAGTCGAGCCCCGAACTGGGGCGTGACGCCTGTCACATCGACGGTCGCAGTCTGTCCGACCCCGGGCCTTGACGCCAGCATCTTCGCCGATCTGGTGTTGGCTGGGGGCATGACCCACACCTTGGTGATCTTTGCCTCAGGCACCACGACCGGCAGCGGACAGGTAGTGCGGACAGTGCCGCACACCGCCGGCGGCCCCCTGGTCGTGGTCGACTCCACTCCCTTCCACCCCGCCGACCACACCTGGCCCGACCAGCCAGGAGATACCGGCTGGATGGGCGATCAGGCGGTGATCAACACCGTGATGGCCGCATGCGCCCCCGGCGGTGACCTGCTGGTGGCGGCTGACATACCCGTCAAGCGCGATGAACCAGGCTGGACCTGGCAGGTCGCACACCTGCTTGCATCGGACGCCGAACTCCCCGAGGTAGGTACCAAGGTGGACCTCGCCGTTGACGCCGAACGCCGCCGATTGCTTTCGTCCGCACACACCGCCTGCCACCTGGCTGCCCTGTCCCTGAACCGTGCGACGGGCCTCCTCTGGCGCAAGGAAGTGCGACTCGACAGCCTCGGCAGCCCCGACCTCGACCAGTTGGCTATGGAGTTCTCGGTCATGGACGAGGAAGGGTCAACTGACATCTACCGATTTGGAAAGAGCCTGCGCAAGCGTGGATTCGACTCCGCTGGTTTCGCCGGACAGCTCGAGCAGGTGGTGGCCGGCGTCCACGCCCAGCTTGAGACGTGGATTGCCTCGGGGGCGGCGGTCGTGGTTGCTGATGGCGGTGACCAGCGGGTGACGGCCCCCCGCCGCTGGACCTGCGCCCTTCCGGAGGGCATGGCCGAGATTCCCTGCGGCGGAACACATGTGGCCACGCTGGGGGCGTTCAGCGCCGTGCAGGTGGCCTACGAGCTGGCTCCGGACGGGACCGGCCTCACCGTCCGAACCACGCCAACCCTGGCCGCGTAGACTGCGCGCGTCGTCAGTCGGCGACCGTTTCCCTGTCTCGAGAGTGAGCCAGCACGCCCATGGCGTCATCAGCTTCATCCATCGCCCAAAACCTCGTCCAGCGCAGCGACCTCCGCAACGTCGCCATCGTGGCCCACGTCGACCACGGGAAGACCACGCTGGTCGACGCCATGCTGTGGCAGTCCGGCGCCTTTCGCGAGAACGCAGATGTTGCCGACCGCGTCATGGACTCCATGGACCTGGAGCGTGAGAAGGGCATCACGATCCTGGCCAAGAACACCGCGGTGCTGCACCACATGGATGACGGCGAGGACGTCACGCTCAACATCATCGACACCCCGGGCCACGCCGACTTTGGCGGCGAGGTGGAGCGGGGTCTTGAGATGGTCGACGGCGTCCTGCTGCTGGTCGATGCCAGCGAAGGCCCGCTGCCGCAGACCCGCTTCGTGCTGCGCAAGGCTCTGCAGAAGCGACTCCCGGTCGTCCTCGTCGTGAACAAGGTCGACCGTCCGGACGCGCGGATCGCCGAAGTGATCGACGAGACCTACGAACTGTTTCTCGACCTCGACGCCGACGAGGAGCAGATCGACTTTCCGATCGTGTACGCGTCGGCCAAGAACGGCCGCGCCTCGCTGAACAAGCCCGCAGACGGTGGTCTCCCCGACAGTGAGAACCTCGAGCCGCTCTTCACGACGATCGTCGAGACGATCCCTGCCCCGACCTACGACCCCGAGATGCCCCTGCAGGCACACGTCACCAACCTCGACGCTTCCCCCTACCTCGGACGCCTGGCGCTCTGTCGCGTCCACAACGGGACGATCACCAAAGGTCAGACGGTTGCCTGGTGTCGGGCCAACGGAACGATCGAGCGTGTGAAGGTCACTGAGCTGTTGATCACCCAGGCGCTCGACCGTGTTCCTGCCGAGTCGGCGTCACCCGGCGACATCATTGCCGTCGCTGGTATCCCCGAGATCACTCTCGGCGAGACGCTCGCCGATGCCGAAGACCCTCGTCCCCTTCCGATCATCACCGTCGACGAACCGTCGATCTCGATGACGATCGGAATCAACACTGCGCCGTTGTCAGGGCAGAGCGGCAAGAAGCTCACCGCACGGATGGTCAAGACCCGCCTCGAGGCTGAGCTCATCGGAAACGTGTCCATTCGCATGGCCGAGACCGAGCGTCCCGATACCTGGGAGGTGCAGGGACGCGGCGAGCTTCAGCTCGCGGTGCTGGTGGAGATGATGCGTCGCGAGGGCTTCGAGCTTACCGTCGGCAAGCCGCAGGTGGTCACCCGCGAGGTCGACGGCAAGGTGCACGAGCCTGTCGAGCGCCTCACTGTCGACATCCCTGAGGATTACCTCGGTGTCGTTACCCAACTCATGGCACTCCGCAAGGGACGCATGGAGCAGATGGTCAATCATGGAACTGGCTGGGTGCGCATGGAGTACCTCGTCCCTGCGCGCGGGATGATTGGTTTCCGCACGGAGTTCCTCACCGAGACCCGCGGAACCGGTCTGCTGCACCACGTGTTCGAGCGGTACGAACCGTGGCATGGCGAGCTGCGGACCCGCCCGACCGGATCATTGGTCGCTGACCGCAGGGGAGACACCACCGGCTTCGCGCTGGCGAACCTGCAGGAGCGCGGCACGATGTTCGTCGGCCCGGGCACTGAGGTGTACGAGGGCATGATCGTCGGTGAGAACTCGAGGTCGGACGACATGGACGTTAACCCGACCAAGGAGAAGAAGCTCACCAATATGCGGCAGTCGTCCGGTGATATCTTGATTCCGCTCATTCCCCACAAGCAGCTCTCCATGGAGCAAGCCTTGGAGTTCTGTCGCGAGGACGAGTGTGTCGAGGTGACACCAGCAACCGTCCGGCTGCGCAAACTCGTCCTCGATCAGAACGAGCGAGGCCGCGCAAAAGCGCGGTCCAAGCGTCAGTCCTGAACGATCCCGAGTGACCTGCGCAGGAAGTCGACCTGCATGGTCAACAGATTCTCGGCCACGTCCTCCTGGGTCGCCATGTGCGTGATTCCCGTCAGTGGAAGCACTTCGTGCGGACGACCATGCTCGGTCAGCACCTGCGAGAGCTGAAGCGAGTGAGCGACGAACACATTGTCGTCGGCCAGCCCGTGGATCAGTTGCAGTGGGCGGGTCAGTCCTGGCGCGCGCCCGAGAAGTGAGCTGCGTACGTATGCGTCGTCATCGTCATCACGTGGCACTCCGAGGTAGCGCTCGGTATAGCCGGTGTCGTAGAGCTTCCAGTCGGTGACCGGTGCGCCGGCGATCGCGGTGTGGAAGACATCGGGACGGTCGATGACGGCGAGGGCTGCGAGATACCCGCCGAATGACCAACCTCGAATCGCGACTTTGTCGAGATCGAGTTCGGGGAAGGCATGCGCGACCGCATGGAGACCGACGACTTGGTCGTCGAGCACAGGTCCGGCAAATTCGCCTCGGACTGCGCGTTCCCATGACGGGGTGCCTGGCGTCCCGCGACCATCGACGACAACGACGGCGAACCCCTGATCGGCAAACCACTGTGACTCGCGGAATGCCCCCTGGTGGTGAGCGACGCTGGCGTGATGTGGGCCGCCGTAAGGGTCCATGAGAACCGGTAAGGGTCCCTTGCTGGGATCCCAGTCGTGCGGGCGTATGAGCGCGATCCGGGGCCGCTCATTGTCGCCGGGAATCAGCGTGACCTGTGGCTCGATCATCGGATGATCTGCGTAGGAGGCCACTTTATGGGTGACGGTTGCTGTCGAGATCGTCGTAAGGGGGAGCGCCCGGTCAAGCGTTGCCGAGACGAGGACGCGGGTTGATCCACCTTGAGCAGCGTGCCAACCTTCGGCCGGACTCAGCAACTCTGCCCCACCGTGGGTGAGACACCAAACCTGCTGGTCACCTGCATCGGCAGATGCCAGGACCGTGATCTGCCCTTCCCCGATCGCTGTGACCGCACGCACCTGCAGGTCGGGAGGTGAAAGCCGCTGGCCGTCAGCGCACAACGCGTAGTCGTCGTCGCGCACTTCGACGGTCAGCAAGCGGCCGTCATCGTCCCAGCATCCGGTGCCGGGCACGACATCTACCCACGCCTCATCAGAGACCGACCGGATCCGCTCGTTGGCACCGGTGCCCCTATCGATGGTGACCCACGTCATCGTCTGCTGGACGCGGTCGAGGACGGCCGCGAGGGGGGCCCCGCGGTCTGACCAGTGAACGGAGGCGAGGTACTCGGTGTCATCGGGCAGGTCAACCCGGACTGCGCCCCCTTGAAGATCGAGCAGCCACAGCGACACCTCGGCGTTGGGGGTGCCGGCGGCGGGGTAGCGCTGCGCGATCGGTGCAGCGGCCGGTGTGGCTGGGTCGCTGACGAACCAGGTGTTGACACGTTCGTCGTCGGTGCGTTGCGCCAAGATCTGGCCGCCGTCGGGCGACCACCAGAAGCCCCTCGACCTTTCGAGCTCCTCAGCGGCGATGAAATCGGCCAGCCCCCAGGTCACGGTGCTGGACGACTCGTCCGGTGACACTGTCCGCGTTGCGCCGACTGCGACGGAGGCAACGTGCAGGCGTCCGCCAGCCACAAAGGCGACTTGTTGGCCGGTGGGGTCGATTCTCGGATCGATCACCGCCCCCGCTACGGAGATCTCGGTCGTCGATGAGCCGTCCACCTCGGCCACGAACAAACGCCCAGAGAGGGTGAACGCGACGAGCGAGAACGACGCGTTGACGGTGTAGCCAACGATGCCTCCGGCTGCTTCCCTCGCGCGCTCCCGCCTGGCCAGCTCTTCGGTGCTCAGCTCTTCGTCAGCGCCGCCCAGCAGCTGGGCAGGGTCGACCAGTTCGACTTCGCCTGCCTCCTCCGTCCACCGCCAGAGCGACCCAGCTCGGTCGGTGCCAGATGCCGACCGCACGAAGAGCACGGTGGCGCCATCGTCGGAGACAGTGAAGGAGCGTGGCCGCCCGAGACTGAAACGAAGCGTCCGGGCGTTCTGCCGGGGAAAGGTGTCGGCGGGAGTGGCGGTCATTGCCCCATCATTCAGCAGAGGGGTACATCAGCCCTAGGCTCTCGAGCATGTCGCGCAACGATCGACGGCTTCTGCTCGTCCATGCCCACCCCGACGACGAGACCATCGGAACCGGGGTGACGATGGCCAAGTACGTGGCCGAGGGGGCCAACGTCACGTTGGTCACGTGCACGCTCGGCGAAGAGGGTGAAGTTCTGGTCCCTGAGCTCGGGCACCTGGCTGCTGATCACCAAGATGACCTCGGCGCACATCGACGGGCCGAACTGGCCGCCGCTCTTGCGCTACTCGGCGTCAGCGATCACGAGTATCTCGGGGGTGCAGGTCGTTACCGAGACTCCGGGATGATGGGCACAGCCTCGAACGACAGCGCTGACTGTTTCTGGCGTGCGGACCTGCTCGATGCGGCCACCCACCTGGTCGCCACCATCAGGCGGACGCGGCCCCAGGTCGTGGTGACCTACGACGACTTCGGGCAGTACGGCCACCCTGACCACATTCAGGCCCACCGAGTCTCCAGCTACGCGCTGGTGCTGGCCGCCGCGCCGTCCTTTAGACCCGACATCGGTGAGGCTTGGGACGTCGCGAAGCTCTACTGGACAGCTCTGCCCAAGTCGGCGGTCAAGCGGGGCATCGACGCCTTTGTAGCCGCTGGAGGGCAGGGATTCTTCGGCCTCGCCGAGGGCGAAGACCTGCCGTGGGCGCTCGACGATTCGTTGGTCACCACCCAGATCACGGCGCTCGACCAGGAGCCACACAAGATGGCCGCCTTGCGAGCACACCTGTCACAGGTCGGGGTCGAGAATGACTTCTTCGGACTGTCGGAGATCGCTGGCCCTGAGGCCATGGGGATCGAGTACTTCCGTCTGGCCCGCGGGGTGCCTGGTGCTGATGGTGTCCATGGGCTCGAGGATGACCTGTTCGCCGGGCTGAGCTGAATCTCGCCGGCCTTCCTTCCGGCAGTACGCCGACCGGGTGACGGTTGACGCTTCCCACTGTCGCCTCCTGCTCCCGTGGGGGAGAGTGGCCACCATCGTGACGCTCGGTGATCCGGGCGCTCCGTGATGGTCTAAAGGAGGCGGCGTGTCCGATACAGAGCGTGATGGCACCGAGGTGGTCACCGCGACCAGCACCGCCCTGTCGAGTACGTCGGTCCTGCGTGCCGGAGATGCCGACGTTGGACGATCTCGCGAGACGAAACGCCGCCACCGGCTTCGCGTCGTGGCCTACTGGCTGGGGATCCCTGCGCTCTTCCTTTGGTACCGGATCGCTACCGGCAACCCCGTGGAGTGGGGGCTCCCCTCGATCGACCCGTACATGCTGGTTCCGGTCATCTTCTTCGCCGCCCTCTTGTTGATCATCGTCGGGACGACCGTTGGCGCTGGGCGTTCCCCGCACGTCATGTACCGACCCGAGCAGATCACGACCACCCTTGACGACGTCAAGGGCATCGACCCGGTCAAGGACGAGGTCATCAGGTCGCTCAACCTCTTCCTCGCGCACAAGGCGTTCTCCAACGACATGGGTGGGACGCCGCGTCGTGGCATTCTCTTCGAAGGGGCTCCTGGCACCGGAAAGACCTACCTGGCCAAGGCCATGGCCCGCGAGGCCGGTGTGCCGTTCCTCTTCGTTTCTGCGACGTCGTTTCAGTCGATGTACTACGGGGCAACAGCGCGAAAGATCCGCTCGTACTTCAAGCAGCTGCGCAAGGTGGCCAGGGCTGAAGGTGGCGCTATCGGCTTCATCGAAGAAATCGACGCCATTGCCATGGCGCGTGGCGGGTTGTCCGCGACGGCGATGCCTCAGTCGTTGGCGTCGCTGGGAGTACACGCCTGCGGCGGAATGACGTCGTTGCCCTCCGGCTACGGATCTCCTGCTGGCTTGGTGGCGAGCCCATCGATCACCAGTGAGGGTGTCGGCGGCGTAGTCAACGAGCTGCTCGTCCAGATGCAGTCGTTCGACGAGCCGACCGGGCTCCAGAAGATACGGACCAAGTTCGTCGACCTGGCCAACCTCTACTTGCCGGCCCACCGCCAGCTCAAGCGTCCTGAGCCACCTTCGACGAACCTGCTGCTGATCGCGGCGACGAACCGCGCAGACAACCTTGATCCGGCACTGCTCAGGCCGGGCCGCTTCGACCGCCGTCTGACCTTCGAGCTGCCGGCCAAGTCCGGTCGCCGCGAGATCATCGACCACTACCTGGGCCGAAAGTCGCACCGCGCAGAACTGGACACCGATGACAAGCGGGATGCCCTTGCTGCAGCCACGCAGGGCTATACCCCGGTGATGATCGAGCATCTGCTTGATGAGGCGCTCGTCAACGCAGTGCGTCGAGGTGACTCGCAGATGTCGTGGCAGGACGTCGAGCGAGCCCGCTTGGTCGAGGAGGTGGGCATGGGACAACCCGTTGCGTACACCGTTCATGAGCGCAAGTTGATCTCGACCCACGAGGCCGGTCACGCAACGGCCGCATTCCTGGTGGCTCCGGAGCGACGCCTTGAGGTACTCACGATCATCAAGCGCAGGTCGGCGCTGGGCATGCTGTCGCACGGGGACGCCGAAGAGGTTTACACCCGTTCACGCACCGAGATGCTCGCGCTGATCCAGATCGCGCTCGGCGGACAGTGCGCTGAGGAAATCTTCTTCGGCGACGTTTCCACTGGCCCCGGCGGTGACCTTCTGTATGCCACCAACGTGGCGGCCGAGATGGTCGGTTCCTGCGGCATGATCGATTCGCTGATCTCGTTTGCGGCTGTCCAGAACAGCGCCCTCAATGACAGCAACATCGTTGGGCGGGTTCTCGCCGATCCAGCCGGTCGAGCCGCCGTAGAGGAGCTGCTCCAGAGTCAGAAGGTGATCGTGAAGGCGCTCCTCGAGGAGAACGCCCACCTGGTCGAGGCTCTGCGTGACGCGCTCCTCGAACAGGAAGAGCTCATCGGACGGGAGATCAATGACGTGCTGGCCGCGGCCCAGAAGGAGCAGGTCATTGACCTCCGCGAGACGGTTGCCACTCTTGAGGTCAACCGTCCCTGACCCAGACTGCGACCTGGCGAGGGTTGACCGAAGAGCGAACGGTGCCCACCAGCATTCGGCAGATCTGATCGGGATCAACCTCGTCGCGCAGGCGCGTCCCGAACGTCTCGACGGTCTGGATCGCGTCGTAGCGCGACCGGTCGAAGCGGCGGTCGATTGACCGCTGAACGCGGCGAAGGAACGGACGCGCCATCGCGGCGGCAGTCAACGTGGCAGCGGTGATCGCCAACGACGAATCCGTGCCAACGAACTTGGACACCGCAGCGACCACGACGCCGTAGGTGGTGATCAGCAGCCCGGTGACGAGGGTGTACGAGGTGGTGCGGGAGATGATTCGGTCGATGTCGTAGAGCCGATAGCGCAGCAGTGCCACCGCAATCCCGTTACCCGGCAGCAGGACAACGGCGAGAAACATCCATGCGGCCAGCCACTGCAGCCACCACAGACCGAAGGCAGCCCCCGCGCAGAACGTGAACCACTTGAGTTGTTTTCTCTCCTCTCCGGCGCTGCGGTCTCCACCAACGATGGGAATGAGACCTCAAGTGGGTTCGGGACGCCAGCCACTTCGGCCAGGCCAGTCATCCCGGCGACGGTGTCAGCGGTTCGAGGGTCCCCGCATCGGATAGTTCCCCCGAGCACCACGAAGGTGATGACCGCCGCCATCAGCGAGGTGATCGGTTGGTGCGGCCGACGGGAGACCAGCAGGTAGGTGACCGAGATACGGCACCCGGACGAGGATGAACAGCGCGACGTCAGGGATGGTCCCCCAGCCCGCCTGGGCGCCCTCTTCATCGCCGAAACGAGAGTTCGACATGGATTTCGACGGCGCGGAGGCACAATTCCATGTCGAACTCTCGTTTCGGCGGAGCTGGGGTGGTGTCTACAGGTCGTCACCCGGTTGGCCGATGGTCTGTCCGTGGAGTCACTGACCAGTCCTGCCAGCGCCCCCGATCAAGCTTCTGACGTCGATGCGGCACCGATCGACGGGGTCATCCTGCGCTTTGCCGGTGCCAGATATGCGGTCGATATGGCGAGCGTGGCCGAGGTGGTGCCGGTTCCCGTGATGACCCGTATCCCTGGCGGTCCAGCCTGGCTTTCCGGGGTCGTGAACTGGCGTGGCCGGGTGCTGCCCGTCATCGACCTTCGACCCCTGGTCGGGGCGGCCCTCTCACCCCTACCCACAAGTGCACGTTTGGTCGTACTGGCCGACGGTGACATCGAAGTGGGAGTCGTCGCCGACATGGTGCCCGGGCTCCTCCACTGTGACCCGCGAGACCTCGAGCCGATTCCGGGGACGATCGCGACCGGGATCGCGCCGCTTGTGCGCGGTGTTGTCGATGTTGACGGACCTGTTGCTTTGCTGGCCACCGAGGCCGTCCTTCGGCTACGAGAGCAGCTTCCCGCTGCTCGACGTGCAGCCGGCTGACCGTCCCCCACCCAGAAGGAGCGAGGTGGCATGTACACGCGCCGGAACGCCATCGAGAGCACGGCACAACACTGGATTGTTGTCTGCGCGGCTCTGATGACGACCTGGATGGCCTGGGTGCCGTCAGGACTCCAGGTCAACTTGCTCGGTGCTGGCCTTGCCCTTGGCCTGTTGGTGGCCAATGCGATGGCGGTTCCGATTCTGGCGGCACGCTCGGTACGGAAGAGTCACAGGCTGTCCGAAACGATTCCATGGGAGTCGGTGACGACGTCCTGCTGCCTCCTCCTCATTGGCGTCCTTGTGGCGACGACCGGAGGTTTGGCAGCCCCCACTCTCTTCGTCGCGCTACTCTGGGCGCCGTACCTGGGTATGTCGATTGACCTGAGTTTCACTCTTCGTGGGTTGGCCCTCTTGCTCGGCGCAGCGGTCGGAGCGGGTGGTTGGTACAGCCACACCTGGGCATCGCACTGGGAGATGGGTGTGCTGGTTGGGCTCTCTCTTACCTTCGTGGTTTTTGCTACGTACTTCTACGCAGCGGATCTCTACTCGGAACGGTTTATCGCGGAGCAGACCGAGGCTGCGGTGAGCGCACGCGTCGAGCAAATCTCGGACGTCCTGGTTCAGGCAGCGGATGGCGATCTCTCGGTGAATGTGTCCGACATCGAATCTGAGGGCGAGGTTGATGCCAACGCCGCAGAGCTCGATGAACTTGTGTTGGCGCTGGACCGAACGATCGGCTCGTTGCGGGGTTTGGTGTCTCGGGTTCGGGTTGGTGGGGAGCAGATTGGGGTGTCTGCTTCGCAGGTGTTGGTGGCGGCGCGGGAGCAGGCTTCTGCTGCTTCTGAGCAGTCGTCTGCTGTGGCGCAGACGTCGGCCACGATTGAGGAGTTGGCGGCTAC
>JAJAYZ010000028.1 GCA_027118455.1 Actinomycetes bacterium
AACCCGCCGCCCGGCCGTTCCGGGGGGGCCACGGGCCCGGTACCGGGTTAGGGGGGGGGGCCCACCCCCCACCCCTTCACCCGCTCGTCGCGAGAGCGCTAGCGCCTAGTGCTTGCGGTGGTAAGTGCTCGGAATCAGCCGTCCTGGCCCCAGGAGCAGCAGGACGCCGACTCCAATGAGCAAGAGAGAGATCCCGATGGCACCAGCCAACGGAGCGCCTGGACCCGTCTTCGGAAGCGCACCTGCGGACGTCTGGGTCTCGGTGACCGCCGGCGAGCTGCTCTCCGGCGGGTTGCCTTCGCCGGGCGGAGAGGAGATCTCGGTGGTCGGTGCTCCCGATGAGGACTCCGGCGCACTGGATGACACTGGGGCGCTGGACGAGACCTCTGCGCTCGACGACACCGGCGCACTGGATGACACCGGGGCGCTGGACGAGACCTCTGCGCTCGACGACACCGGGGCGCTCGACGACACCGGCGCGCTCGACGACACCGGCGCGCTCGACGACACCGGCGCGCTCGAGGTGACCGGCCCCGGTACGTTGCAGCCGTTCTCGTAGATCGCGATGCCGTCAGCGGTCCAGTTCAGACCACCGTGCACACCCTCGATCGGGGGGATGATGTCACCCCAGTCGTCATCGCTCATGGGCTTCGGGTACTCGGCATTGGGGTCGAAGACCGGCCCCTTGTGTTCCGCGTAGTGGTCGCCCTTGCCCTTGTTGTTGCCGAGGTCGCCGTCGACGGCGGACTGGGCAACGGTGATCACCACATAGGGGTTGGTCACCGAGTTGGTGCGGTGGCAGATGGTGACCTTGTCCTCGTTGCCGGGCTGTCCGCCCGGGTTCGCGGCCGCAGTACCCATCCCCAACCAAGGCAAAGGTGCCAGAGCTACCAGAAGCGCTCCACCCCACCGAGCCGCCCGAGTCTGCCGGGAAACCGCCATGACCGATCCCTCCCCTCACGCCGGGTCGGTCTCACCTCTCGCTCCCCGTGGCCGCTGGGCGCCTTACGCCCTGGGTGACCGTAACGCAGCCACGGATCAATGCTTCCCTGCAAGAACACTACCGAGCGACCTCACGCGAAGTGGCGGTCACCCGGGCTAATCACCCGTTTGGCGGGATGATGTTGCTTACGCAGAGTAGCGGGAGACCTCCCCCGGGCGCCACTGGTTCCGGGGAACTGGCCCAGATCACCGCCAAGCGGCGGGCTAGGAGGCGGCGGCGGCGTTCTCCTGCTGCTTACGCCACCGGATCCCGGCCTCAATGAACGCGTCGAGGTCACCGTCGAGCACCGCGTCGGGGTTGCCGACCTCGACCTCAGTGCGCAGGTCCTTGACCATTTGGTACGGATGCAGGACATAGGAGCGCATCTGGTTGCCCCAGGAACCGCTGGTCTCCCCCTTCAGGGCGGCCATCTTGGCCCGCTCCTCCTCGCGGCGCTTGGCCAGGAGCCTGGCCTGAAGCACCCGAAGCGCCGCGGCCCGATTCTGAATCTGCGACTTCTCGTTCTGGCAGCTGACGACGATCCCGCTCGGCACGTGGGTGATGCGCACGGCCGAGTCAGTGGTGTTGACGCTTTGGCCACCGGGACCACTGGAACGGAAGACGTCAATCCGCATCTCAGACTCGGGAATCTCGATGTGGTCGGTCTGCTCAACGACTGGGAGCACTTCGACGCCGGCGAACGAAGTTTGGCGACGCCCCTGGTTGTCGAACGGCGAGATGCGCACCAGTCGGTGCGTCCCCTGCTCAACGCTTAGGGTCCCGTAGGCGTACGGGGTCTTGACCGCGAAGGTGGCTGACTTGATGCCGGCCTCCTCGGCATAGGAGATTTCGTAGACCTCCGTGGGGTAGCCGTGCCGCTCGCACCAGCGCAGGTACATGCGCATCAGCATCTCGGTCCAGTCGGCTGCGTCCACTCCCCCTGCCTCGGCGCGGACGGTCACCAGCGCCTCGCGGAGGTCGTACTCGCCCGAGAGCAGGGTGAGTGCCTCCTGCTCACTGACCACCCTGGTGAGGTCGACCAGCTCAGTCTCGGCCTCGGCGAGCGCATCAGCGTCGCCCTCGGCCTCGGCGAGCTCGAACATCACCGAGAGGTCGTCAACTCGTTGCCGAAGGCCGCCAACCCGGCGCAGCAAGCCCTGCACGGTCGAAAGCCTGCTGGTGACCTTCTGCGCAGCCTCTTGGTCGTTCCAGAGATCGGGTGCAGCTGCCTGCTCTTCCAGGGCCGCAACCTCGGCGCGCAGCTTGGGAAGGTCGAGCACGGTCTCGATGCTGCTCAGCGTCGTCTGAAGCTGAGCAATCGCCTCGGAGGGCTCGATGTTGGCCACGTCGCACGAGCGTACGTGATGGTCGAAGACCCGCCCCATAGGGTCGTGGCGGAGGTGGCGGTGATCAAGTACCTGGGGTCCAAGCGGACCCTCGTCCCCGTGCTCGGCGCGATCGCTAGCGCCGTCGAGGCACAGACCGCGGTCGACCTCTTCAGCGGCACCACCCGCGTTGCGCAGGAGTTCAAGCGCCGTGGCATCGACGTGACCGCCGCCGACATCGCCACGTATAGCGAGGTGCTGGCCCGCTGCTACATCGCGACAGACGCCCGCAACGTTGAGCCGCAGGAGCTGGCCGACGCACTCGGGGAACTTTCCGCCCTGCCCGGCCGTCGCGGCTACTTCACCCGCACGTTCTGCGAAGAGTCGCGGTTTCTGCAGCCGAGGAACGGCGAGCGGGTGGACGCCATGCGCGACCACCTGGCAGACCGCTACGCGGACTCCCCCCTGTTCCCGGTACTGCTCACTGCTCTGATGCTGGCCGCCGACCGCGTCGACTCGACCACCGGCGTCCAGATGGCTTACCTCAAACAATGGGCTCCCCGGGCGCATCGTGACCTTGAGCTGCGCGCTCCCGAACTACTTCCTGGCGCAGGCACGGCGGTGCGCGGTGACGCTTTGGAATTGGTCCAGACGCTGCCCTGCACCGACCTGGCCTACCTGGACCCGCCGTACAACCAGCATCGCTACTTCACGAACTACCACGTGTGGGAAACCTTGGTGCGGTGGGACGAGCCCGATCACTATGGGGTTGCCTGTAAGCGCGTCGACGCGCGGCACGACTCGACCAAGAGCATCTTCAACCGCAAGCGTGAAATGCCGGACGCTTTGCGTTCGGTTATTACCGGAACGTGTGCTGGTGTCGTGGTCGTCAGCTACAACGACGAGTCATGGGTGACACCCGAGCAGCTGATGACGTGGCTTGGAGAGGCTGGCCACGCGGACGTGCGCCTCCTGGCCTACGACAGCAAGAGGTACGTCGGCGCCCAGATCGGGATTCACAACCCCGCGGGCCACAAGGTCGGCGAGGTCAAGCGGCTGCGCAACACCGAGTACGTCGTGGTCGCCGGTGACAGTGCGCGGGTTGCGGCAGCGTCGGCTGCTGCACAACACCCGCTGCTCAAGGTATGACCGCAGTGCGGGCCGTGGCTGATGCGGACACCGCTGCGGTGCCCGATGCACCGGCCGTAACCGTGCTCGCTACCGGCAGATCAGTGCGCGTCCTCAGAACGACCGACACCGTGGTGGTCGACGTCGTGATGGTGACCTCGAGCCTTGCACTCAGCAGACCCGCATCTGTCAGGTAGTCCCGCACTGCCTGCTCGGCGGAAACCGGGTCCAACGGGACTGGTCCGCTGGCCGGGAGACCGTTCCGATAGATCGACTCCTCGTCCACAGCCTGGGCGCCGGCCAAAGCTGCACCGTCGGCCGCGGCGATTAGCTCTTGGCGCTTCAGGTAGAGAGCGCTGACGTCGGTCACCACTGCGACCAGCAGGGCAGCGACCACGACCAGCCCCAGGATCAGCAGGAGGACGGTTCCCTCGTCGCTGCGCCCCGCAAACCGTCGAAACTTTGCGCTCATGGTCGGACTTGGCTGTACTCGTCCACGGTTTGAGTGTGCGAGGCCGTGATGGGAATGGTTGCGAGGTCAGCGGAAGCGAAGGCAGGAAGGTAGGGAAGTTTGACCGTCGTTCGGTAGCTGAACCTCACAGTGGCTCCCGGCGTTAGGCAAGGTGTGACCGAGCAGGAGATGGTGAGGTCCCCCGGTTCCAGGGCCAATCCGTGGTCGGCCAAGGTGATGCCGGCTGCAGCTTGTGCTCGCTGCTCGCCCTCGGCGGTCGACAGTGCCCGCACGAACACTCTGGCTGCCTCTCGGGTAGCAGCGCTGGCGCCGAATGCGGCACGCTGCACGTCGAACACCGCGAGTATCAGGTAGCAGAGCGGAATCGCCAGTGTCACAGCCAGGACGATGAACTCGACCATGGCGGCACCCTCGTCGTCGTTGCCCTTCACGACTCCTCCATAGCGTGACCAGAGACGCGTAACGACCCAGAGGGACCGAGCCAGCCGAAGACCGGAAGGCTCGCCCGAACTTCCACTTCGACCGTCTGCACGCCATCGACCATCGTGTAACCGGCGTAGACCTCGTCGGCATAGGAGTCAGGGAGGGTCTGGCTGATCAGGGCGCGAGTGTGCTGCGCACCATCCTCGGGATTTCGGTCAGCCGCCGCCGCAAACCGCGCTCCCTCCCCCGCCGCTGACACCAATGTGTTGCGGATGTAGAGAGCCAACCCAAGCTGCACCACAGCAAGGAGAAGGACGACAACAAGCACCGACACGAGCACGAACTCGACAACAGCTGAGCCCGAGTCTCTGCCGTCAAGGACCCGTGACACGACCGAGCGCAGAGGTGAAGAGGGAGCGCAGTTGGTCGTCAGCCACCAACCACAGGGCGGTGACCAAACCTGCCGTCATCACCGTCACCAACACCCAGCCGGGCACATCACCCCGGTCACCGCGCATCCGCTGAAGGCGTCGCAAGAACGCACCCGATGCTTGGTTGAACATAAATCCTCCCAATGTCGACACTGTCAGGAACCCAAAGAAAGCCCGTAGAAGCCTGGAAAGAGCACAAACAGCACAGAGAGAGGGAGAACCAGAAAGACAACGGGCACCATCATTCCGATCTCCTTGCGGCCACCTGCCTCGATCAGTGCTCGACGAGCGGCCTCGCGGGCGTCGGCTGCCTGTGCAACCAATACATCCGCGAGTGGCGTGCCGCGCTCGATAGCAACGACGACCGCGTCCACGAAGCGAGTCACCTCATTCAGCTCGTTACGGGCAGCCAGTCGCTGAAGGGAGGGCACCAGCGGTAGCCCGACGCGGGTGTCGTCCAGGACTCGAGTGATCTCAACTGCCACAACGCCCTGACCTACCCCGCGCACACGCTCTAGTGCGGCAGTGAAACTCGCGCCAGCCCCGACCGCCATGGCAAGCATCTCGATGATTGTCGGAAGTTCCGCCTGCATCCGCTCCTTACGTCGCTGGACTGCTCGGGTGAGCGCGTGGTCGCGAGCAAGAACCCCTGCGCCAGCAGCGAGGCCCACCAAGAGCAGCCCGGGAATCCAGTTCTCGACGGAGTTACCACGCAGGAAGAGGAGCAATCCCCCGAGGACTGCCGACGCGACACCCCAGCCGACCTGCTCGAGGCGAAACTGCTCGACCGTGTGCTCTGGCCCCAGCGCATCCAGTCGCCGTTGGGCACTGCCATCTCCCCCTGTGACCCAGGCGACCCGTCGGGCCGCAGTTTCCGCGAGCGAGAGGATCCAGCGCGGCAACCAGGCCGCACTCAGTCCGGAGGCAACATCATCCCGCCACACCGCTTCTGGCCTGCCGAGATACGGCTCCACGCGGTCGCGCAAGGGCGGCGCCAGCGGTGTAGGGACGCTCTGTACGACCAGCCAGACGCCGAGTGAGGCCGTACTCACGAGCAGGACATCGACGACACTCACCGGAGAACCCGCGTTTCGGTCGGCAGTCGCCCGATCCGCATCATCAGCCGGTACGCAATCACCGAGACGACGGCACCGAAGAGCAGCACTGCCGCACCGGCAGCGGTGTTGTAGGCGGCAACCGCGGCCGGGCGCATACAGAGCAGCAGGAGAAGAACCCACGGAGCGGCCACCGCCAATTGTGTCTAAGAAGTTGGATTGTCCGGATCACCGGATCTATTCGACCGCAGGAGGCACAAACCATGGGCAGAGCAGCACCAGGACCATCAGGAGCAGCCGTCGGTTCAGGCAGCAAGTCGCACAAGGTGCACACGGGCAAACCCCGGACGGTCAACCTCAAGTATCTGGACGGTATCGGCGGCGAGGTCGAGCAGGAGCTGCGAGCAACTGAGGATGAGGGCGTTGCGGTTCGTGAACAGCAGGCCAAGCTCGACGGGCTGTACGCATGAGCGCGCAGGAGGTGGCCGCCGAGGTCACCAGACGCGAGGTCATGAAGTCCCAGCAGGCTGAACTTCAGCAGAAGGTCGCCACGTTGCACGGCGATCCCGAGGCGAAGACAGCCGCTGAGGTCCAGGC
>JAJAYZ010000029.1 GCA_027118455.1 Actinomycetes bacterium
CCCACCACCGCGACGCACTAGCGCGCGACTACCAGCCAACTCCAACGACGCGCAGACCCGCCGCGCAGTAGGCAGCCTCGTCGAGGGCATTACGCCCATCCAGGACGAGGGACCCCTTCATGGCCGACTTCAGCCCTTGCGGGTCCAATGCGACCAGTTCGGACCACTCGGTCACCAAGATGACCGCGTCCACGCCACGCGCCGCCTCGATCGGACTCTGGGCAATACGAACCGCGTCCAGATCGCCCGGGAGCTGAGTCACCACTGGGTCGAAGGCTGATACCACCGCGCCGGCGGCTAGGAGCCGACCAGCGAGGTCGAGGGCCGGCGCATCGCGTAGGTCATCGGTGCCTGGTTTGAAGGAGAGACCGAGCAGACACACTCGGCGTCCCTTGAGTACCCGGAGTTCGCGTTGCAACTTGCGGATCACCGCCGCACGCTGCAGTTCGTTCACCTCGACGCTTGAACGCAGCAGGCTCGACGAGTATCCATACTCCTGACCGGTACCGATGAGCGCGGCGAGGTCCTTACCGAAGCACGACCCGCCCCAACCCAGACCGGGAGACAAGAAAGCCTCGCCGATCCGACTGTCTGCCCCAATGGCCGGCAGCACCTGGCGGCCGTCGGCACCGACCAGCTCGCAGATGTTTGCGATCTCATTGGCGAAGCTGATCTTGGTGGCCAAGAAAGCGTTCGCGGCGTACTTGATCATCTCTGCCGACGTGAGGTCCGCCCTGATCAATCGAGGGAGCTTCTCTGGTCGACCACCTGGGAACTTCTGCTCAAGGACCGGGCCATAGAGCTCAGCCACCTGGTCAATACCAGCGTCCTCGCCGCCGAGCACGATGCGGTCGGGGTAGAGGAAGTCGTCAAGAGCACTGCCTTCGCGCAAGAACTCAGGGTTGGACACAACACTGAACTGGGGCTTGGAGTCCTCCGGGAGGGCCTCCTCGAGCAACGTGGACACCCAGTTACCAGAGCCGACCGGCACTGTTGACTTGTTGACCACCACGGACCCATCACGCAGGAAGGGAGCCAGCGTGCTCGTGGCTGACTCGATCTGGCTGAGGTCAGCCGTTCCACCAGGGCCGGTGGGAGTGCCGACGCACAAGAAGATGACGTCGGCGTCGGTCAGCGCCTCAGCTGGCTGATCGGTGAACGTCAGCCTTCCGGTGGCCACCGTCTCTTTGAGCCGCTCGGGAAGGCCGGGCTCGTAGAAGGGCACCCGGCCCTGAGTCAACTCGCCGACCCGCACCGGGTCCGATTCCAGGCCGTAGACCTCGTGGCCCAGCCAGGCGAAACATGTTGATGTGATGGCACCAACGTAGCCGGTGCCGATGACGGCGATCTTTCGTGGCGTCATGATTTGCCCCCCTTCTCTGTGTACTCAGGCCTTGGTCGTCCCGGGCTGGAACTCGGCGGTAAGGCCAAGCTCTTCGCGGAACCAGTCGATGGTACGGCCCAGCCCGTCGGCGAGGTTCACGGCGGGTTCCCACCCCAGGGTTGCCTTCGCGAGTGCAATGTCAGGCTGCCTGACCATCGGGTCATCCTCAGGACGCTTCACAAACGAGATCGGCGAACTTGTGCCGGTTAGCGCTTGGATGGTTTCGGCCAGTTCCAGCACCGTCAGCTCGTGCGGGTTGCCGATGTTCATCGGCCCGGGATGGTCAGATAGCAGCAGCCGGGTGATCCCGTCGATGAGATCGTCTGCGTAGCAGACCGATCGGGTCTGGCTTCCATCGCCAGCCACCGTGATCGGGTTCGATGTCAGCGCCTGCCGGATGAACGTGGGGATCGCACGGCCGTCATTGGGGCGCATCCTCGGCCCGTAGGTGTTGAAGATTCGAACGATGGCTGTGTCAACGCCGTGGTAGCGCCGATAGGCCATGGTGAGCGCCTCGGCGAATCGCTTCGCCTCGTCGTAGACGCCGCGAGGGCCAACGGGATTGACGTGACCCCAGTAGCTCTCTGGCTGAGGATGCACCTGGGGATCGCCATACACCTCCGACGTGGACGCCAGGAGGAATCGCGCACCCTTCTCCTTAGCCAGCCCGAGACCGTGCATCGTTCCTATCGATCCGACCTTGAGGGTCTGGATCGGCAGGTTCAGGTAGTCCACCGGCGAGGCCGGGGAAGCCATGTGCACCACGTAGTCGACGGGCTCTGGCACGTGGATGAAGGTCGTCACATCTGTCCGGACCATTCGGAAGTGGTCGCGCTCCATGACGCGATTCAGATTGGCAGGAGGGCCGGTGACAAAGTTGTCCATGCAGACGACCGCCATGCCTTCGTCCAGCAGCCTTTCCACCAAGTAAGACCCGAGGAAACCTGCTCCACCCAAAACGATGGCTGTTGGCCTTGTCAACGATGATCCCTGCCGTGAGCGCGCACAGGGCCGACCTGACCCCCGAAGAAGAATAGTCGTTCGAGATGCTCCCTGTGGCGGTTCGACCAAAGGCAGGGACGCAGCGCCCCGACGCTGAACAGACGTCTATCTGCGTTCGACCCGCATTCGCCAGAGAAGGCCGTCGATGGTGACGGCGTAGATCTCCCCGCGATCGTCAACGCCGAACGAGGTCGGGCCGCTGCCCCTGCCCAGGCGCGAGGGCTGAAGGACCCGGCTGGCTCCTGGACGGTAGAGCCAGACTCTCTTCGTCAGGTAGTCGGAGAAGACGTAGGTGCCGCCGAGCTGGTCTTGGTACCGATGCCCGCGGTACACGAATCCGCCGATGATCGACTCGGCCGGGCCATGGGGGACGACAACCTCCGGTCCGACGTAGTCGATCGAACTTCGGCAGCGGCTGATGTTGTAGGTGCTGCGCCCCTCTTTGCACGACCATCCCAGGTGGATGCGACGTGGGTGCGGACCCACTCGGTCGATCTCCTCGTACGCGTCCTGTCCGACGTCACCGATCCAGAGGTCCTTGGTGCGAGTGTCGAAGCTGAACCGCCAGGGGTTGCGCAGCCCCATGAGCCAAATTTCGTCGCGGCCACGTTTGCCGACGAAGGGATTGCCGTTGGGCACGCAGTAGCGGTGCTCGCGGCAATTGCCGTAGGGGTTGATGCGCAGAATCTTGCCGCGCAGGTCGCTCTTGTCACCGGCGGCGTTGAATGGGTCGCCGCCGCTTCCGCCATCGCCGATGCCGATATACAGCCTCTTGTCGGGGCCGAAGGCGAGCTGTCCGCCGAAGTGGTTGTCGTACGTGGGGTGGTTCACCCGCAGCACTGTGCGCAAGGTCTTGGTCGCGACGTGGTCGGCCCCTGCGCTGCGCGCCTTCATCCTGGCGACGACCACGTCATGGTTGCCATCGGAGGTGTACGCCACCCAAAGCAGGCCGTCCTGACCGAAACTTGGGCTGAAGGCCACCGACAGCAGACCGCCCTCGCCACCGGGGTCGATCCGACCGCCGATGGACAGATACGGCTTCGCAGCCACCCGTCCATTGCGAACGATCCGTACAGCGCCGCCCTTCTGCACGACGAAGAGACGGTTGCGACCATCAGGCGCCGAGGTGACCTGGGTTGGCAGGGACAAGCCCGACGTGACCTTGTGCCACCGGACGACGAACCGTCTGAGTGGAGCTCTCGACACAGGGGTTCTTCCTTGCTCAGCGCCCGGTGCGGAGTCGACTGCGGAGATGGGTCCGCGCTCCTGGCCGGAGACGCCGGGATCGGCTCCCGCTGCTCCGGGTGCGATCAGTGCGAGCCCGAAAAACGCAGTCAGGCCGATTCTCACTGCCAAGGGAAGCCGGGCACGAGATCGGGCAACGAGCAAAGTCACTCGACTATCCTGCGGGTCGCGGGATGCGATCACAAGCACCCAACGGGGTTTAGCTAGGGACAGTCTTCCCCCGAACAGATGCGCGCAGCCGTGAGTTGCTCCTTCAGCGGTGCAACACGGGGATCATTCGACTCGTCGCCGTCCTTCAGCAGGTTGACCAGTTGATAGGGATCTGCGGTGAGGTCGTAGTACTCGCGAAAGGTGATGCCGCCGCTGTCCGCGTCGTACCACTCGATGTACTGCCACGTCTCACCACGGATGGCCGCCCAGGGGGCAAGGGCAGAGTCGTTGCTCTTGAAGTACTCCTGCAGTGCTACGGCCCGCGATGTCGGGCTCAGAAGCGACTGCCCGTCGAGCGGGTAGGTCAGCTGCGGCGAGACGCCGGAGACCTCCAGCGCCGTCGGCAACAGGTCGATCTGGCTCACCAGCTGCGTCGACTCCACCCCCGCCGGAATGTGACCTGGCCATCGAACGATGAAAGGCACCTCCGTTGACTCCATGTAGGGGTACCGCTTTCCGTCGAGGTTGTGCTCGGCCCAGAGGTAGCCGTTGTCGGACATGAAGATGGCAAGCGTGTCCCTCGTCTCGTTCAGCTGGCTCATCTGTCCGAAGATCGCCCCCGTCATGTCGTCAACGGACATGAGGGTGCGCAGCTGCTTGGCCCGCACGTCGAGGTAGTCAGCCTCGGCGATGTCTGGGTGCCACTGCACCCACGGCGGCTTGTCTGTGGTGTCAGGCTCATTCCAGCTGGGTGGCTTGACGGGCTCAGGAACGGGGGCCGTTCGGTACTTCGGTGACGGCCGGTAGTCCCAGTGTGGGGCCTGCGGCGCGACATAGAGCAGCCACGGCTTGTCATCGCTGGTCTCGAAGTCCTCGAGGAACGACTTGGAGTACTGCGCCATGTACTGCGAGACGTACCCGCTGGTGGATTGGTAGGTGCCGTTGACGTTGAACGGGACGTTGACGTAACCGCCGGTGGTGACTGCCCAGTGGTCCCAGTTCTTGGGGCTGTTCATCAGGGACACCGTCGTGAGGTACTTACCGACCATCGCAGTCTGGTAGCCGCCGTCCTGCAGGTATCCCTGCAGGGTGGAATCCTGGTCGAAGGCGGCGACCGCGTCCGGGATGCCGTTTCCCAGGATTCCGGTGTTGTGCGAGAACCGACCGGAGAACAGAGATGACCGCGATGGACAGCAGAGCGGCGTACTGACCATGCCGTTCTGATAGGTGGTCCCGCCGCCCTGGAAGAGCCGTTGCACCTTCGGCATCACCGCAAGAGTTTCGGGCGCGCGCTGGTCGTCGGTGTTGATGATCAGGATGTTCGGCGGCGGGGCTGCGACCCTGGCGGGTGACGGGCTCTCGTCGGCAATGGCTTCCTCTTTGGGCAGATCCCACGTGAGCAGAGCCGAGACCAATACCAGAACCGCGAACCCAGCTGCGGTGGTGAACGGCACGCGTCGACAGACTCTCGTTGCGCCGTGTGTACGACCCGACTCTTCACCCAGCATGAGTACCTTCTCTCCGTGACAGCCGGGTGGTGTCGCGCCAGTCTCCGATTGCGTTTGGGCAGACCGTAACAGCGGGCGGCCGTGACAGTGACTGAAACGGGGAAGCCGACATCGTCCGGTGAGGACCGGTTAGGGCCTCGCGAAGGGCATGGTCGCTGTGAACGTGCGATTCACCCTCGGGGCCGCCAGTCCAGGTGTATCTTCATCGGGTCTACAAATTCTCGACGGGTGGTGAGCGTGGAGCCGAAGGCGGAAGAATCCGCAGTGCCGCTCGCAAGCAGAGCCGTTCCCTTCGCATTCACCCGCAGCGATGTCGAGCAGTACCTCGCCTTTGGGTTCGTTCCAACAGTCGTCGACGACCCTTTGAGCCTGCTGGGTCAGTGGTCGCGGGCTCCGGTCAGACGTGATGACGACGTCAGCGCCACACAACTCATCCGAGAAGGCGCAGCGGCGTTCAGAACGGGGATCATGGAGTTGGCGGATCGGCCCGAGACTGGCTCAAGACAGGTGGTCTTCCTGAGCGGGGGCCTGGACTCACGCATGATCCTGGCGGGCTTGACCGAGGTGTTCGATTCATCCGAGATCGTGGCGGCCACGTTCGGGCGCCCCGGGGAGCAGGACTTCGACTTCGCAGCCATGGTGGCGCAGGAAGCGGGCGTGCAGCACGAACGTCTCGAGTCATCCTCCGTCGATTGGACGACGGACGGCTTGGTGGACTCGGTGCTCGCGCGTGAGCTGCCCCTCGCCGCCCCCTTCGGCCAGCGATACCTCAGCTACCTGCTTCACCAGCAACTTGGCCGAGACAGCGTGTTCTGGGACGGGCTCTGTGGCGGCCCCGTCGCTGGTTCGGCGCAGGGGCAGGGGGCCGACACGGGCGACTGGGAAGCGGCACTCGAGCACTTCATCCAGTTACACCTCCTGGCCGACCATCAACAGCTCGTCACATCGGGGTTCGACCCACGGAGCCTGCTCCCGAAAGCGCCGACGTGTCCGCAAGAGTTGATGAGTTACCGGCAACAACTCGACTTCGGTATTCGCCAGCGCTGCAGGATCGGCACGCGGCTCCTACGGAACTACCAGATCCGATTGCCGTTCCTAGCAGGACCATGGCTGCACTTCATGCTCGCGGTCCCCAGCCGCTACCGCAATAACAAGTACCTCTACCGCGAAATCGCGCAGGAAGCCTTCCCACGGCTCTTTGCCCTGCCGACAACCGCATCACTTGGTGATGCACCGGCGCGCTCTAGGGCCGGCACGAAGGCGAGGCAGCTGAAACGACGCGCCACAAGAAAGGCAAGAGAAGTTGGCCTGTTCACCGCGACGCCCAGCCCACCGGCAAGCGGCGCAAACACCTGGCTGCACGGCAGCGTCGTTAGGCCCGGGCTGCTGCGCGACCTTGCTCAGGAAAACATCGCCGACCTCGCACGGCGCGGCATCGTCGATTGGGCCGATGTCCTCGCACATGCTCCCGAGCAGTCGGCCGCGCCGGACTATCGGGTCGTCACGCGACTGCTCAACTTGGAACTCAACCTCAAGACATCGGAGATGGTGGGCGATGGCGGACTCGAACCGCCGACCTCTTCGGTGTGAACGAAGCGCTCTAACCAACTGAGCTAACCGCCCTGACGGGCCGCGAGCCTATCGCAGCAGGTCAGCCGAGCCCGAACCAGCCGAGGGCTCCGCTCAGCGTCCAGCCGTACTCGTAGACGTACCAAGAGACGAG
>JAJAYZ010000030.1 GCA_027118455.1 Actinomycetes bacterium
CCTACTGCGCCATCGTCCCCCCGTGGGGGCCCACCCGCGGGGGGGGCGGCGGCCGGGTGTTTGTGCCCGCCCCCGACCCTGCTCTGGTCGACCGGTGTCTAGACCGCCTCGGTATCGAACAGGTGCCCCTGCTTGTTCTCACCCACTTTCACGCCGATCACGTCGATGGACTTCCCGGGGTGCTTGACGGGCGTCGCGTTGGGTCGGTGCTGGTGAGCCCACTGCGCGAGCCACCTGAGCAAGTTGACATGGTGGCCGCCGCGACTCACGGCATGGAAGTCACCGAGGCTGTGCCCGGACAGACCGGGCAGTGGGGGCCGGTGTCCTGGCGCGTGCTCTGGCCGAGCGGCCTGATCACGGGGGAGGGCTCGGATGCCAACAATGCCTCGGTCGTGCTGCTCGTCGAGGTCTCTGGAGTTCGCCTGCTTCTGACCGGCGACGTTGAACCAACGGCGCAGCAGGCGATGCTCGCCAACGGCACTGTGCCCCGGGCAGATGTCCTGAAAGTTCCGCATCACGGATCCCGATTTCAAGATGAGGGCTTCATTTCTGCGGTGGGTGCTCGAGTGGCGGTGATCAGTGTGGGGGAGGGGAACCCCTACGGACACCCGTCGCCTGAGTTGGTCGAGTCGCTCTCCGATACGGGGATGATCGTGGCTCGGACCGATACCGATGGGAGTGTGGCGGTCGTGGTCGACGGCGACGACCTTCGCGTGGTGACGTTGGATTGAAGGCTCTTCGCAGTTGAGGGTGTAGTGCGGGTTGGCGCGTCGGTCGCTGGGTAGGGGTCGAGGTCTTCCGATGATGGGAGTTCTCACACCGCCCATCTGGAAGACCTCGACGTGCCTGACGCTACCTTCGCCTGCCCGGACCTGACCACGTTCTGCCGCGTTGAAGAACTCGGGCTTGAAGTCGTCGGGCAGCGTCTTGAGCCTGCCCGTGCGGTGCTGTCGTGCCGGGTCGTCGAACCCGACCAGTGGTGCCGTCGCTGCGGATGCGAGGGCGTGCCTCGCGACACCGTGGTGCGGCGGCTAGCACATGAGCCACTGGGCTGGCGTCCGACGGTGCTGGAGGTCACGGTCCGCCGCTATCGGTGCACCGGCTGCGGTCATGTGTGGCGCCAAGACACCAGCCGGGCGGCTGAGCCGCGCTCGAAGTTGTCTCGCCGTGGCCTGCGGTGGGCACTGGAAGGCATCGTGTGCCAGCACCTGACCGTTGCCCGTGTCGCTGAGGGCCTCGGGGTGGCGTGGAACACCGCCAACGACGCGGTCCTGGCCGAGGGCAAACGCGTCCTCATCAATGACCCCGAACGGTTCGATGGCGTCACCGTGATCGGGGTCGACGAGCACGTCTGGAGGCACACCCGCCGCGGCGACAAGTACGTCACCGTGATCATCGACCTCACCAGCATCCGCGACGGCACCGGGCCAGCACGGCTGCTGGACATGGTCCAGGGCCGCTCTAAGCAGGCCTTCAAGGGTTGGCTCGCTGAACGCCAGGAGTCCTGGCGCGATGGAATCGAGGTCGTCGCGATGGACGGCTTCACCGGGTTCAAGACCGCAGCTGCTGAGGAACTCCCCGACGCGGTCGCGGTCATGGATCCCTTCCATGTTGTGCGGCTGGCCGGCGACGCACTGGACCAGTGCCGCCGACGAGTGCAGCAGGACACCTGTGGGCACCGTGGCCGCAAGGGCGACCCCCTCTACAGCGCACGGCGAACCCTACATACCGGAGCCGACCTGCTCACCGACAAGCAGAAGCAACGCCTCCAAGACCTGTTCACGGCCGACGACCACGTCGAAGTCGAGGCAACCTGGGGCATCTACCAGCACATGATCGCCGCCTACCGCGAACCCGACCGCACCCAAGGACGCGAACTCATGGAGAAGCTGATCAACTCGATCGCCCACGACGTGCCCGGCTCATTGACCGAGATCAAAACCCTCGGGCGGACCCTGAACAAACGCGCCGACGACGTGCTGGCCTACTTCGACCGTCCCGGCACCAGCAACGGCCCAACCGAAGCCGTCAACGGACGCCTCGAACACCTCCGCGGCTCCGCCCTCGGGTTCCGCAACCTCACCGACTACATCGCCCGATCACTACTGGAAACGGGCGGCTTCAGACCCCAACTACACCCTCGAATGTGAAGAGCCTTCCGAGCGCATCCCAAAGAGGGGTACTGCGAACACCAAGGTGAAGGTCAGATTGAGGACGGCATTCTCGGCGAAGCCCAGGAGCAGCGATGCTGTCGAGTCGACAACAAACCACGCGGCGACCGACCCCGTGACCGCCGACCGCGCCCACCTTTCGCGCCTGCGCAAGGGACCGCGGGCGAGGGGCCACAGCGACGGAATCCAGCCGATCATCACTGCGCCGAGCACCGCGTCGACGAATGACACGTACCCCTGCGCCTCACCCTCCGGCACTGGGCTGGTTGCGGCGCCGAAGATGAGCCAGTCGAAGGCCACGTCGGTGAGCCCTCGCGCCACGATGAACAGAGCGGCAGCTGCGGCTACGGCAAGTATCGTGAGCCAGAGCCATCGATCCCACAGGACTCGCTCCCCCGCATGTTGGGCAGCGGGTTCGCCCACGCTGTAAGTGTGGCACGACCGCGGGGAGTGACATGCGGAGCATGAGCGCCGTGCGCTGGATCTACGCAATCGCCGGAGGGGCTGTGATCACTGGTCGTCGTTAGTCGGCGCCGGTCGTTTCGTACTCATCGACCCGTGCTCGGATCAGCGCCTTCAGGAGCTCGATCGGCAACTTGCGGTCATAGGGGAGCTTGATGAAGCCCTCACCGGCCTCGTAGCCGGCCGCCTCAACCGCGGCTCTTTGGGTAGCGAAGAACGGCGGCGAGAACCGAAGCGAGCAGTGGTTCTTAAAACCCTGGAGCATCCACAGGTTTGTCTTCTCGCCGCGGACGTACACCGGCATGTTCCACTTCAGTTCTTCTCGCGCCTCTGGGTCGGCTTTGAGACTCAGCTTCCTGAGCGCCTCAAGGTGCGGTCGCTGGACATCATTCAGCTGCGCGAAGAAGTCATCAACACTGGATCGCTTGGGCAGTGGCATCCCATCAGTATATGGCTGTGTCGACGAGTCGGCACCGATGGCGGCTCGGACCTCCGCACCGGAAGTTCGGTGTTACCCAGCTAGGTCCGCGCTAGAGTCCCATTCCTAACCAGGAGGTTCGGTATGGCAACCCAAGGGCGCGAATCGGTCACGATCAATGCAGGGCCGGAAGCGGTGTGGCCGTGGATCGCCGACCTCGACAAACACACCTCGTGGTCCCCGAAGCCCTACCGCGTGGAACTCCTGTCCGGCGAGCCGGGAACAGTTGGCGCCCGCTACCGCTCGTTCGGGGCGATCCCAGGCGACAAGAACCATGCCAACGAAATCCTGGTCACTGAGGTCGATCACGCGAAGCGTTTCGCTCTGGTGGCCACCGACGAGAACGGGACCACCAGAACACCTACACCTTGACACCGTCGGGCGAGGGCACCGAGGTGACTTTCGACATGGTCTTCCCTGCCATGAAGGGGATGGCAAAGGTCCTTCTACCCGTGCTCTTTCCGATTTTGGGCAAGGCCGACCTGCGCAAGCGGATGGGGTTGCTGAAGGCCAAGGTCGAATTGTTGTCCTGAAAAAGCAATGCCGCGCATCCGAAACTCGTGAGCACTGACACTGCAGCGAAGGACTCGACGTGCATGAGCCGCTGCTGCACAGCTTCATGCAGCAGCCGCTGCGTTCGGAAGCGCCGGGCGTGCCTCCACATTCAAGCCGGTGGACGGCTCTGCCCACTAGGCTCGACAGAACAGCAATCGCGACGTATTCGATGGGGAGAACATGCCTGACTCGACCGTTACGCCTGGGTGGTACCCAGATCCGCAGGACCCCTCCGGTAGTCGCCAACGTTGGTGGGACGGCACCGCGTGGACCGACCAGTACTCACCTGCGGCTGAAGGTGCTGCCAGCACCCCGACAGCGCCGACCACGGCGACGGAGGCGCCGACATCCCGCTCAAAGACGCCCCTCATCATCCTTGGCGTTGTTGGGGTTGTTGCGCTGTTGATCATCGTTGGCGTGGGTGTCGCCGTAGCCCTCTTCAGCGGATCATCGGAGTCAAGCTCAGTCTCCGCCGGCGGGTCAGTCAGTGAAGGCGTGACGGTGACCGCTGACGGCGCCACTGTTGTCCTTCCTTCCGGATGGGAAGAGGTACCGCTCGACGCCAGCGAGGTGCAAGGTTTCCTAGATGATGCCGCGGCTAGTAACCCAGAGATCGCGGATGCATTGCAGGGCACGCTGACTGGTGTCAGCGACCTGGGGGTTTCCATGTTCGCGATTGCGCCCGACCTCTCGACCGACACATTTGTGACGAACTCCAACCTGATCCTCACGCCCAACCAAGGCTCGAGCCTGAGCGACACCGGAACGGCCCAGGTGGATTATCTTCAATCGTTGGGCGCAACCGGTGTGACGTCGACCGAGATCGACGTCGGTGGCTCGCCTGCCCTCAAGGCTGAGTACACCCTCGAGGCAAACGTGCCAGCTGGCCCTGTCACTGTTTATGGGATTCAGTACGTCGTGATGGGTGATGCGAACGTTGGCCTCCTCACTGTCTCCGCCACATCGCAGGACGCAGCGGCCGATGCGGACACGATGGCGCAGAGCTTGGTCGTCGAGTAGCCAAATCGCCAGTGCCTGAGTCACAGACACTCAATGCCCCAGGTCCAGGAGGGGGCTGGGCTGAGTCGGTGGCGTCTGGGATGCTAAGCGCGATGGCCGTCCCTCCGCTCACCGTGATCACCGGCAACGAAGAGTTGCTGGTCGAACGCGCGCTCAAACAGCTCATCGCCGAGGTGAGCGGCCCCGAGGCAGATGTCATCGACCTCTCGGCCCGGGCGCTGCAGTCGGGCCAGCTCGGTGTGGCCGCGTCGCCATCACTCTTTGGTGGAGCCCCGGTCGTAGTCGTCGACGGCGTCGAGAACTTGGTCCAGTCCAACCCTGACGTCGCGGCTGCCCTCGACGAGGTCATGGCCTACATTGCGGCCCCGAGCCCTGACGCCGTCGTGGTGCTGGTGCACGGGGGTGGTAACGGCGGCAAGGGCGTCATCAACGCGGCGAAGAAGGCCGGCGCCGCTACGGTCGCGACACCGACGTCCCCCTCTGGGGCTGGCGCGCTGCGTCAGAACCGAGCTGCGTTCGTGAAAGAGGAACTTGCCAACCTCAGTTGTCACGTCGACCAGGCTGCCATCGAGGTACTGATCAACGCGGTAGGGACGAAGTTACGTGATCTGTCAGGTGCGTGTGCTCAGCTCGTCAGCGACCACGGGGCCGGTGGCCGCCTCAACGAAGAGACAGTCCGGCAATACTACGGCGGCCGGGTCGAGGTACAGGGTTTCGATATCGCCGACCAGGTGATTGCCGGCAGAACGGCTGAGGCGCTCGGGCTGCTGCGGCACGCCCGCGAGTCCGGCGTCCCGGCGGTGCTGGTGACCGCCGCGCTCGGGCGGTCGCTACGGCAACTCGCTCTGGTCGCGACGGCGCCGCGTGGGGCTTCGGCTGATTCGGTGGCGGCGATGGCCGGAGCACCGGCGTGGAAGGTTAAGGACATTCGGGTAGTGGCTCGCGATTGGTCTGAGCCGGGGCTGGCTTCAGCGATCAAGGCCGTCGCAGTGGCAGACACCGACGTCAAGACCGGGGCGGTTGACCCTGAGTACGCACTGGAGCGAATGCTGATCACCGTTGGACGCGCCCGCCGGCAGCATTGAGCACGTTGGGCTGAACCAGCCGCCTCGCGTCGGCGCGATTGGGGCGGCAGCACTCGTCTGCGAGGCTGTGGTCAACCCACCTCATCCTGACCGCGCTTGAGACGGGAATCGAAGGGGTCTGTGGTGCCCCCAGGATTCCGAACTCGGCATGTCCGGGCGACTCCGGACTCTGGCACCCCTCGATGGCAGAAAAAAAGAACCGCGGGGTGCGCGGCTCTTTTCAGGTGCCGGTTACTGCCGGCTGGGGGCTCTTAGGCAACCTTGGCCAGGCGATCAGCCATGCGGGACTTCTTGTTGGCGGCCTGGTTGGTGTGGATGACGCCCTTGCTGGCTGCCTTGTCGACCAGCTTGGAGGCACCGCGCATGAGCGTCTCGGCCTCGGCCTTGTCACCGGCGTCGGCGGCCTCGCGGAACTTGCGAATGGCGGTCTTGAACTCGGACTTGACCGCCTTGTTGCGCTCGGTCGCCTTCGCGTTCTGCCGGTTGCGCTTGATCTGGGACTTGATGTTCGCCACGGTGCTTTTGGCCTCAGTTCTCGGGGCTAGATTCTCTGGTCATCGATTCTTACGGGTTCATGCCGGTGGGTCGGGGCGAGCCGACGGCCACACAGACCTCAAAGGGTACCGGCCAGCCGGTGCGGTCACCAAACTGGCTCGGGCCGGTGGAGACCGTGGGGGTCGTGCCTGGCCCGCCCCGCAGGGTCTGGGGGCTGGACGTGGGACGATGGGACGTCGACCCAGACCCCTGACAGATCCCCGAAGGAAGCTGCGTGCCCGCGACCCCTCACGGCCGAGTGCCGCAAGCGGCGTCCACCGATCCTTCGGTGATCCGCAACTTCTGCATCATCGCTCACATCGACCACGGCAAGTCCACCCTCGCCGACCGCATGCTGCAGGCCACCGGGGTTGTCGACGAGCGCCTCATGCGAGCCCAGTACCTCGACCGCATGGACATCGAGCGCGAACGAGGGATCACCATCAAGTCGCAGGCCGTCCGCCTGCCTTGGACCGGACCAACGGGCACCGACCACATCCTGAACATGATCGACACCCCGGGGCACGTCGACTTCACCTATGAGGTCTCCCGCTCACTCGCCGCGTGCGAGGGGGCCGTGCTTCTGGTGGACGCTGCGCAGGGCATCGAGGCGCAGACTTTGGCCAACCTCTACCTGGCGCTCGAGAACGACCTGCAGGTCATCCCGGTGCTCAACAAGATCGACCTGCCGGCGGCACAGCCAGACAAGTATGCCGAAGAGCTGGCCCACCTGATCGGCTGTCAGCCCGACGACTGCCTGCGGGTTTCGGGCAAGACAGGCGACGGCGTCGAGCGGCTGCTCGATGAGATCGTCACGCTCGTTCCGGCGCCCGTCGGCGACCCCGATGCTGCGGCACGCGCGATGATCTTCGATTCGATTTACGACACCTACCGTGGAGTCGTCACGTACGTGCGCGTGATCGACGGCCGGCTCACGCCGCGCGAGAAGATCAAGATGATGTCGACCGGCGTCACGCACGAGATGCTCGACATCGGCGTCATCTCACCTGAGCCAGTGCCAACACAGGGGCTCGGGGTCGGCGAGGTCGGCTACCTCATCACCGGCGTCAAGGACGTCCGCCAGTCACGGGTCGGTGACACCGTCACGGACGCCCCCAAGCCCGCCACCCAGGCGCTCCCCGGCTTTCGTGACCCCAAGCCGATGGTCTTTTCCGGACTCTTCCCGATCGATGGGTCGGACTACCCCGAGCTGCGTGACGCCCTCGAGCGGCTGCAGCTCAACGACGCCGCCCTGGTGTGGGAGCCGGAGACGTCGACGGCGCTGGGCTTCGGATTCAGGTGCGGCTATCTCGGGTTGCTTCACCTCGAGATCGTGCGAGAGCGCCTCGAGCGGGAATCGAACCTTGAGTTGATCTCGACGGCACCGAACGTCGTCTACCGCGTGGCCATGGAGGACGGCTCGGAGATCGTGGTCACCAACCCCAGCGAGTTCCCGGTCGGCAAGATCGCTGAGGTCTACGAGCCAGTCGTGCGGGCAACGGTGCTGGCTCCGTCAGAGTTCATCGGCACGATCATGGAGCTCTGTCAGGGACGCCGGGGCCAGCTGCTCGGTATGGACTACCTCTCGGAGGAACGGGTTGAGCTGCGCTACACGCTTCCGCTGGCCGAGATCGTGTTCGACTTCTTCGACCTGCTGAAGTCGCGAACGCGCGGGTACGCGTCCCTCGACTACGAACAGAAGGGGGAACAGGCCGCTGACCTCGTCAAGGTCGACATCCTCCTGCACGGTGATCCAGTCGACGCGTTCAGTGCCGTGGTGCACACGGACAAGGCCTACGCATATGGCGTCGCTATGGCCCAAAAGCTCAAGGACCTCATTCCCCGGCAGCAGTTCGAGGTGCCGATCCAGGCGGCCATCGGCGCCAGGATCATCGCGCGCGAGAACATCCGAGCGATCCGCAAGGACGTTCTGGCCAAGTGCTACGGCGGTGACATCTCACGTAAGCGCAAATTGCTGGAGAAGCAGAAAGAGGGCAAGAAGCGCATGAAGATGGTGGGCCGCGTCGAGGTGCCGCAGGAGGCCTTTATCGCCGCGCTCTCCAACGAAGACACCACCGCCAAGAAGTAGTCCACCTTCGGACCACCCTTGAAGATTGCGGTCGTTGAGTGGGGTATAGCCCCCGCTCAACTACCGCATTGCGGGCGGGGTCGGCGCGGCCGCTGTGGTGTGGACGGCGCCCGCTGCCTACGCTGGCCACACCTGATCATCGGAGGACCGAATGACGATGCCGATCACCGGCAGCGCCGCAGCCACCTACCCACGTCCGGCGCGCTCCGTCGCCCGGATGCTCACCGACCGCGTCGAGGCGACTCCGCGACGTGAGGCCCTGCGGTTCCCCACTGAACACGGCTGGGAGTCGCTCAGCTGGGACCAGGTCGGTCAGCAGTCCTTCGACCTCGCTGCTGGGCTGCTCGCCTTGGGGCTCACCAGCGAGCAACGGGTCGCGCTGATCTGCTCCACCCGCTACGAGTGGATCCTCGCCGACCTCGCTGTCATGTGTGCCGGGGGAGCGACCACCGCGGTCTATCCATCGACCGAGCAGGGCGATGTTGCTTACATCGTTGGCGACTCAGGAAGTCGCTTCATCTTCGCCGAGGACAACACGCAGGTGGGCAAGCTCAGGGCCACGCGCGAGAAGTTGCCCGCCGTTGAAAAGGTGATCGTCATCGACGGTGATGGCGACGGCGATTGGGTGCTGTCGTGGCGCGACCTGGCCCGTCTCGGCGCCGAGTATCTGCGCGCGCATCCGTCCGCCATCGATGGCGTGATTGCCACCATCGAGCCCGACCACCAGGCCACGCTGATCTACACCTCTGGAACGACGGGTCGCCCCAAGGGGGTCGAGCTGGCCCAGTCGTGCTGGACGTATGAGGGCGCCTGCATCGACGCCGTCGAAATCTTGACCCTCGACGATGTTCAGTTCCTGTGGCTGCCGCTCTCGCACTCGTTCGGCAAGGTGCTGCTTGCTGCGATGTTGCAGATCGGATTCGCTACGGCGGTCGACGGCCGAGTCGACAAGATTGCCGATGGCCTCGCTGAGGTCAAGCCCACTTTCATGGCCGGTGCGCCGAGAATCTTTGAGAAGGTGCGCGCCAGAGTGATTCAGACTGCGGTTGGCGAGGGAGGCGCCAAGGCGGCGATCGCGAACTGGGCATTCGCTGTTGGGCTGCAGGTGTCGCGGCGGCGTCAGAAGGGCCTGGAGCCGGTTGGGTTGTTGAAGGTGCAGTACGCAGTCGCCGACAGGCTCGTCTTCAAGAAGATCCGCGGTCGCCTCGGCGGGAACATCCGTTACCTGGTCTCCGGAAGCGCTGCCCTCAGTGGCGAGGTGGCCGAGTGGTTCGAGGCAGCCGGCCTGTTGATCCTGGAGGGCTACGGGCTCACCGAGACCAGCGCTGGAACGTGCCTCAACCGGCCGCACAACTGGGCCTTCGGCACTGTAGGAGAGCCCCTCCCTGGAAGTGAGATTCGCATCGCCGCAGACGGCGAGATCCAGGTGCGCGGGCCCGGAGTGATGCGCGGCTACCACCGAATGCCCGACCAGACGGCGGCGGTGCTGGACGCCGACGGTTGGTTCTCTACCGGCGACGTTGGTGAGATCGACGACGGAGGGCGCGTCCGGATCACCGACCGGAAGAAAGACCTCGTCAAGACGTCCGGCGGCAAGTACATTGCGCCATCGGTAATCGAGGCGCGCCTTAAGGCGTCCAGCCCGATCGTCGGTCACGTCGTTGTGCACGCCGACAAGCGCAACTTCGCGAGTGCGCTCATCACCCTCGATCCCGATACCGCTCCGGAGTGGGCTGAGAGCGAGGGCATCAGCGGTGACTATGTCTCCCTCACTGACAATGCCCAGGTGCGTGCGCACCTGCAAGGACGGATCGATGAACTCAATAAGTCGTTGAACCGCTGGGAGACCGTCAAACAGTTCCGGATACTCGATCACGACTTCACCGTCGAGACCGGCGAGCTGACACCGAGCCAGAAGGTCAAGAGAAGAGTGGTGGAGAACATGTACTCAGAACTCCTCGACGGCATGTACGCGGGGTCGAAATGACAGCCCAGGTCGACGTCTTGGTCGAGGGTTACGCCGACGACCGCGTCGCCGGTACCGTCACGCTGATCCGAGACGGTGACGCCGTGATCGTTGTTGATCCGGGTATGGTGGCCGACCGCAGCCTCATCCTCGATCCGCTCGCCGCCCTTGGTGTCAACGCTGGGGCCGTCACTGACGTCGTCTTCAGCCACCACCATCTCGACCACACTTTGCATGCCGCGCTCTTTACCGAGACGCGATTCCACGACTTCCAGGCGATCTACCGGGGCGATATCTGGGAGGACCGTGAGGCTGAGGGCTTCGCCGTTGGACCGAACACCACCCTCCTCCAGACGCGTGGGCATACTGACCAGGACATCTCGACGGTGGTGCAGACCGACGCCGGTGTCGTCGTGCTTACCCACTTGTGGTGGTCTGCCGAAGGCCCACTCGAGGACCCGTTTGCGACTGATGCCGAAGTCTTGCGTGTCTCCCGACAGCGCATCCTCGCGTTGTCGCCGTCGCAGATCATCCCCGGTCACGGTCCAGCGTTCGTGCCAGGTGACACGACGCCGGTCTAGTCCATCGCGACGAGGAGCATGGGCTCTTCGTTCTTGCTGATTTCGGCGGCTATGACATCAGTCGTGCAGTAGTCACCGCCCACGTATGCGGTGACGGGGGTGCCACAGCCTTGCGGGCCGCCGGTGTCGTTGCAGTCGGGGACGACGACTCCGCTGATCGGATCGCCGAGTTCGGGAACGTCGGCCGAACCCGGGCCGCATAGAAGCGTTGCTGGTACTGCACCCCCCTAGCGCAATCTATGCGTGGACCGACTACTGCTTGGCCAAGGCGAGGAGCGCTGCGGCGGCGGCAACAGGGACTGCACCCGCTCTGAGCGACGACACGTCGGCCAGGCTACCTCCGAGCTGGACGACGACGGGCAGACTGGGGCCATGCCCAGCACGCCCCTTGACGGTGAACCAGCTCCGACGAACGGCCGACTGCCGGACGCCACAGTGCGTGAAGTCGGGTCTGTTTCGTTCGGCGCCTACGTTCATGTGCCGTTCTGCGCGACGCGATGTGGGTACTGCGACTTCAACACCTATACCGCAGGTGAACTGCAGGGGACGACACAACGGCAGTACATCGGTGCG
>JAJAYZ010000031.1 GCA_027118455.1 Actinomycetes bacterium
GTGAGCATGCGGGGATGGTTGGTCCCAGGATTCTGGCCGCAGATGACGATCAGTTCGGCCTCGTAGATGTCGTCCAGCGAGACACTGCCCTTGCCGATCCCGATGGTCTCAGCAAGCGCCACCGATGTGGACTCGTGGCACATGTTGGAACAGTCGGGCAGGTTGTTGGTCCCAAAGGCTCGCGCAAAGAGCTGGTAGACAAATGCCGCCTCGTTCGATGCCCGTCCGCTGGTGTAGAAGACGGCCTCGTCGGGTGATTGCAGCCCCACCAGAGTGTCGGCGGCAAGGGCTATCGCATCGGGCCAACTAATCGGCTCGTAGTGGGTTGCACCTTCGCGCCGAACCAGAGGCTCGACTAGCCGCCCCTGTTGACCCAGCCAATAGTCACTCCGGCTGTCAAGGTCCTCAAGACTGTGCTCAGCAAAGAAGGAAGCATCGACTCGTCGCAGCGTGGCCTCTTCGGCGACCGCTTTCGCCCCGTTCTCGCAAAACTCAGCGACGCTGCGATGTTCGGGATCTGGGTCGGGCCACGCGCAGCCCATGCAGTCAAAACCTTGCACTTGGTTGAGGCGGCGAAGGGTCCGAAGGGTCCGAGTCACTCCCATTTGTTCGACGCTCCGCTGGAGCGCCACAGCCACCGCCGGAATCCCGGCAGCAACTTGCTTCTCTGGCTTGAGATGCACCTGGGTTGGGTCGACGTCATCGCTGGGCGGGGGTGAATGCACGGCGAAATCCTACCCAGGTGGTCGACCAGTCAAACGCCACTCACCCACCTCCGCATGCGTGCGAGCAGCGCAGCTGATGGCGTGACGCACCCCGAGCGATAGGTCGACTGTCTGCTCCGCGAGGTACCGATTCGGCGGGCGCAAGTTTCCAGGTGGTTTGGCTTGATCCCCGATAGGGTACCCCTCCCGTGATCAAGGAGGCTCGATGACCAGCCGTGCCAAAGACCTGCATGCCAGCACACAGCAGGCAGCCAACAGCCCGTGGCTGGAAGGACTCGCCCGCCTCGGGTTCGTAGCCCGAGGGGTGGTCTACGTTCTCATCGGCTTCTTGGCGCTGAAGATCGCCAGCGGCTCGGGCAACCCTGAGGCCGACCAGCAGGGTGCCTTCTCCTACGTGGGCAGGCAGAGCTTCGGCCAGGTGCTGCTCTGGGCCCTCGCCATCGGTTTGGCCGGCTACGGATTGTGGCGGCTGTTCCAGGCGATCACCGGTCAGGTGGACGGGCCCGACCGGGATAAGCCAGGCACTCACCGCCTTATCGACGCCGTCAAGGGCGTCATCTACCTCGCCTTCGCGTTTTCCGCTGCCGCCGTCGCCGTGCACAGCAGCTCAGGCGACTCCACCCAGCTCACCAAGAGTGTGATGATGCAGCCGTGGGGCCCGTTCCTGATCGGGACTATCGGACTGGTCATCGTCGTGGCCGGGGTGGCGATGGTGGCCCAAGGCTGGACCCGCGACTTCGCCAAGTACCTGGACTCGAGCAAGGCGACGGGACGGGCTCGTGACCTGCTGGTGAAGCTCGGCCGTGTCGGCTACGTCGCCCGGGGTGCGGTGTTCATGCTCGCGGGTGCGTTCGTCGTCTTCGGCGCCGTCCAGTCGTCACCGCAGAAGACCGACGGCCTCGACGTCGCGCTGTCGTCGTTGGCGGACGCTCCGTTGGGCGTTGCGCTGCTCATCGCTGTGGCCCTCGGGCTGATCGCTTTCGGGCTGTATTCGCTGGCCGAGTCCCGGTACCGGCGGGTCTAATGCCAGGGCTGGACCTCGGCCCCATCCTGCGTTACGCCGACGAGAACCGGGCGACTGCCTGGGTGGAGACCGACTGGGCGGCGACCCACCAGCCGTGCCGGGTACGCATGCTCGCGTCGCCGTCCAGCCTCCTCACGGTGCACGGCCGGCACTATGCGCTCGTGTGGCGGCTCAGCCCGGGCTCGGGCCGAACCATCGTTACAAAGGTGAACCTCGACGGCGACCGTGACGACATCTCGCTTGAACTCCGGGGGAACTTCTTCGGCGTGGCGACATCCTTCCCACGAGACTGCGGAGTAACGGGAATCTCGATCAACATGGGATTTGGTCCAGGTCCACGCTCAGCCGTTCGCTCGTGCCGCGCTGCGTGCGGACATGCCGATGGGCTGACGTCATGCTTTACGAGCTAGTCGAAGGTGGACATGGGAATCTTGCGGCAGAGCAGAGACTTTTGGTCCAGGCAACAGAGCCCCATGGCAAACATCCCCAAGCACCTACCGTCCGGAACCGCGCCCGTGTATTTGTTGCGCGAGCATCGCTTTTGATTCCTGGTAACCGGGCAGGACACGGGTGGGACCTACAGCGCCATGGAGACCTTGTCGCCCCTGGACACTGGTCCAGGCCGCGATCTGCATGCTGACGCCGAAGAGCACTTCCTGCTGCTCACTGGTGAGGTGACCTTTCACATGGCGGACCAAACCTTCATCGTCAGGCCCGGTGATTTCCTGCACGTTCTACGCGGGGTCGTCCATCACTTCAGGGTCCTCACGCCCGACGCGAAGATCATCGCTACCTACGCCCCGGCTGGAGAGGAGCAGACTTTCATCGACGCGGCCACACTGCTCCCCGGAGAAGCCTGACGCAGCTCAGATGGGCGGCAGGGACTAGCCGCGGTCCGCCGAGTCAAAACGCCCGGGTCTGCCGCTGACCGCCTGAACCTGCACCGCTGCTCGGCCGTGCGGACCAGGTGCCATCAGGTGTCGAACGGTGATGGGCTCAGGTTTGTCGGGCAGGTCCCCTTCCCGTAGCGGCGCTCACCCCGTACGGAGGTTCGGGTTGCAGAACGTGCGGCACCGACTCGGTCATGTCAGCGGGATCAACGCGCTCAGGCAATTCAACGAAGGGCCGGGTGGATCAACCCGCGGGGTAGGCGTCGATTCTCGCGGTGATGACGCAGAGTCATTCACAGCGCAAGGGTGACTCACCTTTTCGAGGCGACCCCCTACCTGCCACCGATCGGCTTCCACCTTCCCTCCGCGATCGCGCGATGGCGGTCCAGGACTGCAGATTTGCCCTCACAAGGCTTCTGCGGCCTGGCGGGGTCGGCGACAAGAATCGCGGACCTCGTCGGCGTCCAGCCAATGCCTCGTCCGACCAGCCGAGTGACGGAGTAGCCATGAGAGTGTTTCCCCTTTCGCAACTCGGGTAACTAGCCAGACAAGAGTGAACGGGACGTCGGGGTCAACGACCGGACGTCCGCATCGAGAACCGAGTGCTCACGTCCGGTGGGCACCCAGCCATTTGGAAGGTCACCATGCAAAGAAAGCTAATTCTCCTGCTCGCGGCGCCCGCCGCACTGCTCATGTCCGCCACCGCCGCTGCCGCCCCGGCTCCCCCGGTGGGCACCTTTTCAGCTGATCTCACGCCGATCCCCCACGACTCGACCGCTGACGGTGGGTCCAACGTCACAGGTCATGCCGCTCTCAGCCTCGCTGGCCGAAACCTGACAGTGGACCTGACCGCAACCGGCCTGACGCCCAACGAGCCGCACGCGATGCACATTCACGGGGTGCTTGCTGGCGCAAACGAGTGCCCGCCCGCATCAGCCGACGTCAACACCGGGGATCCCATCGACCCAGTGACCCCTCAAATAGCCGGCACACCGGACGGTTTGATCTCGCTCGCCGAAGGTCTCCCCTCCTACGGCCCTATCGATGTCTCGTTCACCCAGACAGGTGACACAAGCGCAGCTAGCGGCCTCGTTGTTGAGCGGTTCCCCGTCGCCAACGCCGCAGGCACGCTCAGCTATCACCGCAGTATCAAGATCCCCATCGGCGTTGCGAAGAACCTGTCCGACCTCCACATCGTCGTGCATGGCACCGACTTGCCAAGCGATGCAGACCACAGTTCGTTGAGCAGCCTTTTCGAGGCGACGCTGCCAGTCGCCTGCGGGACGATCAACTAAGGCAACGGCACGGCGTCACGTTACTCACGTGGGCAGTGGTGGGCGATCAATCCAGCCCACCATTGTCCACGTGAAGCTACGTCTGTGGATCTCCGTCTACAGGCAAGGCATCCTGCTCGGACGGGCGGCAGTAGTCGGCACGAACACATCGCGGGTGTGAAGTGGAGCAACCCGGGCACAAATGGGGCCGGTTCGTCTAGCCGAGCGGGGATGTTCACCTGGGTGAATGGTGCGCTGAGGACCAAGTTCAGGATGATCAAAAAGGCGTTCGTGTCGGGGCGGATCGAAGCATCTGTCTCATCCGCGAGACCCAGCGCGAGCGAAACAAGCGCGCTCAACCCAGATCTCCATGCTGTTAGCACTTGTGGCGGATCCGGGTCTGCACTCCCTCGCGTCATTTCTCCACGCACAATCCGAGCGCGACGGGGCGCGACAGGGCGGCCTCGACGGCATCCCGACTGGTGCCTGCTGATGTTCGGCGCCTGCATCGGCGTCTTCGGCTCCGTATTCGCACACTCTTTCGAAGGCATTGCTACATCCGTGGCTGCACAGCTCAATCAAACCGGCGCGTTCCTACCAGGGGCCCAACGAAAGGATCCCGCATCATGACCACTGATACCGCAACAGGGCGCCGCTACTTGCCCGACCTGGTGCGATCGCAACCACGAGGCGCAGCCAATCGTCGACGGACTCAGTTCAGCCATTGCTGAGCAGGGACACAATCTCGAGCAGTAGCCTCACGTTCATCAGCCCGGCCGTGTCTCCCCCCTCACCATCGGGCCGCTTCATGTCAAACCTCAGGCACCTCAGAAGGACTCCGCTCCATTCCAAGCGCGCTCAACAGCGGTGCAGGGTAGAAGTATCGAGGCGGATCGGATTCAAACCAACCCGAATAGACCACTGGGCCGTACCTGAAC
>JAJAYZ010000032.1 GCA_027118455.1 Actinomycetes bacterium
CCCCCCCTGGTCACCTCCCCCCCCCGTGTTAACCCCCCCGCACTGTGAACGCGCCCGCTCCACGCCCGGGCCCGGGGGGGGGCGGGGCCTTCTTCGTCGAACTCCTCTAGCGCTTACGCGCCGTCTTCTTGGCAGCGGCCTTACGGACCGGGGCTTTCTTGGCAGCGGCCTTGCGAGCCGGGGCCCGCTTGGCAGGGGCCTTACGAGCCGGGGCCTTCTTGGTCGTCTTCTTGGCAGCGGCCTTCTTGGTCGTCTTCTTGGCAGCGGCCTTCTTGGCCGGAGCGGCAAGCTTCTTCTCGCCGTTTACAACAGCCTTGAACTCCGCACCCGGGGTGAACTTGGGGACGGACTTCCTCTTGGTCTTGACGGTAGCGCCGGTCTGCGGGTTACGAGCCGTGCCCGCGGGACGAATGCGACGCTCAAACTTGCCAAAACCGGTGATGGCGACGGGCTCACCCTTGGCCACCTGGCGGGTGATCGTGCCGATCACCGCCTCGAGCGCGTTCTGGGCAGCGCGGCGGTTACCGTCGAACTGGCCGGCGACTTCATCAATCAACTGAGCCTTGTTCACTACTTCCCCTTCGAAAGCCTTCGGTGATCAGGCGTTTTCCCGACCGATGGGAACGTTAGGCAATCCAGGGCCAGGACACAATGCATACACGCCGGAAAACGCCTTGTGTTGCAAGGAGATTCGTCACACTCGCACAAACTGCGCCTGGTGATCGCTCAGGGCGAACCCTTACCTCGTAACGGTTTTGGGCATCCATGCGGGTCGGGCCGCCTCGAACTCGGCGATGATATCGGTGTGGCGCAAGGTCAATCCCACATCATCGAGGCCCTCGAGCAGGCGCCACCGCGCGTAGTCGTCGAGCTCGAACGGCACCGTTTCACCAGCAAAACGGATTTCCCGAGCCTGCAGATCCACGATGACATCGGTGGTCGGGTCAGCCTCGGCTACCGCCCACAAGCGCTCGACGACCCCTACGGGGAGTTCGATGGTCAGGAGCCCCCCTTTGAGGCTGTTCCCTCGAAAGATGTCAGCAAACCGGGGCGAGACAACGACGCGGAACCCGTAGTTCTGCAGCGCCCACACAGCGTGCTCCCGCGAGGACCCGATGCCAAACTCAGGCCCAGCCACCAGAACCGTGGCTCCCTGGTGTTCCGGCCGGTTGAGCGCGAAGTCAGGGTCGTTGCGCCACGCCGCGAACAATCCGTCTTCGAACCCATCGCGGGAGATCCGTTTGAGGTACACAGCTGGGATGATTTGGTCGGTGTCGACGTTGCTGCGGCGCAGCGGCAGAACCCGACCAGTGTGTGTGGTGAACTTCTCCATCGTTGGCTCCGATTCCTACGCGTTGCTCGATGCGCCGATAGCGGCGTCGGTGAGGTCGCTGGGGCTCGTCAGGCGTCCGGTCACTGCGGTGGCCGCTGCCACTTGCGGCGACACCAGGTGGGTGCGCCCCCCCTTCCCCTGGCGCCCTTCGAAGTTGCGGTTTGAGGTGGAGGCACTGCGCTCCCCCGGCGCCAGCTGATCGGGGTTCATCCCGAGGCACATCGAACAACCTGCGTGCCGCCACTCAGCACCGGCCGCGGTGAAAATCTGGTCCAATCCCTCGGCCTCAGCCTCCAACCGCACGCGTACCGATCCCGGAACGACGAGCATGCGGACGCCATCGACAACTTTGCGACCCTGGAGGACCGCAGCGGCGGACCGCAGATCTTCGATGCGGCCGTTGGTACACGAGCCGAGGAAGACCGTGTCGACCCTGATCTGCGACAGCGGAGTCCCCGGAACGAGGTCCATGTACTCCAGGGCTCGCTCGGCAGCTGAGCGCTCGGCGGGGTCAGCGATCTGCGCAGGGTCCGGCACCGAAGCGGAGAGCGGCAGGCCCTGGCCGGGGTTGGTTCCCCAGGTCACGAACGGTTGGAGGCTCGACGCGTCGACCACGACCTCGCGATCAAAAGCTGCGCCAGGGTCGGTGGGCAGGCTGCTCCACCACGCGAGGGCAGCATCCCAGTCGGCACCAATCGGCGCGTGGGGGCGACCACGGAGGTACTCGTAGGTGGTGGCGTCAGGCGCGATCATCCCCGCCCGAGCGCCAGCCTCAATCGACATGTTGCAGATCGTCATGCGCGCCTCGATCGAGAGCTTCTCGATCGCGCTGCCGCGGTACTCCAGGACGTAGCCCTGGCCACCACCTGTCCCGATCTCGGCGATCACCGCAAGGATGAGGTCCTTGGCCGTCACATCTGCTGGCAGCTCGCCCTCGACGGTGATAGCCATCGTCTTGAACGGCTTCAGCGGCAGCGTCTGCGTCGCCAGTACGTGTTCGACCTCACTCGTGCCGATCCCGAATGCCAGTGCACCGAAGGCCCCGTGGGTCGACGTGTGGCTGTCGCCGCACACGATGGTCATACCTGGCTGCGTAACGCCAAGTTGCGGGCCAACGACATGGACGATCCCCTGCTCAGTTGATCCCAACGGGAAGAGCGGCACGTCAAACTCTGCGCAGTTCTTGCGCAGGGCCTCAACTTGGATACGCGACACCGGGTCAGCGATCGGCAGGTCGATGTCGAGCGTCGGGACGTTGTGGTCCTCGGTCGCCAGCGTGAGGTCAGGACGGTGCACGGGCCGACCGGCGCTTCGCAGGCCGTCGAAGGCCTGTGGGCTAGTCACCTCGTGGACCAGGTGAAGGTCGATGAAGAGGAGGTCCGGCTCGCCGTCGACGCGACGAACGACGTGGGCGTTCCACACCTTCTCAGCCAGCGTGCGTTGGGTCTGTTCAGCAGCCATGGTTCCTCCTCGCTCAAGCCTCATGGGTCATGATCCTGCGCCACGTTTGGGTCACCCTTGCGTCTCAGATGTCGAAACGGCAGTATCGGGTTATGGACAACTCTAGCGGAGTCGGCGTTCTGGACAAGGCCAGCCTGGTGCTGGGGGCCCTCGAAGCCGGACCGCAAAACCTCGCAGGACTGGTCACCGCGACCGGCCTGGCCAGGCCAACGGCATACCGGCTCGCCGTCGCCCTCGAACACCACCGTCTGGTCGGACGCGACCTGCAGGGCCGCTTCATTCTGGGGCCTCGCCTCGGTGAGTTGGCCGCAGCGGCCGGCGAGGATCGCCTACTTGCCGCGGCAGGAAGTATTCTCAACTCGCTCCGCGACGCGACGGCCGAGAGCACCCAGCTCTATCGCCGGCAAGGTGAGCAACGTATGTGCGTTGCCGCAGCTGAACGTCTCTCCGGCCTGCGCGACACCGTCCCGGTCGGCACGGTGCTCTCGATGGCAGCCGGTTCAGCAGCCCAGGTGCTTCTTGCGTGGGAAGAGCCGGACCGCCTCCACCGGGGCCTCAAAGGGGCGCGCTTCACCGCGTCGATGCTCGCCGCGGTCCGTCGACGCGGGTGGGCTCAGAGCATCGGAGAGCGCGAAGCCGGCGTGGCCAGCGTCTCTGCTCCGGTACGCGGGCCCAGTGGCAAGGTGATTGCGGCTGTCTCGGTATCAGGGCCGCTGGAGCGCCTGACCCGTCAGCCCGGGCGCTTGCACGCGCCGGCCGTTGTCCACGCTGCCAACTCCCTCACCGAACTGCTGCGTAGCCACAGCTGACGAGAGGAAAGTTGTCAGAAGGTGAGGCCGTGCCGCTCTAGCAACGCCTGGGTCGCTTCCATGTCGGCATCGCATTGGTAGGGCTCCGCAAGGGCGCCTAGCTCTTCAGAGCTGATCGGCTCGGATATCGCGCCAAGGGCGCGGAAGAACGTCTCCAGCCCGGCCGGGGAGATCAACTCCAAAACCGCAGCGGGCTCGTCGCCTGCATTCCAGAAGGTGTGCCACTGCCCGCGGGGCTTGAAGATCAAGTCCCCTGCACTCGCTTCGACTTCGTGGCCACCAAGACTTGCGCCGATACGGCCATACAGCACGTAGCTGTACTCGTCCTCGAGATGGTGCCGGTACATCGGGGCCGCCAAGGCTTTCGGAGCAAACCAGTGCTGTACCAACGCGAACCGGCCTCAGCATGGACGCCGTCGATCATGAAGCGATCACGGACGCCATCGGGATCACCGACGACAAGGCCGTCCCTAGCCATCAAGACCCTGGGGGGCTGATCCAGCCTACTTCGACCGGGCTCACCGATGTCCATGGAAGTCCCTCAGGCTCGGCGAAGCCCCCCGAACGACCGTCCCCCCGAACGAGCGCAGCGAATCACGCTTCCGGAAACACCACAACCGGCCCCCAACAAGGCGAAGGCCCAGGTCTGCTGACCTGGGCCTTCGGCACGTAGCCCCGACGGGATTCGAACCCGCGCTACCGCCTTGAGAGGGCGGCGTGCTAGGCCGCTACACAACGGGGCCGTGCGTACTCAGCACTCCACTCGGACTGTCCAACAGGGACTGGCCCAGAGGGACTGGACGTCTGCAGACAGTACCCAGGCGGGGAACTGCTGCAACGCGCTGGGGTACCAGGACTCGAACCTAGACTAACGGAACCAGAAACCGTCGGGCTGCCAATTACCCCATACCCCATGGGTGCCGAGAAGTTCCGGCAGGCGTAGAGGATACCCAACCGGGCAGCGCCCCCCCAAATCGCCCTTCGTCAGCTGCTCGCCGCAATCCGCAGCGCAAGGGTCAGCCGCGCCAGGCTGCGCTCCTTGCCCAAGATCTCAAGAGACTCAAGCAACGGCGGCGAGACTCGACGTCCACTCACTGCAACCCGCACCGGACCAAACGCGACGCGGGGTTTGAGCAATAGACCGTCGATCAAAGCAACCCGCAGAGCGGCCTCGATGCTCTCCGTCGACCACACTTCGAGGCCGTTGAGCGCTGCGGCTGCGGCTTCAAGCACAGGCTGACTGTCGGCCGTGAGCTGTTTGGCCGCATCATCGGGGTTGACGACAAATGACGCATCGTCGACCAGCAGGAAGTGCACCATGTCGGCAGCCTGGCCCAGGGTTTCGACCCGTTCCTGCACCAGCGGAGCGGCGGAGCGCACCGTCTGTTCGCCAGCAGCGCCCAGCGTGACCGCGCGTTGGTCGCTGAGGAACGAGACCAACCTGGTCACGAACTCCTCGCCATCGAGGAGTCGAATCCAGTCGGCGTTGAGCGCGGTGCACTTCTTCAGGTCGAAGCGGGCCGGGCTGGCGTTGACACGCGAGATGTCGAAGGCATCGGCCATCTCCTGCAGCGAGAAGCGGTCCCGGTCCTCACTCAGCGACCAGCCCAGCAACGCGAGGTAGTTGGTCATGCCTTCGGGGAGGTACCCCTGCTTCACATAGAAGAGCAGCGACGACTCGGGGTCACGCTTGGAGAGCTTCTTGTTCCCCTCCCCCATGACATAAGGGAGGTGACCGAACTTTGGGATCGGGCCAACAGCGACACCGATCTCGCGAAGCGCATCCCACAACGCCAACTGGCGCGGGGTCGACGAGAGGAGATCCTCGCCGCGCAGCACGTGCGTGATCTGCATCAGGGCGTCATCGACGGGGTTGACCAGCGTGTAGAGCGGCTCACCGTTGGCACGAACCAACACGTAGTCACGAACCTCGCCAGCCGGGAAAGTGACATCGCCCCGGACGAGGTCGTCCCAGCCGAAGGATCCGTCTGGCATCCGAAATCGGACCACCGAGGTGCGTCCCTCCGCTTCGTAAGCAGCCACCTGGTCAGCGTCGAGCTCTCGGCAATGACCGTCATAGCCAGGCGGCCTCTTGGCGACGCGGTCGGCCTCACGCCGTTGCTCGAGCTCGTCGGAGGTGCAGTAGCACCGGTAGGCGTGCGGGCTCACAAGCAGCTTCTCGGTGACGTCGCGATAGCGCTCCAGACGCTCCGACTGTCGGTAGGGCGCGAAGGGGCCGCCTACCTCCGGGCCTTCGTCCCAGTCGAGTCCGAGCCAACGCAGCGACGTGACGAGCTGCTCGTAGGACTCCTCGGAGTCGCGTTGGGAGTCGGTGTCCTCGATCCGGAAGACGAACGTGCCACCATGCCGGCGGGCGAAGGCCCAGTTAAAGAGAGCGGTCCTGGCCATCCCGACATGTGGGTTGCCCGTAGGAGAAGGACAGAAGCGAACGCGGACGGGAGCGGTTGGGGGGGTCATGGGTTCTCTCGGGCGAGGGGGCACAACTGACTCGTGAAGGGTACCGACCGACGCGAGCGCAATGCGGGGTGACCGCTCAGCCAGCCACGCGAACGGTGTGGTCGAGGCGGCCGACGCCAGCCACGATGACGGACACGCGGTCACCGTCGCGGAGTGCCCCTACTCCGGCCGGAGTGCCCGTCAAGATGACGTCACCGGGGATCAACGTCATCACCGACGATACAAAGACCACGAGATCGGTGATGGAATGCACCATCGCCGAGGCCGGAGCCGACTGCCGAATGTCACCGTTGACTTCGGTCTGCACACTGAGCCCACCCGGGTCGACGTCGGTGGAGATCCACGGCCCCAGCGGGCAGAACGAGTCGAAGCCCTTGGCCCTCGTCCACTGGCGATCACTTCGCTGCAGATCGCGCGCCGTCACATCATTGGCGCAGGTGTACCCGAGGATCACGTCGTCGACCCGCTCGGGTGGGACGTCCCTCGCCAACCGTCCGATGACAACGGCGATCTCGCCCTCGAACTCCACCTGCTGGGACTGCTCCGGCAAGACGACCGACTCTCCTGGTCCGATCACGCTCGTCGATGGCTTGAGGAACATCACCGGCGTCGTCGGTGCCTCGCCGCCCATCTCACGGGCGTGGTCGACGTAGTTCTTCCCGATACCAATGACCTTGTTCGGAAGTACGGGTGGCAGGAGCCGGACGTCGCTCATCGCCAATCGCGCCGACGTCCGTTTGAACGGGGCAAAGGGGTGGCCATCGATGGCGTTGACCGTCAGGGATGCACCGTCATCAAGGTCGCCGTCAACGACTCCGTAGGCGATCTGGTCTGCGACTGTGAACCGAGCGATACGCACGCATCGGACGTTACCCGGTGTGGCGCCGCGACTACTGCTGGGGCTGCCGCAACGCCTCGAGGATCAGCCGCGCATAGGCCTCCTGACCACGGGGCGTCAGGTGGGTTCCGTCCGCCTCGAGGTATTCCGGGTGTCCAACGGATGCGCGCGCCCAGTCCGCCACCACCACGTTCTCGCGTCCAGCCGCAGCACGTCTGATGGTCTCGTTGCTCTCGTCCATCCAGGGCACCTGTGAGCGCACGGTGGGTACGACCACCAGGTCTAGGTCAGCCAGCTCCTTGAGGAAGTCCGGAAATCCCTGCGGGTCTGGTGGGCCATTCGTCCCCGTCTGCAGAATCAGGACGTCCGCCAGACGGTCAACCTTGATCCGCTCGCGGACCCGGTTGGCGATCTCGACCGGTTGGCGGCTGATCGCAGCATCAACCCTGACGCGCGGTAACTGCGCTCTCAGGGCGCCGCGGGCACCGAGCAACACAGAGTCGCCAACAGCTGTGATTGGTCGCTGCGGAAGTGGCAATGCGTCCATCCGCACCTCGCGCCGCTGCTTCTTTCGCTTCTGTGCAGTCTGCGAAACTCCCGAACCCAGCTCGCCCGAGTCCGCCTTCGGTGCCAGCTCACCGGCTCCGAACTCGGTGACGCCCCCGAGGTAGGTGGTGCTGTCGATGGTCGGTACTGCGACGAGCGCCACCGCACCAGCGACCACCGTCACGACGGCCAGACCGGCAACAGCAGCTGCCTCGGTTTTGGATCGCGCCGTTCCATCGTTGAGCCGGGAGCGCCAGCGACCTAGAGCACCACGCCGGATGGGCATCTCCAGCCATCGGTAGCTGGCCTCTGCCGCACCGAAGGTGAGGCCCAGCGAGACAGCTGCCGCCCACCAACCCCGAAGGGCAATGTCGAGATCGGGCCGGGTCACCATGAAGATCGGCCAGTGCCACAGATAGATGCCATACGACCGCGTGCCGAGCCAGCTCATCACCGGATTCCCCAGCAGTATTCCAAACCGGGCTGCCGGGTGCGAAGCAGCCATCACCAGCAGAGCTGTCATGATCGCAACAAGCAGGAAGCCGCCCCGAAAGAGCCATCCCGACGACTCCGCGGTCCTTAAGAAGATCGCGAACAAGGCAAGGATCGCCCCACCTCCGGCGATGCCGACCGCAGCTTGAGCTGACCGGGGAATCTGGCGGGGCAGCGTGCCAGGGCGCCACACTACGGCGAGCGCAGCGCCAACGAGCACAGTCATCGCGTGGGTATCGGCGCCGAAGTAGAGCCGTGCGGTGTCTGCCGACGCAGGGATGTCACCCTGCACAGCAAGCGAGGCCATCAGGGCAGTTGACAGCAGGGCACCGGAGATCGCCGTGACGCCCACCCCTGCCCGCCCCCATTGCTTCCATGCGAAGAAGGCCACCGCCGGCCACACCAGGTAGAACTGCTCCTCGATGCCGAGGGACCACAGGTGCTGCAACAGCGGTGGTCGGCCCAACGCCTCGAAGTAGCTTCGTTCGTCGAAGATGTACCACCAGTTCGTCGTGTAGCTCAGGGCTGCGAGGACGTCCTGGCGGAAGGCGGCCGCGGCGTCTCTGGCCACGGTCAACGCCAGAACACCGCTGACAACCAGAACAGCAAGCAGTGCCGGTAACAGGCGGCGAGCCCGCCGAGCGTAGAAGGCAGCGAAGCGCAGGCGCTGGGTCGTCTCTGTCTCACCGAGCACAAGCGACGTGATGAGGAATCCAGAGAGCACGAAGAAGACGTCGACCCCGAGAAACCCTCCAGGCAGCACTCGTTGCGGAAGATGGAAGAGCAGCACTGCCACGACGGCGATCGCGCGGACACCATCGAGGCCGGGCAGGTACGGCAACTTCGGGATGCCGGACGGTCGGGACGCGCGTTCGGTGTTCGACCTCGCGATGGCCTGCGTGGTGGTGTCCGTCATCACGGACCGGCGACCGTGCCAGGGCCAGAGTTGTCGTCGCCATCGGCGATCCTGCCGGCACGGAGCAACCCGTACGTGATGGCGTCGTCCAACGCCATCCAGGACGCCGCAATGACGTTCTCGTGGACTCCGATCGTGACCCACTCTCCCTGGCCATCAGATGACTCAACCAGGACGCGCGTCACCGCACCGGTGCCTTCGTTGCCCTCGAGGATGCGCACCTTGTAGTCGACGAGCTCCAATGCGGCCAGCTCGGGGAAGATCTGTTCCAGCGCGAGACGCAGCGCGCGGTCGAGCGCGTTCACCGGCCCGTTCCCCTCGCCAGTGGCCACGATCCGCTGGCCCTTGGCGAAGACCTTGACGGTGGCCTCACTGACGACCTGCCCCGCCGGGCGCTGTTCCACGATCGTGCGCCACGACTCAACGGTGAAGTAGCGGCGACGCTCACCTTCGGTGATCTCACGCAGCAACAGCTCGAATGATGCATCGGCAGCTTCGAAGGAGTAGCCCCGTGCCTCCATACTCTTCACCCGGGCGACAACAGCACCCAGCGCTTCTCGGTCATGGGCGAGGTCGTATCCGAGCTCTTTGCCCTTGAGCTCGATCGAGGCACGTCCGGCCATCTCGGTGATCAGGACCCGCATGTCATTGCCGACGATCGTGGGGTCGAGGTGGTTGTAGAGGGCTGGTGAGATCTTGATAGCGCTGGCGTGCAGTCCGGCCTTGTGCGCAAACGCAGAGACCCCAACGTATGCCTGGTGGGTGTCCGGCGCGATGTTAGCCAGCTCGGCCAAGGCGTGCGAGACCCGCACCAACTCGGGCAGCCGGCCAAGAGGCAGAACCCGACGGTCAAGCTTGGTCTCGAGATTGCCGATCACGGCGAACAAGTCGGCGTTGCCGGTTCGCTCGCCGTACCCGTTGGCCGTGCACTGGACGTGCGTGACGCCAGCTTCTACAGCCGCCAGAGTGTTAGCGACCGCGCATGCGGTGTCGTCCTGGCAGTGGATACCTAGCCTCAGCCCACCGCTACGGGCGACGATGTCACTCACGATGCTGTGGATCCCCAGGGGAAGAAGACCCCCGTTGGTGTCGCAGAGAACTGCGACGTCAGCGCCAGCACCCGCTGCCGCCTCAAGCACCCGCAGTCCGTAGTCGCGGTCATTGTGGTAGCCGTCGAAGAAGTGTTCGAGGTCGACAAAGACACGACGATCCTGGCCGACGAGGTACTGGACCGTGTCACGAACCATGGCGAGGTTCTCGTCGAGAGTGGTTCGCAGCGCGTCGATGACATGTCGGACGTCGGACTTGGCGACCAACGTGATGACGGGCGTCTGCGCGTCCAACAGCGCCTGAACCTGCGCGTCATCGCCGACGGCGAGCCCCGGGCGCCGCGTGGCGCCAAATGCAACCAGTTGGGCACTCTTCAGGGTGAGCTCAGTTCGAGCCCTGGCGAAGAACTCGGTGTCCTTGGGCAGCGCGCCGGGCCACCCACCTTCGATGAAGCCGACTCCGAGATCGTCCAGCAGCCGAGCGACTGCCAGCTTGTCGGCAACCGAGTACGAAACACCCTCGCGCTGGGCGCCGTCTCGAAGCGTTGTGTCGTAGACGTGGAAGGCGTCGTCAGGACGCATCGCACTCGAGTCGCTCACGGGGGTCTTTCACCTGAATTCGATAAAAAAGTGACCCCCCGCAGATGCGAGAGGTCGGCGCACCGGCGAGCCGGTTCGCTAGGCGATAATGCGGGTAGTTGTCACGCATCTAGTGTGACACACCGATCCTGGCTTGGCGCCACCGCAGACCAGGGTCTTTGATCTGCCAGTCCTCCGGCGAATCTGGAGCAACGTGGACCACGCCCGACACCGCGCCGAGCGCCGTGCTGCGGCTGGCTGGGTCGCCATTGGGGTGGGAGCCGGTGCCCTGCTGGGCGCCGCCGCTGTGCTTGCCGCCTGGGTCGTCGTCGCTGGCCCGCCCTGGAGCCCGGACGAGCAAGTGACAACTGCGGCGCAACCCACGGCCAGCCTGCGGCACGATGCGAGGTCGTCCCGATCAGATCGGGCGCAGCTGACGACATCGCCGCCGCAGATCGACGCCGCCCCGTCCAGCGGCGCACCAACCACACCCGTCCAACTTTTGGGTGACTCGCTGGCTGTCGGCATCGTCCCCTATCTGGACGCCGGGTTGGGCAACCGACCCCTCACCACCGATGTGGCCGAAGGAAGGGGCACGGCAACGATGGTCTCGCTGCTTTCTCCGTATGCCGCAACGTCGGCACTGACGTGGGTGGTCAGCCTGGGCACGAACGACAACCCCGAGGAGTTTCCGGACCAGGCCGCAGCCGTGATGGGCCTCGCTGGCCCGAACCGATGCGTTATCTGGTTCGACGTGTGGCGCGTCGACACCGACGATTGGATCAACGCGACACTCGAGCAACTAGCTGCAGTGAACCCCAATCTGCACGTGGTCCCATGGCACAACGTTGCAGCCGCCCACCCGGAGTGGTTCAGCGGAACCGACGTCCATCCGTCCACCGCCGGTTACGCCGTACGGGGGCAGTTGGCAGTGGACGCCGTCAACCGCGAGTGCGGCACCAGCCCCTAGTTCGATACCAGCCCGTGCATCCAGTCGTGGGCGTCATTGATCCGTCCGTGCTGCAGGTTCAGCAGGTGATCACGGAGGCGTTCAGTGATCGGCCCTGGGTTCCCGTCGCCGACCGTCCACCCACCGAGAGACCAACGGACCTTGCCGACCGGAGTCACCACCGCAGCCGTCCCACACGCAAAGACCTCGGAGATTGTGCCGTCGGCGTTACCCTCGCGCCAGTCGTCGATGCTGATTCGCGCCTCTTCGGCATCGATCCCCAGATCCTCTGCGACCTGAAGAATGGAGTTTCGGGTAACGCCCGGGAGCAGCGCGCCAGTGAGCTCGGGGGTGACCAGCCGAGGGGTGTCTCCCGACCCGAAGACGAAGTACAAGTTCATCCCGCCCATCTCTTCGACCCACCGGTGCTCGGCCGCATCGAGCCACACCACCTGGTCGCACCCTTCAGCGGCCGCTTGAGCCTGGGCGACCAGGCTCGCGGCGTAGTTGCCGGCGCACTTGGCCTCGCCGGTACCGCCCGGCGCGGCGCGCACATACTCGGTCGAGAGCCAGACCGATACCGGTTTAATGCCGCCGTGGAAGTAGGCACCGGCTGGCGATGCAATCAGCATGAAAAGGTAGGAGTTGGCTGGCTTGACGCCGAGGCCGACCTCGGTAGCAAACATGAACGGGCGAAGGTACAGGCTCGTCTCGTCGTAACTGGGGACCCACGCCTGGTCCTGGTCGACCAGCGCTTCGATCGCGCCGATGAAGAGCCCCTCTGGTAGCTCGGGCATCGCCAACCTGCGCGCCGAACGTTGGAATCGTCTGGCGTTCATCTCGGGGCGAAACGTCGCGATTGAGCCGTCCTCGCGGCGGTAAGCCTTCAGTCCCTCGAAGATCTCCTGCCCGTAGTGCAAGGACATCGTCGCGGGGTCGAGCTTCAGCGGCCCGTACGGGACCAGCTGGGCGTCGTGCCAACCGCGCCCCTCGGTCCACTCAATGGTGACCATGTGGTCGGAGAAGAACCGGCCGAACCCGGGGCTGGCGAGAATCGCTTCACGTTGGACGTCGGGCAATGGCTGTGAGGTGGGCTTGCGCGCGATCAAACTCATGAGCGGGACGGTACCTTTCCGTTGACCACCTTGCTGACGGCCAGCTGAACGAGTTAGGACCCGGCGACAGCTGCCGCAAGGTCGTCACCGATCTGTGCGGTCGAGCGTACGCGGTCTTCCCTGGCAGCGAGGTCGTCGGAGACCGCCTGTTCCACCGAAGCCGCGGCCTTGTCGAGACCGAGGTGGTCGAGCAGCATCGCGACCGACAGGACGGTTGCCGTTGGGTCAGCCTTCTGCTGTCCGGCGATGTCGGGAGCGGACCCATGTACCGGTTCGAACATGCTGGGGTTGGTCCCGCTCATGTCGAGATTGCCGGAGGCGGCCCGACCGATACCACCGGCGATCGCTGCCCCGATGTCGGTGATGATGTCGCCAAAGAGGTTGTCGGTGACCACCACGTCGAACCGCTCGGGGTTCGTGACCAAAAACATCGATGCCGCGTCCACGTGCAGGTACTCGGTGCGCACATCCGCGAAGTCGACGGCGGCGGCGTTGAAGGTGCGCGTCCAAAGATCACCCGCGTATGTCAGGACGTTGTTCTTGTGCACCAGCGTGAGGGTTCGCCGCGGACGACGAGTAGCACGGTCGAACGCATCGCGAACAACTCGTTCAACGCCGTAGGCAGTGTTGAGGCTCTCCTCGGTGGCCACCTCGTGCGGCGTTCCCTTGCGCAGGAAGCCCCCCGAGCCGGCGTAGGGACCCTCGGTGCCTTCACGAACGACGACCATGTTGATGTCCGCCGGAGTCTTCCCAGCGAGCGGCGTGGCAACGCCTGGGTAGAGCTTGACCGGCCGAAGGTTGACGTGGTGGTCGAGCTCGAAACGAAGTCGAAGCAACAGGCCTCGCTCGAGCACACCGCTGGGGACGCTCGGGTCGCCGACGGCGCCGAGCAGGATTGCGTCGTGACCCCGGATCTCCTCAAGGACTGAGTCCGGGAGCGTCTCACCGGTCCGGTGCCAGCGCTGGGCGCCGAGGTCGTACTCCGAGCGCACGAAGTTGACCTCGTGGCGTCCTGCTGCTGCGTCGAGAACCCTCAAGCCTTCAGCGACGACCTCTGGGCCGATGCCGTCACCGGCGATGACTGCGAGCTTGTACGTGTTCGACATCCCTCAAGGGTACGAGGGCGTCTCAGCCGCCGGTATACCTGTCTCAGAATATGGACTTACTCGATCAGAGCAGGTCGTCCAGGTCGAGCGAACGTCCCTCGTGAGCGCCGATCGCCTCGACGATCTCGGTGAGGGCCTCCGGCTCGATCGGTGAGTCAACCGTCATGGCGATAAGTGCGTGACCGCCCTGCTCGTCGCGGCTCACCTGCATGCCGGCGATGTTGACGCCGTGCTCACCGAGAATGCGACCGAGTTCGCCGACGACACCCGGGCGGTCGTGGTAGCGGAAGAACGCAAGGTGCTCCGCCGGTTGCAGGTCGAGGTCGTAGCTGTCGATCTCGACCAGCTTTTCGATGTGTTTGGGCCCGGCTAGTGTTCCTCCCACCGAGAGTTGACGCCCATCAGCGAGCCCGCCCCGAATCGTCACCAGATTCCGGTGGTCGGGGCTGTGCGGATCAACGCTGAGATTCACCGCAACCCCACGTTCGGAGGCCAGGAGCGGTGCATTGACGTAGGACACCTGCTCGTCGACGGCACCGGCGAATACACCCTTGAGCGCTGCGAGTTCGAGCACCTTGACGTCTGAGTCGGCGATCTCGCCGCGCGCCTCGATTGTCAAACTTTCGGGGGTTCCCCCGGCCAGGCCGGTAAAGACCCGACCGAGCTTTTCGGCCAACGGGATGAACGCACGGACGTCTTCGTCGATGACGCCCCCCTCGACGTTGACGGCGTCCGGAACGAGCTCGCCGGCGAGGGCAAGGCGCACGGACTTGGCGACGGCGATGCCGGCCTTTTCCTGCGCCTCGTCGGTGCTTGCACCTAGGTGGGGGGTCGCCACGACGCGCTCGAGACCGAAGAGCGGCGAGTCGGTGCACGGCTCCTTGGCGAAGACGTCGACGCCAGCCGCGTGGACGCGACCGTCGGCGACCGCATCGGCCAGCGCCTGCTCGTCGACGATGCCACCACGGGCGGCGTTGACGATGATGACCGACGGCTTGACCTTGCGCAGCTCGGCGTCACCGATCAGCCCAATGGTCTCGGGCGTCTTGGGGAGGTGAACGGTGATGAAGTCGCTCTCGGTGAGCAGGGTGTCGAGGTCGACGAGTGAGATTCCGAGCTGCGCCGCACGTCCAGGTTGCACGTAGGGGTCGTACGCGATCACCTTGGTGCCGAACGCCATGAGTCGCTGCGCAGCCAGGACTCCGATTCGTCCGAGACCAACGACACCAACGGTCTTCTCGTAGACCTCGACGCCGGTGTACTTCGACCGCTTCCACTCGCCGTTCTTCAGGGCGGCATTCGCCGGCGCGATGTTACGCGCGGCCGCCAGCAGCAGGGCCACGGCCAGTTCTGCCGCGCTGACGATGTTCGACGTCGGCGCGTTGACCACCATCACCCCGACTTGGGTGGCGGCAGGGACGTCCACGTTGTCGAGGCCGACCCCCGCGCGGGCGACAACCTTCAGTCGGCGGGCCGCACCCAGCGCTTCGGCGTCGATCTGGGTGGCGCTGCGCACGAGGACGGCGTCGGCGTCGGCGATGGCGGGCAGTAGTTCGGCGCGGTCAGCGCCGTTGCAATGCCGGATCTCGAAGTCAGGGCCAAGGGCCTCGATGGTGGCCGGAGAGAGCTCTTCGGCGATGAGGACGACGGGCCTGGTCACAGGTGAAACCTTCGAAAGTTTGGCAACTCACAAGAGTTGGCCTCCGATGTGAAGCCGACACCAGTCTACCGGGGGTGGTGCGGATGCCAGTCCCTGAGGTGGAGGCAGGCCTGGGAGGCCGACGGTGGCCGATGCGGCCCCCTACCATGTGCGCATGTCCGAGGTTCCCTGGGAGATCGTCGAGCACTACGACGCCACCGAGGAGGACGCTCGCATCCGACACGGTTTCGCCCAGCTCGAGCTCCTCCGTACCCAGGAGATCATCCGCAGGTTCCTGCCCCCGCGGCCACTCACGATCCTCGACGTAGGAGGCGCAACTGGGGTTCACGCAGCGTGGCTCGCCGATGACGGCCACCACGTGCAGATCTTCGACGTCGTCGAGCGCCATGTTGAGGCCGCAGCGAAGCTGACAGCGTCCTCCCCGACGGTCACTGCGGAATGGGGCGACGGGCGACACCTGCCATGCCCCGATGACAGTGCGGATGCGGCGCTTCTTCTCGGGCCGCTCTACCACCTCATAGAACGTGAGGACCGGCTGCTCGCACTCCGTGAGGCAGCCCGGGTTGTACGTCCCGGCGGCCGGGTCTTTGCGGCCACGATCTCCCGCTTCGCCTCACTGTTCGACGGCTTGGACCAGGGGTTCCTGTTCGACGACGAGGGCGCCAGGATGATCGACGAGGACCTCGCGACTGGTCAGCACCGCAACCCGACTGGTGACCCCCGGTGGTTCACGACCGCCTACTTCCACCGCCCCGGGGAGGTACGGCAGGAGTGCATGGACGCCGGTCTTGAGGTGTTGACGGTGGTAGGTGTCGAGGGACTGGCTGGATGGCTCGGGCACCTTGCCGAGCGGTGGGAGGTTCCTTCCGATCGCGAAGCCATCATGCGTGCTGCGGCGATCACCGAAGGCGAGGAAAGCCTGCTCGGGTTAAGTGCTCACGTCGTCGCCGTTACCGCCGTTCGGTAGATAGCACCGCCGTGAGCCTTGCCCCGACAGGGGCCAAGAGTGTCGGTGGTAGGTGGCGGGGTTGGCTTCATGCAGAGCCAACCAGACCCCATCGCTCCGCAGGTCACGGAGCTGGTGATCTCCGGGGCGCCGCTGGGCGATCTCGACGGCTCGCACCTTGTCGACCTGCCCGCCCAGCTGGATCGCCTCGCCAATGCAGCTGGCGCTGCTCAGGCTGAGGTGATGGTCGAGATGTCACGGCGGGCCGAACACACCGATGATGAGCACGAGCGGCAGCGAGGTCGGACGCTGCTGCCGCACGAAAGGCGGGCTGAGTTCGTACCAGACGAAGCGGCCCTCACCCTCGCGAGCACCAAGGCGTCCGCCGCGCACCGGTACGGGCTCGCGCTGTCCGTCTCCGAGCATCCGGCGGTACTCACCGCCTGGCGGCGCGGCACGATCGACGCACGCAAGGTGCAGGTGATCTGCGATAGCCTGACCGACGTCTCCAGCCCGACGGTCGAAGTCCTCGCCGATCAGGCTGTCGGCTACGCAGCTTCCCGCACCGCACCGGAGCTGCGGCGTTGGCTCTCCAGAAGGGTGATTGCCGCCGACCCCGGCGTGGCCGAGGTCCGACGCACACAGGCCAATGCCGACCGGAAGGTCACGGTGACGTCACTGGCCGACGGCGTCTGCGAGCTCTATGCGTTGCTTCCGAGCGTGCAGGCGCGGCAGGTGTACGACTCGGTCAACACGCTGGCCCACGCGTGCGCCGCCGATGACGCCCGCACCATGGACCAGAGGCGCGCCGACGCGCTGATGGACCTCATCTGCGGACGGGCCGACCCTCCGCAGGTGACCGCGCAGGTCGTGGTGCCGATCGACACCCTGCTCGCGGAGTCAGCCGAACCCGGCAACGTCGCCGGTGTCGGACCAATCACGGCTTCCCAAGCGCTCCAACTAGCTGGAATAGGCAACCTCGGTGGCTGCAGCTGTTGTGACATCTCCCCCGGACCCCATGACGTCGCCTTCCGCCGGTTGCTCACCGACCCCGATACCGGTTATCTGCTCGACGTCGCCGAGCGTCAGTACCGGCCCTCAGCTCAGCTCGACCGCTCGGTCCGCAGCCGTGACGGTGTATGCCGATTTCCCGGCTGCAATCGCCCAACCACGACCACGCGCTCCGGCACCGACCTCGACCACACCATTCCCCGCCGCGCGGCAGACCACGGCGGCCAACCTCGCCGTCCTCTGCCGGCACCACCATCGCCTGAAGCACTCACCAGGGTGGAGCGCGAAGCTCCGTTCCGACGGCGTCATGGAGTGGTCCTCACCAGCCGGCAAGAACTTCCGCACCGAGCCCTGGTCATACGCCGACGCCGGATAGCCCGGCACTGTTCCTCCACTCTTCTACACAGATGCCCTTGCCACATCGCTGACAGGATCGCGTGGGACGACGCCGCGCGAGCACAGGTGCGTGCTGGTGTGCAATCGGTCAGCGGGCGGCGGTGCCCTCGGTGTAGTCGGAGTCGCCTGACTCGATCCACGGCATCATGGCGCGCAGCTCTCGTCCGACGGTTTCGATCGGGTGCTGCTCACCCTTGACGCGCAACGCCTTGAACTCAGGTGCACCGGCGTCCTGGTCGGCGATGAAACGCTCGGCAAAGGCGCCGGACTGGATGTCGGTGAGCACCGCCCTCATGTTCTCCTTCACCCGCGGGTCGATCACGCGGGGACCCGAGACATAGTCGCCGTACTCAGCGGTGTCAGAGACCGACCAGCGCTGCTTGGCGATACCACCTTCGTACATCAGGTCGACGATGAGCTTCAGCTCGTGCAGGCACTCGAAGTAGGCGACCTCAGGCTGGTAGCCGGCTTCGATCAGCGTCTCGAACCCGTACTGCACCAGCTGCGAAGCGCCACCGCAGAGCACTGCCTGCTCGCCGAAGAGATCGGTCTCGGTCTCTTCGGTGAAGGTGGTCTTGATGCCGCCGGCTCGTAGTCCACCGATCGCCCTGGCGTACGAGAGAGCGAGAGCCCACGCAGTGCCGGACGGGTCCTGCTCAACAGCGACGATCACCGGGACGCCTCGTCCTGCGGTGTACTCGCGGCGCACGAGGTGGCCAGGGCCCTTGGGGGCAACCATGCAGACGTCGACATCTGCCGGCGGCTTGATGTAGCCGAAGCGGATGTTGAAACCGTGGCCAAAGAACAGCGCCTTGCCGGCAGTCAGGTGCGGCTCGATCTCTGACGTGTAGAGCTTCCGCTGCACGTGATCGGGAGCCAAGATCATGATGACGTCAGCCTCAGCGGCGGCCTCAGCTGGCGTGACAACGCGCAAGCCCTCTGCCTCAGCCTTGGCGCGGCTGCTCGACCCCTCACGCAGGCCGACTCGAACGTCGACGCCGGAGTCGCGCAGGTTTTGGGCGTGGGCATGCCCCTGGCTGCCGTATCCGATCACGGCAACCTTCTTGCCAGCAATGACCGAAAGATCGGCGTCGTCTTCATAGAACAGCTCGGCCACGGTGGGTCCTTTCTCAAGGTGCAGACAGGGAAAACTTATCGAGAACGAGAGCCACTGAGGCTCTTGGGGTCAGGCGGGCCGGTCGGCCACCCGCATCGTGCGGTCTGTGATCGATCGGGGGCCGCGGCCCACCGCCACCATGCCCGATTGAACGAGTTCTTTGACGCCGAACGGCTCCAGGATTCTCAGCAGCGCCTCTAGCTTGTCAGCGTTCCCGGTAGCCTCAATCACGACCGCATCGGGAGAAACGTCGACGACCTTGGCCCTGAAGAGCTGGACAGCCTCCAGCACCTGCGAGCGCGTCTGCGGGTCGGCTTTCACTTTCACGAGCAGCAGCTCACGCTGAATTGCTGTCGAGGAGTCGAGCTCGACGATCTTGAGAACGTTGACCAGCTTGTTCAGCTGTTTGGTGACTTGCTCGAGCGGAAGGTCGTCGACATTGACGGCGATCGTCATGCGCGACATACCGACATGTTCGGTGGGGCCAACCGCCAGTGACTCGATGTTGAAACCGCGGCGCGAGAAGAGCGAGGCGATGCGCGCAAGCACACCCGGTTGGTCCTCGACCAAGACAGAGAGCGTGTGTCGGGTCATCAGAGTTCGTCCTTGTCCCAATCGGGCGCCATGTCGCGCGCGTACTTGATGTCGTCGTTGCTCGTACCGGCCGCGACCATCGGCCAAACCATCGCGTCCTTGTGGACGACAAAGTCGATCACGACCGGGCGGTCGTTGATCGCCATCGCCTTGTCGATCGTGGCGTCGACGTCGTCTGCGTTCTCACACCGCAGTCCTTCGCATCCATACGCCTGCGCGAGCGCGACGAAATCAGGGATCCGCACCGAGTGGAGGTCAGTGTTGGAGTAGCGCTGGTTGTAGAAGAGCGTCTGCCACTGGCGCACCATGCCAAGACTGCTGTTGTTGATAATCGCGACCTTGATCGGGATGTCATTGATGGTGCAGGTGGCGAGTTCTTGATTGGTCATCTGGAAGCAGCCGTCGCCATCGATCGCCCAGACCGTGGCGTCAGGACGCCCCACCTTGGCTCCCATGGCAGCCGGAACAGCGAAGCCCATCGTTCCGAGGCCGCCAGAGTTCAACCATGTTCCCGGCCGTTCGTACTTGACGAACTGAGCCGCCCACATCTGGTGCTGGCCGACCCCGGCTGCATACAGCGCCTCGGGACCGGCGATGGCGCCGATTCGCTCGATGACGTACTGCGGAGCGAGAGTCCCTTCAGGCGCCGGGCTGAAGCCCAGCGGGTACGTGTCGCACATCCGCTCGAGTGTGTCGCGCCACGCTGCGAAGTCGCCGACCCGGCCGGATTCATGGTCGGCCTCGACGGCAGCGATCAACTCGACGATGACCTCTCGTGCATCGCCGACGATGGGGACGTCGGCCACTCGGTTCTTGGAGATCTCGGCTGGGTCGATGTCGGCGTGAACGATGACAGCATCAGGAGCGAAGGTGTCGAGACGCCCGGTGACCCGATCATCAAACCGCGCACCCAGGGCCAGAATCAGATCGGACTTCTGCAGTGCACCGACAGAGGCCACCGTGCCGTGCATCCCCGGCATCCCCATGTGCAACGGGTGACTGTCTGGGAACGCGCCACGGGCCATCAGAGTGGTGACAACTGGGATACCGGTGAGCTCGGCGAGCCGCATCAAGTCAGCTGACGCCCCTGCAGCGAGTACGCCACCGCCCACGTAGAGAACGGGTCGACGAGCCTCCACGATCAGCCGGGCGGTCTCACGAACCTGCTTGGTGTGCGGCTTCATCACCGGTCGGTAGCCCGGAAGGTCGACGACGGTTGGCAAGTCGTACACCGACATCGCCTGCAGGGCGTCCTTGGAGATGTCGACAAGGACCGGTCCCTTGCGGCCGGTCCCGGCGATGTGGAACGCCTCGGCGATCGTCCTCGGGATCAGTGCCGGGTCAGTCACCAGGAAGTTGTGCTTGGTGATCGGCATGGTGATGCCACGGATGTCGGCTTCCTGGAAGGCATCGGTCCCGATTGCTGCGCTAGGAACCTGTCCGGTGATAGCCACGATGGGCGTCGAGTCCATGTAGGCGTTGGCGATCGGGGTCACCAGGTTGGTCGCGCCGGGGCCGCTCGTTGCCATGCAGACGCCGACGCGCCCGGTCGCCATCGCGTAGCCCTCGGCCGCGTGGCCGGCTCCCTGCTCATGACGCACCAGAATGTGGCGGACCGACGAGTCGAAAAGGGGATCGTAGGCGGGGAGGATGGCGCCACCGGGAATGCCGAAGACGGTGTCGACGCCGACGTCCTCAAGAGCCTTGACCAGACTCGCAGCGCCCGACAACTGGGCACCGGTCGACTCACTCATCGATCTCTCCTTCTCAAGGTCCTGCTCGGTCCAACCTGCTGGTCCGACCCTGTGCCGGTCCAACGCTGTGCTGCTCCAACAAAAAACCCCTCCGACCCGGGTGGGTGAGGGGTGCGCGCGGCTCGAGCGGTGCGGGTTAGGCCGCGCGCCACCGAACTACAACAATGTTCTGCATGCCCTAAGGGTGGAGCCTGCTCGACCATTGGTCAAGTGGTGACCCGGTGGATCTCAGCATACGGACACAGCGCAGAACGGCCGCGACGTGGTCCTACGCCCAGATTGTGCCAACGTACGACGCGTTACCACCGAACCTGCCGGTGCCCCACGACGATGGCGCCGCCGATCATCTCGTAGGGGTGCGGCTTCTGGACCTATCGCTTCCAAGTACAGGCGACCACGCACTGAACCCCTCATCGCTCCCCGGTCGCATCGTGATCTACGTCTACCCGATGACCGGACGCCCCGGTGTTGCGCTACCCGACGCGCGAGCCAGCTCGGTCGTCGGACTATCGGGTCAACCGACCGACTACCAGGAAGAGGTCGTCGCGCGTCTGCACCTGCCTTACCGGCTGCTGTCGGACGGCGACTTCGCCTGGACAGAGTGCCTGCAGTTGCCTACGTTCCTGGCCGAGGGGCAGCGGTTCCACAGTCGCCTCACGATGATCGTGAATGACGGCGTCATCGAGCACGTGTTCTACCCGGTGTTTCCGCCCGACACTCACGCTGCCGACGTTCTCACCTGGTTGCTACGCAACAACGCCTGACAGGTCAGCCGCAGATCGCTCCTTCGGCGGCCGAACCCACCAAGCGGGCGTACTTTCCGAGGACGCCCTTGGTGTATCGCGGCTCCCGGGGAGTCCAGCCATTGCGTCGCGCATCGAGCTCGCCGGCGTCCACCAGCAGGGCGAGCGTTCGCTCTGCCATGTCGAGCCGGATCCGGTCACCGTCCTGGACGAAGGCAATCGGCCCGCCGTGCGGGGCTTCAGGGGCAACGTGACCGATGCAGAACCCCGCTGTCGCACCTGAGAAGCGGCCGTCGGTGACAAGCATGACGTCCTTACCGAGCCCGGCGCCCTTGATCGCGGCGGTTACCGCGAGCATCTCGCGCATGCCGGGCCCGCCCTTGGGGCCTTCGTAGCGGATCACCACGACGTCTCCAGCCACCACCTGTCCGTGGGTGACGGCGCTCATCGCGTCCTTCTCGTCATCGAAGACCTTCGCCGTTCCCTCGAAAACAGGTTTGTCGATGCTCGCCGACTTGATCACTGAACCTTCCGGTGCCAGCGACCCCTTGAGGATCATGAGACCGCCGGTCGGGTGAATAGGCGCAGAAACCGGGTACAAGATCTTCCCGTCCGGTGCTGGCGGGTCGAGCTCGGCCAGGTTCTCGGCCATGGTCCGACCGGTGACCGTCATGGCATCGCCGTGCAGCAACCCGGCGTCGAGCAGCTCACGCAACACGACGGGCACTCCCCCGATCCGGTCGATGTCATTCATCACGAAGCGGCCAAAGGGCTTCACGTCGGCCAGGTGCGGTGTGCGGTCACCGACCCGGTTGAAGTCGTCGATCGTCAGAGCGACCTCGGCCTCACGGGCAATGGCGAGCAGATGGAGCACAGCGTTGGTCGAACCGCCCAAAGCCATGACAACGGCGATCGCGTTCTCGAAGGCGTGCTTGGTCATGATGTCCCGCGCAGTGATCCCCCGTCGGAGCAGCTCGACGACGGCCTCACCGGACTTGAACGCGTACTCGTCACGACGACGGTCAACGGCAGCCGGCGCCGCGCTGCCGAGAAGGGACATGCCCATGGCCTCACCAACACTCGCCATCGTGTTCGCGGTGAACATGCCAGCGCAGGCACCCTCACCCGGGCATGCCTGCCGCTCGATCTCGTCAAGCTCGGCGCGGGTCATGCGGCCCAGCGCACACGCCCCGACCCCCTCGAAGGCATCCTGAATCGTTACGTCGCGGTCGCCAACGCGTCCGGGAAGAATTGACCCGGCGTAGACGAAGACGTTGGCGAGATCGAGCCGCGCCGCGGCCATGAGCATTCCGGGCAGTGACTTGTCGCAACCGGCGAACGTGACCGAGCCGTCGAGCCGCTCGGCGTGCATCACCGTCTCGACCGAATCGGCGATCACCTCACGGCTGACCAGCGACGCGCGCATGCCCTCGTGGCCCATCGAGATGCCGTCGGAGACTGAGATCGTGCCGAACTCCATGGGGAACCCACCCGCGGCGAAGACGCCTTCCTTGGCCTTGAGGGCCAGGCGCTTCAGGGACATGTTGCAGGGCGTGATCTCGTTCCAGCTGGACGCGATCCCGATCTGCGGCTTCTCCCAGTCGTCATCGGTCATGCCCACTGCACGCAGCATCGCCCGGTTGGGGGCACGCTCCATGCCGTCGGTGACGTCGCGGCTACGCGGCTTGAGGTCTGGTTCCTGGCTCATACCCAAAGCCTACGGGTGACCCAGACGTCTCGGACCGGGTGCCCTAACCGCCTCGCCCGTCGTTCGTACTTGGTCACCGGCCGGTCGTGGGCCTCCGGTATCGGGCGGGGGGCGAACGCATCGAACGGATTCTGCAGCCGAGGCTCGGCACCGAATACTTCCAGCATCTGGTCGGCGTAGTCCATGTCGTCGGTAGCGCAGTGAATGAAGGCGCCCGGTGCGAGCTTGTCGACGAGCAGCGCCACGAAGACCGGCTGCACGAGCCGACGCTTTCGGTGCCGCGCCTTGGGCCACGGGTCGGGGAAGTAGATCCTGGCTCCTGCCAACGCTTCATCGTCGATCCGCTGTTCCAGGAACTCGACCGCGTCCCCGAGTACGACACGCACGTTCGTGGCGCCATCGCGCTGCACCTGTCGCAGGAGCGTCGCAATCCCCCTGGTGTGCACATCGACGGCGATGAGATCGCTGCCCGGGGCACCGGCCGCCTGCACTCGGGTGCTCTCGCCCATGCCACAACCGATATCGACCACAACCGGGCCGGTCCTGCCGAACGTCGCTGCGAGGTCAAGCGGTTCCCCATGCGCGTCCAAACCCCAACGCCCGACGAGCGTGGCCAACGCCTCGTGGTGGGCATCGCTGAGGCGCCCTCGCCTCGCGCGGAAGGTGCGGACGCGCTGCGACGGGGCGTCAGCCACCGGCGACGGAAGGGAGAACGAGCACAACGGCATTCTGTCCGAGGACCGTCGCCGTGCCGTCCGCGCCTCGCACATCGGCACCGTCGGCGTAGACGTTGACATGGCGGCGCAGCTGGCCAGATTCGGTACGCAGCCGCCGCACCAGATGCGGATGCACCCCGGCCACGAGGTCGAGCAGGTCAGCGACCGTTGGATCGGGGCGGTCCATCTCGACAGCGAGCGTCCGGCGTCCCCCCGCCACATCGGCGAGCACCGAGGGCAGTTCGAGCGTGACGCGGACGGTCATGACAGGACGGCCGCGCGAACACAGAGGACGTCCGGCAGATGGCTCACCAGCTGGTTCCAGCTCGTCCCGCCGTCCGAGCTCCCCCACACCTCGCCCGATCGAGTACCGAGGTAGATGCCAGCGGGATCAGCCGCGTCGGTGGTGAGGGCATCGCGCAACACGATGGTGTGAAAACCCGATTCCGGCAGGCCCGTCGACGAGTCGCTCCAGGCGCGCCCACCATCGACGCTGCGGTAGATGCCAGCGCGGCCATCGACCGGGAACCGGCTCATATCTGCCGAAAGCGGGAAGATGAAGAAGGCGCCTTCGGGGCCGGGAGTACGCGTGAGCCCAAACCCGAAGATGGCTGGGAGTCCCTCATGCGCCTCCTGCCAGGACTTGCCTCCGTCTGCGCTGCGGTAGACACCACCGTGGTTCTGCAGCATGAGGAGGTCTGGGTCCTCGCAGTCGCGGACCACCTTGTGCACACACTGGCCGTACTCGGCCTCCTGATCAGGAAGGAACGGGATGCGCACCCCGCCGTTGGACGGGTTCCAGGTCGCACCAGCGTCCTCGGTGACGTAGACCCCACCGGTCGACATCGCCACCATCACTCGTTCTGGGTCGGTGGGATGCGGCAAGACCGTGTGCAGACACTGTCCACCGGCGCCGGGCTGCCAGTCCGGGCGATGCGGGTGGTCCCACAGCGCGCGCACCAACTCGAAGGTGCGACCACCGTCCTCAGAGCGGAAGAGCGCCGAGGGCTCGACTCCGGCCCAGACCTCGTCCGGGCGGCTCTCCGGCCCCGGCTGCAACTGCCAAATCTGCTCGACGTCGGCACCGGCATCAGCCGGAAAAGCAATCGACCCGCCTGGCTCCTCGGCCCACGAACGACCGCGGTCGTCGGACGTGAACACCGCAGGACCCCAGTGCTCGTTCCGCCCGCCAGCCATCAGTCGGACCGGACTGCGCCGGGTATCGATAGCAACAGCGGCAACAGCAGCCATTGAGTGGTGCGGCCCCTCCCACTCCCAACTGTCGCGATCGTAGGACCACCCGAGGAAGAGCCCCTTCTTAGTTCCAACGGCGAGCATCACCTGCGTCACGCGAACCTCCCGAAGCAAGTCGAGGCGCCCCCCGCGACGGCCAGTCTGGCTGTTCGCCGTCCTGGCACACAAGCCCTTCCTGCGTTCAGTTGTCAGCCGACGCGCACGATGTTGGCGAGTGTCTCTCCTGACGCGAACCGATCGAGCTGCTGCTGCAGGAGCCGCCAGGCGCGCGGAAGAAACGCCGATGTGTCGCCACCGACGTGGGGTGTAATCAGCATATTTGGCGCCAACCACAGTGGGTGTTCGGGTGGGAGGGGCTCGGGGTCGGTGACGTCGAGCGCCGCACGCAGGCGTCGACTGGTGAGTTCAGCGAGCAGTGCATCGGTGTCGACGACTGGACCCCGCGCAACGTTGACGACCAAGGCTCCGTCTGGGAGGGCTGCCAGGAACTCGCTGTCCACCAGGTGATGAGTTTCTGGGCCATGGGGAATCGCGAGAATGACAACGTCAGCTGTTGGCAGCAGGTCGTTGAGCTCGCCAACGCCGTGGACTCCATGCCGCGACGTCCTTGCCACAACACGGAGGTCCACTTCGAAAGGGGCCAGCCGAGCAGCGATAGCAGAACCCACCGAGCCGGCACCGACAAGCACGACGCGACGGTCGGCGAGAGCATCGTGACGCGCATGCAGCCACGTGCCTTCGTCTTGTGCGCGCAAGAAGCCGGGGAACCCTCGCAGGCTGGCGATCGCAAGACCGACTGCCAGCTCTGCCGTGCTCGCGTCGTGGACACCGGATGCATTGCAGAGGCTCACGCCCACCCGCAGGTGAGCGAGGACGTCGTCGACACCTGCGGTGAGGGTCTGCACGACTTTCAGTGACGCCATTGCACCGATGACTTCAAGGGTCTGGTCAGGCCCCATGTACTCGGGCACATAGAACGCAACGTCGCCCACCGATCCTGGAACGGGTCGGCCGCTGCGCCACACCTCGACATCCAGTTCCCGCGGCACGCTGAGGTGCTCAGACCAGTCATCGTCGGGGAGCCAGACCAGCGTCATGCCCGCCACGGTAGCCGTCGTGCCTGTCTCGACCGGAGGCCCCATCATGGAGCAGTGAGCATCAGAGCAGAGTCCAACGGTGAAGCCGAGTCGAACGGCGGAGTTGAGTCGAACGGCGGCACGAAGTCCCGGACGCGCGCTGTGGCGGTCGCGGCCGCAGTTGTACTCACGGTCGCGACAGTCGCGGTCATCGGCACTCGGTGGAAGGCGCTGCCGTGGGTACCCGACGCGGAGACGGTCGGGACTGCAACTCCCCCTGAAGCCTCCTTAACCCCGCCCGAGCTTGGCAAGCCCGCCGACGTTGCCAGCGGTCTTGCCGTGCCATGGGGGCTGACGTTCCTGCCCGACGGAAGCGCTTTGGTTGGCGAGCGACCAACCGGCGAAGTCAGTCTGATCGCTCCCGGAGAGCTTCCCGAGCCGGTCGGCAGCGTTCCCGACGTCGCTGACAACGGCGAGGGTGGCCTTCTCGGCATTGTCGCTTCGCCCACCTTCGAGGAGGACCGGCTTGTCTACGCCTACGTGACCACGAACACCGACAACCGCGTCATCACCATGGAGCTCAGAAACTACGCACTGGTGAATGCGCGGGAGGTGTTGACCGGCATACCCGACGCTTCTTACCACGACGGCGGTCGGCTGCTCTTCGGCCCTGACGGGATGCTCTACGTCACCACAGGGGACGCAGGTGTACCTGACAATGCCCAGGACCTCACGTCGTTGTCAGGCAAGATCCTTCGCGTGAACGCCGACGGTTCGGTCCCCGACGACAACCCGTTCCCTGGCTCACCGGTGTGGAGCTATGGCCATCGCAACGTCCAAGGGCTCGCCTTCGGCGACGGTGGGCGGCTCTGGGCTACGGAGTTCGGCTCGTCGGCTTACGACGAGCTCAATCTGATCAACCCCGGTGGCAACTACGGGTGGCCGGAGGTCGAAGGTGTTAGCGGTGCGATATCTGAGGTGAGGGATTTGGTCGACCCGCAAGTCACCTGGCCGACCAGCGAAGCCTCCCCCAGTGGGCTGGCCTGGCTCGACGGCGTGCTCTACATGGGTGCGCTAGGGGGCGAGCGTCTGTGGCAGATCCCGGTAAGCGGTGACGTGGCACAGAAGCCGACCGCTGTGCTCGAGGGCACATTGGGGCGCATCCGTACCGTCATGGTCGCACCGGATGCACAACTCTGGCTGACGACGAGCAACACCGATGGGCGTGGCGAGCCCCGTGACGGCGACGACCGCGTGGTGTCGGTGTCGATCGATTGAGTCAGTAGCCCTACTGCAAACGCCCTCCGGCCTCGACGAGTACCTCGGTGGCCACAGCAATCAACGGCGCCACATCCTGAGTCCTCCACTGGCTCGGTGTGCGCTCACGAGGTGCGCGGAAATGGAGACATCCACCGAGGCCAGGCACCTGAGAAGCCACTTACCTGAACCGGACCAGCCGCCGCGGTTGGCGTCACGCTGCCAGCGGCCACACTGCCTGTGAGGAAGGTGACGACTGGACCCGGCGACCTGGAACTCACGAACCTGATCGCGCTCGTCACCGGTTCCATCGCCCCATCGGGTCCCGTCGGGTCCCATCGCCTCACAGGGTCACAGGGTCACAGGGTCAGTCGCTTACCACCGCCCGAACGGAGTGGAATCGGTGTGACACAACTTGTCGGACCCGTCGACTAGCGTGGTTGTTGGTGGCAGGTGATGAGACGACGGTGGTGGCCTCCTGACTTGATGGTGGTGGGGGCTCGATGAGATCAGGTGGAAGTCCGCTGCTGGTCCAAGTCGTTGTCGTCGAAAGGTCGCCTGTCGATGTTTGCC
>JAJAYZ010000033.1 GCA_027118455.1 Actinomycetes bacterium
CTCCTGGGGGAAGTGTGAGGGGGGATCGGGGATCGGCAGCGGCGCACCGCTAGTGGCCCCCCCAACCAGCACCGCTGGAAAGGTAACGCTCTACCGCGGAGACAAGCTTGTTCATGTGTGGGAATCACCCCTTGTCCGTGATGTCACCGGCCCCGCTAGTGGCCGATGCAGCATCCGCTCCGCTCAAAGGTGTGGGGCCCCCGAAAGGGCTCCGCATGATTCTCCAAATCATCAGCTCACTCGCTGCCGATCCCCGATCCACCCTCTTCAGTTGTCTGGCGACTGCCCAAAAAATACAAACACCACCGAGACGGAAGTGAAGGGTGTGACAGGTGTGACAGTCAAGGTGCGCGGGTCTTTGAGGCCAAACTTTGACCATGATTAGCCCATTCGGACTAGTCTCCCCAGTCCTTATGAGCCATGTTGGACCCGTTTGGAGCATGTAGTCGGGGACTCCTCCACGGCGCTGAGCCAGCACGCCGTAGCCTGCACTTGGGGAGCAGACGACCACTGGGGAGGGGGACCGTGAACGCTGAACCGGGCCGCGTGGCTGCCTACGCCGACCTCGTCGCTGCTGTCCTCGATCTTCGGAGCCCCGGCCCACGGCAAGCCTTCGATGCCGCCCTGTCCGAAGCCGTCGCAGCCGGCACTGTCACCGACGACCTGGCTCGACAGTTGCGTTGGCTCCAACGAGCCAGCGAGCGCGCCATCGTCGAGCATGCCGAGGCCGTCCTGCCCCCCGCCCTCAACGCCTTGCAGACCACCGTGTCTTCGGCGCCGGCCCCTTCGGCGCTCGCGCCTCTCGTGGCTGCAGCCCAGCCACCCCAGCCAGCTATGCCCACCCCATCGCCGGACCCCGTGGGCGAGCCCGCGAGCGGCACGGGGTCTCCAGAACCGGAAGGGCTCGACGCACCCGAAGCAGCTCCCGTCGTCCAGCTGCAGGCACGCCGCCTGCTCGTGGCTGGCCTGCGACCGCTCCCCGACCCTGTCCACCGTGGGACCCTTCCGTAAGTGCCCGCTAAATCCCAGACTGTGACGCCACCGTGACCCTGACCCGAGAGAGACTCACCTTCATGCCGAGCCTGCGCCTACTCCCCGACCTCGAAGAGTCGATCCGGCAGATCCCTGGGGTCCGCGCAGTCAGCGTCGTCACCGACGCCCATGCTCAGCCCACCGAGGTCCATGTCCTCGCCGCTCCAGGGAAGCCAGCCAAGCAGGTCGTCCGCGATGTCCAGTCCCTGGCCATGGCCCAGTTCGACATCGATCTTGACCACCGGATTGTGAGCGTTGTCCAGATCGAGGACGAGCCCAGCGCCGCTGGCGACGTTTCGACGGTGATCGACAGCTCTGAGCCCGGTCCTGCGCCCGCCGAGGAGATCCTCGAGGAGATTGAGGCCCAAGCACGCCCCATGATCAGCGAGATCGGCGTCCGCAGCACCGGGTCAGAGATCGAGGTCGAAGTACGACTCGAGCTCGATGGCGCCACCTTCGTCGGAATCGAGCGAGGCGCAGCAGCTGCCAGTGCCCGGCCCCGTCTGGTCGCAGTTGCGACCCTCAGCGCCCTGGACGAGCTGCTCGGGCTCCCGGCGGCCGTCGAGAGTTCAGCTGTTGTCGACACCGGTACGCACACAGTCGCCCTCGTCGTGATCACGCTGTCCGTACCCAGGCTCGGCGCCCAGTCACTGGCAGGAAGCGCGATGGTCCGCGGAGACGAGACGGACGCCGTCGCCAGGGCAGTGCTGGCCGCCGTCAACCGCCGATTGGGCTGACGCCTGGCCAATGTGGGACAATGTTGTGCCGCAGATGCGGTCCCCCCGATGAGTCAGCAGCAGGAGTCACGATGAGCAAGCGCGCCCGTAAGCGTCGCGACCGCAAGAAGAAGAAGGCCAACCACGGCAACCGCCCGACGGCCTGACGCTGGACGCGCCGTTCAGGCGTCTCTAGCGGCTTTGCCCGATGTCAGTCGAGGCCGAACTTGATGGTCATCTCGGCGCGAACAGTCTCAAGTCGAGCAACGATCGAGGCGCGAAGCGCGTCTGGCGCCGTCTCGCAGCAACTGCGCGCGATCAATGCTTTCACGTCCTGCTCGATCCCGTACTCGCGTAGACACGGTGAGCAGTCGTCGAGGTGGCTTCGGATGTTTTCGATGACGTCTGCCTTGAGTTCACCATCGATATAGAGGTAGACCGCCTCAACCACATCTGAGCAGTCGAGTTCGTGCCCTCTGGCGTCGTGGATGCTCATGCCCCGTCACCCCCGCTCGCTGCGGGAGCAAATCCACGCTCTTTCGCGTACTCCTCCAGCATCCCGCGTAACTGCCGGCGACCTCGATGCAGCCGAGACATGACTGTTCCCACCGGCGTTTCCATGATCTCGGCAATCTCCTTGTACGCGAATCCCTCGACGTCGGCCAGATAGACCGCCAGTCGAAAGTCCTCAGACAGTGCGGCAAGCGCGTCCTTGACGTCAGAGTCGGGTAGCCGGTCCAGCGCCTCGACCTCAGCCGATCGCAGGCCGCTCGAGGTGTGCGACTCCGCCCGTGCGAGCTGCCAGTCCTCGATCTCGTCGGCACCGGTCTGTTGCGGCTCACGCTGCTTTTTGCGGTACGAGTTGATGAAGGTGTTAGTCAGAATCCGGTAGAGCCACGCCTTCAGGTTGGTGCCATCTTTGTACTGGTGGAAGGCGGCAAAGGCCTTGGCGTAGGTCTCTTGAACGAGGTCCTCGGCATCGCTGGCATTGCGCGTCATGCGCAAAGCAGCTCCATAAAGCTGGTCGAGGAACGGCAGCGCGTCGCGGTCAAACCTCGCCGCGCGCTCCTCAACGGTCTCCGTGGGTGCATCGTCTTGGCTCATTGGGTGCAAGGGTAGCGCGAGGGCTGTTGCGACGTTCATGCCACGCACAACACCAGGTTGGTCACCGATGATTCCCCCGCACAGTGGACAAGGCCCACCGACGGACTCCGAGCGCGAGGATCTCATCGGCCTCACGCTGCGTGATCGGGCCCTGCCGCCAGACTCGCAGTGAGTGATCGGCTCCGGGGATCGGAAGGACCGTCAGCCCAGCACACCCCGAGCCCGCTTCGACGACCTCCACCGCGCTGCCGGACGGATCGCGGTCACCTTGGACGACGAGCACCGGTCCTGTGGGCAGTTCAGCCACTCTAGATTTGTCCGGTCGCCCCGGGGGGTGAAGTGGAAACGCCAGAGCCACGACTGCCAGCGCGGCAACAGCCCCCGATGTGCGGCAGGCGACGCGAGCGCCGGCGCTACGCCCGCCCACGACCAGTGGCAGGGCCAGGTCTGCAAAAACCGGCATGGATTCGCACCACGCCGCGTCAAGCTGCGCCGGTGGTCCAGCGATCCGGCGCCCGGACACTCTCCAGGGCTGCTCGAAGCTCCCCACCCGAAAACCGGCAGCAACCATGGCCTCGGCCACCACGTTCAGAACGGGCGATTCAACTCCACCGCCTGCGCCGTGTCCGATGGCCAGTTGTGCAATGGCTCGCCCCGAGGGCTCATCGATGTGCCACCGACCGAGCCCATATCGCGTCGTGACCTCAGTGACCTCGGTGCCCTCAGTCATGAATCAGCGGGAGGCCACAGGCCGTCAGCATCAACCGTGCCTGGTGCGGCCTCCTCCAGCGGAAGGGGGTCGACCAACTCAGGTCCGTTGTTACGCACACTGTTGACGCGAACCGAAACGGGGTACGCCGCAAGCTGCGAACTCTGTGCCGGAACCATCAGTTGCTCGATCACATCGCGCTCACCAACTGTCGGGTCGAGCCACTGCTGCCAGTCCGACTCGGCAATCACTACCGGCATCCGGTCGTGGATGCGACCAACTGCGTCGGTCGCCGATGTCGTGATGATGGTCGCGGTGAGCAACCAGGCATCGGGATCGTCGCGCTCACAAGACTTGTCGTGCCACCACTCGTACAAGCCGGCCATGGCCAGGCTGTGCCCATCAGCTCGGTGGATGTAGAAGGGCTGCTTCACCGGTTTGCCCCGCGAGGTCAGCGGCACGTTGTCTCCGGTCGGTGTGTACCACTCGTAGTAGCCATCGGCTGGAAGCAGACAGCGACGTTTACCGAAGGCCCGGCGGAAGGAGGGCTTTTCGGCAACCGTCTCCGATCGCGCATTGATCATCTGGGACCCGATGGAAGGGTCCTTCGCCCAAGACGGCACGAGACCCCAGCGGACGATCCGAAGTTGGCGCTCGGCTGCAGCTTCTTCTGCTGCTCCTTCTGGCTGCCGAGACAACACGGCATAGACCCGCTTGGTCGGCGCGACGTTGTAGTCGGCATGCAGTGGCTTGTCGGGTTTGCCGGGTTTGCCGACAAGGCACTCTTCGACACCGAACTCCTCGACGAGCGCATCGGGATCCTTCGCCGATGCATAGCGACCACACATGTAGAGCACCCTAGGCTGATGGAGTGAGCAAACGCCACGACCACCTCGACGAGGACGACGTCCGCGTACGGCCCGGCAAGGGCAAGTCGCGCGCGCGCAGCAAGATCCGTCCCGAACACCAGCAGGCCTCTGAGGCACTGGTGACAGCGGTCGACCGCGGCCGCTTCACCGCCGTTCTCGACGACGACCCGGCGCGGCTGGTCTATGCGGTCAAGGCGCGCGAGATCGGCCGCAAGGGGATAGTCGTCGGCGACCGCGTTGACCTCGTTGGCGACATCGCTGGCGGAGGGGACGCACTGGCGCGCATCGTGCGTCGACAGCCTCGAGTGACCGTCCTACGCCGATCAGCTGACGACAACGACCCCGTCGAACGGGTGGTCGTCGCCAATGCCGAGCAGTTGGCCATCGTGGTGGCTGCAGCCGACCCAGAGCCACGCCCCCGCTTGGTCGACCGCGCGCTGATCGCAGCATTCGACGGCGGCCTCAGACCGGCGGTGATCGTCACCAAGACCGACCTCGCCAGTGCAGACGAGCTCGTCGAGCGCTACGCCCCGCTCGACATCACAGTGTTGGCCCGATCAAAAGACGACCCGATGGATGCCATCCACGAGCTCCTCGACGGGCGGACAACTGTGCTGCTCGGTCACTCTGGGGTCGGCAAGTCGACCCTCGTGAACGCGCTGGTTCCCGAGGCCTTCCGGGCCACCGGAGTTGTCAACGCGGTGACCGGCCGTGGGCGGCACACCTCGACATCTGCGGTGGCCTTTCCCCTCGAGCCACGCGGATGGGTGGTCGACACCCCCGGCATCCGCTCGTTCGGGCTCGCACACGTCGACCTTTCCCGCTTCATGCGGGCGTTCCCCGATCTTGAAGAAGGCACCCGAGAGTGTCCGCGCGGCTGCACGCATACCGACACCCACTGCGCCCTGGACAACTACGTCGCCAGCGGCGGGGCTGACCCTACGCGGCTGACCTCGCTGCGCCGTCTGCTCGCGAGCCGGAGCGATTCAGGGTTCAACCCCACCTACGCGCCCGACCAGACCGCCTTGGCCCCCGAGTGACCGATGAGCACCATCTGCACGATGGCAACGACGGCCACCCCGATAGCGAGGGCCGGGACCAGCCAGTTGAGCCAGCGCGAAACCGGTGCGTCCCGACCAGCACGCAGGCCCAGCCACCACAACACGACAGCAAAGATGAGCAGCGGAATGGCACTGTAGAGGGCCGCGCCGCCGAGCTCGGCATGCTCGTCGATGAGATCGCCGCCGCCTTTACTCTCCTGGAGCTGCTCACCCGATGAGGTGGCGATCGGCACCATCACGGCTGCGAAGGCAGCGACACCCACCACCAGGATGCCGAACCTGCTGCGCCACTTGGGCACCAAGGCAATGGTGATGACGCCTAGGGCCGCTAGCGGGATGAGAACGACAACGGCATGGACAACGAGTGGATGGAGGGGGATTCCCCCGATCGTTTCAGGCATGGCCGCCATTGAGTCAGAGGCGAGGCCGTCAGGCAAGGACCAACGACGCGCCGTAGGGATTCATGAGACCTCATCTTCTGGGCCGCTTAACCCCACCTCGCCACGGTTCCGGTCCAGGCAGTCAATGCGACCTGACCGGTGGCGGCCATGGCCGCGACGATGATGAGGACCGCGACTAACGTCGGCAGGATGGGGTTGGCGAAGCCGTCTCGACGACGGCGGTCGAGATCGAGAAGGAGCATCGCCGAAACGGCCAGCCACAGAGCGAGCACGAACCAAACCGACGAGGAACCGTAGTCAGCGTGTTGGGCGGTTTTGAGGGGGGTGACGGTCGGGTACAGCGAGTCCTTGAGGTTCGTGCCGCTGAGCTTGGCCGCGATCGTCGCAGCCCAGGCAGCCGTGACCATGCACCAGGCCAGCACGCCCCACCGCGTCCGCTTCTCCTGGCCGACAGCAATGATGACGGCCAGCAGCGCAGAGAGCGGGACAAGAACTGCTGCACCGTGGACAACGAGCGGATGCACTGGCAGGCCGAAGACTGTCTCAGGCACGCGATCTCCTCACTCCTAGCGCAGGGTAACCCCGGTTCCACCGCCGCCGTGGGCGAATCGGGTCGATACTCTGCTTGCCGTGACTGACGATCTCGCCTTCGCCCTGCGCCTGGCCGACGCCGCCGACGCCCTGACGCTCGAGCGGTTCGGAGCTCTCGACCTTCGCGTCGATACCAAGCCAGACCTCACGCCGGTCAGTGACGCTGACCGAGCAACAGAAGAGCTCATCAGAGCACTGATCGCCGAGGAGCGTCCGGCCGATGCGGTGATCGGTGAAGAGTTCGGCACGTCCGGATCAGCGTCCAGGAGCTGGATCGTCGACCCGATCGACGGGACCAAGAACTACGTGCGCGGAGTTCCAGTGTGGGCCACCCTGATTGCGCTCACCAACGAGATTCCGGCCACCGACACCCAGTCGATCACGCTCGGGGTGGTCAGCGCTCCGGCGCTGGGCCGGCGCTGGTGGGCGTCGCGTGGCACAGGAGCCTGGCTGACCACGGGTGGAGCGCCCGTTCCGATCCACGTCTCCGGCGTTTCCGAGCTCAGTAACGCGTCGCTCTCATTCTCGGAGTGGAACGACCCGGCGTGGGAGCTCGGTAACCGCCGAGCCTCCTTCGACCGCTTGCTCCGCTCAGCCTGGCGGTCCAGGGCTTACGGCGACTTCTGGTCGCACATGATGGTCGCTGAGGGCTCGGCCGATGCTGCGCTCGAGCCCGAGCTGAACGCGTGGGACATGGCCGCACTGGTACCCATCGTCGAGGAGGCCGGCGGCACCATCACCGCTCTGGATGGGTCGTCACCCATGGTCGGCGGGAACGCGGTCTCCTCGAACGGCCTGCTCCACCCTGCAGTTCTCGGCGCGTTCACCGCTTCTTGAGCTGAGTCGCCGCCACCACCCCAGCAGCAGCGGGGCCAGCGTGATCGCCGCGAGGTCGAACCACCCGTAACCGCCCGCGGCGCCGCTCGGCGGGTTGCCCATCGTTACCAGGCCAGTCGGGTCGTAGGGCTGCCACTGCCAGATGCCTAACCGGGTCCCGATGAGCTCGAGGTAGGTGACGACGACGAAAGCCCCGACGTAGAGCAAGCGTGACCGGCCCCAGACGAGGAAGCCCAACAGACATCCGTACCAGAGGAGCCCGAGAAGGTCCGGTCTCGGCGACCAGGGGCTGATGCCCCAGATTGCGTAGAGACCCCCGACGACGACCGTTGCCGACACCAGCGACCTCGCATGGGTCCGAAAGAAGGTCGACCGCCCCAAGCAGAGTGCAGCCAGGTAGACCAGCCCGTGGCCAGGTGGGACGAAGGCTGGCACGTTGTCGAAGCGATACGTGTAGACCTCAAGCCACGGCGAAAAGGTGTACTCCACGATGGTGGCGAATGCGATGACCACCGCTGTCTGGAGACGAACGAGGGGCGTCTCGCTGCGTAGCAGCATTACCAGCAGGCACCACGTCATCAGTCCGAGCAGATACTGCTGAACGAGCGTGGCACCGCTGTCGAGACCTAGCGTGACGGGGATCCACGCGAGTACGACAACGGGAGTCCGCCACTCACTCATGGGGCCAGTGTGCCAGCGACACCTTTACCGAGATGACTCCGTGCAGCCATTGCCTTGCGACTCCATCCAGTTCGATCATGGAGGTACTGCCCCAGGAGGTGCACCATGATCGTCTCGGACGCCATGACCACTGACGTGGTCACCATCGGTCCATCCCACTCGCTGCGGGAAGCCAGCAAGGTCATGGCCGACCGCAAGATCGGCTCAGTTGTTGTGCACGACCCTGAGGCTGACGGCCCAGGGATCTTGACTGAGCGCGACATCGTCAGCGCGGTCGCCGGGGGCGCAGACCTCGATACCTCGATGGCCACCGACCACCTGACCACCGACTCCGCCTACAGCTCGCCGGGGTGGAGTCTGGATGAAGCGACCGACGCCATGAAGCGGGGCGGTTTCCGGCATCTCGTTGTGGTCGAGGGCAGCAGTGTCGTTGGGATCATCTCGATGCGGGACGTCGTGCGTGCCTGGGGGAACATCAAGGCCTAGGGTTTGGTTGGAACCAACGGGGCGCGACCTTCAACCGCCCAGCACTCAGAATCTCAGGGAGAGCCGATGTCCGTGACCGCCACCTTCAGTGTGACCGGGATGACCTGCGGTCACTGCGTGCAGGCCGTCACCGATGAGATCACCGTCCTGGACGGCGTTGAGAAGGTTGATGTCGACCTGTCGAGCGGATCGGTCACTGTCGTCAGTGCTGAGGCGCTCAGCGAGAACGCCGTCGCCGTCGCCGTCGACGAGGCCGGCTACGCCCTGGCGACATGAACGAGTCAGTCGAGCTCACGATCAGCGGCATGACGTGCGCCTCATGCGCGGCTCGCATCGAGAAGAAGCTCAACAAGCTTGAAGGCGTTTCCGCCAGCGTGAACTACGCCACGGAGACAGCCCATGTCAGTGTCACTGATCCTTCGGTCGGCACCAACACTTTGCTGTCGACGGTTGAGAAGCTTGGCTACTCAGCAGCCCTGCCGACGCTAGTCGAGGACGAGCCGACTGATGAGGGGCTCGACCCCGAGACAGCGATGTGGCGTCAGCGACTCGTGGTCTCCAGTGCTCTCGCCCTCCCCGTCCTGCTCATGTCGATGGTCCCGGCACTGCAGTTCGACAACTGGCAGTGGCTAGCGCTCACGCTCACTTCCCCCGTCGCGGTGTGGGGAGCCTGGCCGTTCCACCACGCCGCCTGGGTCAACCTCCGACACGGCGCCACGACGATGGACACGCTAATCAGCGTTGGCGTCGGCGCTGCCTACCTGTGGTCGGTGTACGCACTCTTCTTCGGTGACGCCGGCAGGCCCGGAATGACCATGAGCGTGAGCCTGACCGCATCGGGTGGCGAAGACATCTACTTTGAGGTTGCGTCAGTGGTGACGGTCTTCATCGTCGCCGGTCGCTATCTCGAAAGGCGCGCCAAGCAAGAGTCCGGCGCCGCCCTGCGCGCTCTCCTCAGTCTCGGTGCGAAGGATGTCGCAATCCTCCGTGAGGGTCGGGAGTCGCGTATCCCGATCGAGCAGCTCGTCGTCGGCGATATCTTCATTGTTCGCCCAGGCGAGCAGATCGCCACCGACGGAGTCGTCGTCGAGGGGTCGTCCGCTGTCGACACGTCGATGCTGACAGGCGAGAGCGTTCCGATTGAGGTAGGCGTCGACGATGCCGTCGTCGGGGCTACGGTGAACGTTGGCGGCCGTCTCGTTGTGCGTGCCACCCGAGTTGGCGCCGACACCCAGCTTGCGCAGATGGCGTTACTGGTCTCGGCGGCGCAGGCTGGCAAGGCACCCGTCCAACGCCTCGCCGACCGGGTAGCGGCAATCTTTGTTCCGGTCGTCATGGCCATCGCTGCTGCCACGTGGGTGGGCTGGTACCTCGCCACCGGGTCCACGGCTGAAGCGTTCACGTCCGCCGTGGCGGTCCTGATCATTGCCTGCCCATGTGCTCTAGGCCTTGCTACACCGACGGCACTATTGGTCGGAACTGGGCGCGGCGCCCAGCTCGGCATCGTCATCCGCGGACCGGAGATCTTGGAGTCGACCCGCAGTATCGACACGATCATCCTCGACAAGACCGGGACGGTGACCACCGGGCGCATGTCGGTGACCGATGCGGTTGCCCTGCCCGGAACCGAACAGGCCGAACTACTGCGCATCGCGGGGGCCGTTGAGGACGCATCCGAGCACCCAGTTGCCCGGGCAATCGCCGCACATGCGCGTGAGGCCGTTGGGGCCCTCCCCGCAGTCGATGGATTCGCTAACCACGGTGGCCGCGGTGTCGTCGGTGTGGTGGACAACCACGCCGTGGTGATCGGCCAGCCCGTGTGGATGGCCGACTGGAGCCTGCAGATGCCCGACGATCTCGCTCCCGCCATTGCCGAGGCACAAAGTCGCGGTGCCACCGTTGCAGTCGTCGCCTGGGACGGTGCCGTCCGCGGCTTTGTTGCCGTCAGCGACACCGTCAAGCCCACCAGTGCCGAAGCCATCGGCGAGTTGCGCCGGCTTGGGCTCGAACCGATTCTGCTGACCGGCGACCACGCTAAGACTGCAGCAGCAGTGGCCGCAGAGGTAGGCATCGACCGCGTGGTATCTGGGGTACTCCCAGAAGGCAAGGTTGACGAGGTCCGTCGTCTGCAACATGAGGGTCGCGTGGTGGCCATGGTCGGTGACGGCGTCAACGATGCTCCTGCTCTGGCGATGGCTGACCTCGGACTGGCGATGGGCACCGGGACCGACGCTGCCATGCAGGCCAGCGACCTGACGTTGGTGCGAGGCGACCTGCGCGCTGCCCCTGACGCCATCAAGCTCTCGCGCAGGGTGCTGGCCACCATCAAGGGCAACCTCTTCTGGGCCTTCGCTTACAACGTCGCCGCAATCCCCCTGGCAGCTGCTGGCCTGCTGAACCCCATCATCGCCGGCCTGGCCATGGCGGCGTCCAGCCTCTTCGTGATGGGAAACTCTCTCAGGCTGAGGTCCTTCACCCCCTAACCCCCCGTTTCGGGGACATGCCACAGCGGTTCGGTCTTTTCTAACTCCGGTCGTATCCATCGGTTCACAGGTACTGCTTTGTGGATGGATGGATACGGCGCTGGTTCGGTCATTTCGAACGAGTGCGTCATGGCCCCGAAACGGGGGTTCAGGCGTCGGGGGAGGGCGGGATCGTCCCAAGACGGCCAGCCTGGAAGTCATCGAAGGCCTCGATGAGCTCGGCCTTGGTGTTCATCACGAATGGCCCGTACGCGGCAACGGGTTCGCGGATCGGCTGACCGCCGAGTATGTAGACGTCGAACGCGGTGTCGCGGGAGTCCTGGCGCTCGTCGGCTGCGACCGTCAGCGACGTCCCTGCCCCGTAGACAGCCAGCTGCCCCCAGGACATCGGACGCCGCTCGGCGCCGACCGAGCCCTTGCCCGAGAGCCCGTAGACCAACGCGTTGAAGTCCTCCCGCCAGGGGAGGGTGAGCGAGGCGCCTGGCGCGATGGTGGCGTGCACCAGCGTGATCGGGGTGTAGGTGGCACCTGGTCCGGCGTGTCCGTCCAGATCGCCAGCGATCAGTCGCACCAGCGCACCTCCATCGGGAGAGCTCAGCAGGCTGACCTTGCTCGACGTGATGTCCTGGTAGCGCGGTTGTGCCATCTTCAAAGCGCTCGGCAGGTTGACCCACAGCTGGAGCCCATGGAAGAGCCCTCCGGACATCACCACGTGCTCAGGGGGAGCCTCGATGTGCAAGATGCCGGCACCGGCCGTCATCCACTGGGTGTCACCGTCGCTGATCATGCCGCCGCCGCCATTGGAGTCCTGGTGCTGCATGAGCCCGTCGATCATGTAGGTGACCGTTTCGAACCCGCGGTGCGGATGCCACGGCGTCCCTTTCGGCTCTCCCGGTGCGTACTCGACCTCGCCCATCTGGTCCATGTGGATGAACGGGTCCAAGGCCCTCAGATCGACTCCGGCAAATGCTCGGCGAACCGGAAAGCCCTCACCCTCGAAGCCCGATGGCGCCGAGGTGACGCTCTCAACCGGACGCGGTCGGTCAAGCCCCGCGTCAACGGAACCGATGCGGAGCAGGGTCAGGACGTCGTCGACGGTCACCGCAGGCACGGCAGCCTCCTTCTGAGCAGGAACGGTCTCTTGCAGAGGAACTTACTTGACACTTCAAGTATTCCATCAACAATCCGATGGCGCAGATCGTGCCACTGGTCCTACCTTCGCCGCATGCCTCCCACCACACCTGAGCCGCACGGCCGGGTCAGTCGCGTCGATCGAGGGATCTGCGATGTCCTGACAAACAGCGGGAGCACGCGCGCCAGGTGGTCGGCGGCCGTGACGACCGCGGCCAGCCACTCTCCGGACGCTGTCCCGTGCGTTGGCGACGAGGTACTGCTCAGACTCGACGGAGACCAGACCTACCTCGACGCCGTCCTCCCCCGCCGCAATGCCGTCACCCGGGCTTCGGTCGAGCCGGGCAGCAGCCACCAGCAAGTTCTCGCAGCCAACGTCGACGTCATGGCCATCTGTGAGCCCTGCCAGCCAGCGCCAGCCGCCGGACGAGTCGAACGCCTGCTTGCTCTCGCGTGGGAGTGCGGCACCCAGCCCGCTGTCCTGCTCACCAAGGTAGATCTCGACCCAGACGTCGATCGCACCGCCGCGGAGGTCAGCGCACTCGCTCTGGGGGCCACGGTCGTCCCGGTCAGCGTTCCCAACAGCGTCGGACTGGACACCGTCAGCGCACTCACTGCGCCAGGTCAGGCTTTAGCGCTTCTCGGCCCTTCCGGAGCGGGCAAGTCAACGTTGCTCAACGCGCTACTCGGCTGCGAGGCCATGGTTACTAGCGATGTCCGCGCTGATGGCAGAGGCCGGCACACCACCGCACATCGCGAACTCTACGTTCTCGACGACGGCTCGTACGTCATGGATACGCCCGGGCTGCGCAGCATCGGCCTGGCCAGTGCTAATGGCCTGAACCAGGTGTTCGCCGAGATCGGTGAGCTTGCCGAGTCATGCCGCTTCACCGACTGCGAGCACCGCACCGAGCCAGGTTGCGCCGTCCTCGCCGCCATCTACGACGGCAGCCTGCCGCCGCGACGGCTCGACAGCTACCGAAAGCTCCTTCGCGAGGCTGACTACCAAGAGCGCCGGGGTAACGCCCGCCTCGCTGCTGCTGAGCGATCCCGCTGGAAGTCGCTCAACAAGCAGATGCGGCAGCCAGGGCGCAATCGCCCCTGACGGTCACGCAGCGAGGGACCGGGCGCCGTGTCGGGTGATGAGGTGGACGCCGAGCACGCGGACGTCGTCTTCACTGAGTTCCTCAGCGGCCTCCCGCCATCGGCGGTCGGTGTCGGTGTCGGTCAGGCTCAGGCCATCTGCACGACCAACCGCGATGACGACGGCGCTGGCCACGTCGTCATCGCGGATAGCTTGGACGAACCCACTGAGTGCATGCCGGCTCTCCCTCGCACTGAGCTCTTGGGTCATCTCCTCGACGATGCAAGGGGCCAGAAGGTAACCAGCAGAATCACAGATCGAGGAGGTCGGCGATGCGGTCGAGACGATCGACCGGCTCTTCGTCCCAGTTCTTGGGCAGCTTCTCGAAGTTCATGCCGGCAGGATGGCCCGAAGGCGCAGCCGAAACGGCTCATCCGCCGGCCGGGAGGCTTTAGACGACTTCACGTACCTCGGCGAAGTGGCAGGCCACCGGGTGGCCGAAGCCGCGGTCGACCAACTCCGGTGTTTCGGTGGCGCAGATGTCCTGTGCCTTCCAGCACCGGGTCCGGAATCGGCAGCCGGACGGCGGGTCGATGGGGCTCGGAACATCGCCTTCGAGCACGATTCGTTCGCGTGCACGCTCTTTGACGGGGTCGGCGATCGGCGCCGACGACAGCAGTGCCTGCGTGTACGGGTGAGACGGCTGCTCGTAGATCTCAGCCCGTGTTCCGATCTCGACGATCCGTCCGAGATACATCACCGCAACACGATCGGAGATATGCCGCACCACCGAAAGATCGTGCGCGATAAAGAGGTAGGCAAGACCGAGTTGGCCTTGTAGCTCTTCGAGGAGGTTGACGACCCCTGCCTGGACGGACACGTCCAGGGCTGAGACCGGCTCGTCGAGCACAATCAGCTTCGGGTCGAGCGCGAGCGCACGGGCGATACCGACGCGCTGCCGTTGGCCGCCGGAGAACTCGTGGGGATAACGGTTGCCATGCTCGGGGTTGAGCCCCACCCGCTTGAGCAGGTCGGCTACGCGGTCCAACACCTGCGGTCCTTTGATGCCGTGCACGCGCATCGGCTCACCGACGATGTCGTTCACCGGCATCTTCGGATTGAGTGACGCGTACGGGTCCTGGAAGACGATTTGGAGGTCGCGGCGAATCGGTCGCATCTCCTTTTGCGTGAGCGTCGTCAACTCACGACCGTCGAAGCGAACGGACCCTGACGTCGGCTTGTGCAACTGAAGAACAGCGCGGCCGGTGGTCGACTTGCCGCAGCCGGACTCCCCAACAAGCCCGAGCGTCTCCCCAGGGTCGAGGTGGAAGCTGACGTCGGAGACTGCCTGCACTGCGCCGACGGTCCGCCGGATGAGACCACCGCCCTTGACCGGGAACTCCTTGACGAGGTTCTCCACCTCGAGCAGGTGAGCGGTGGTGACCGTCGTCTCGTTAGTCGCCGTCACGCCTCCACCGCCTCGGTACGGAAGAGCAGTGTCGGGTCCGGCGCTGCGGCAACCTGCTCCCAGTTGTGGCAGGCAACCTCATGGTGCGGCAAGTCGGTGGCGAGCAGCATCGGCTCCTCAGACTCGCAACGCTCGCTGACCAGCGGGCAGCGGGGCGCGAAGGGACAACCAGGGGGAAGGCGAATCAGCGACGGCGGCGCACCGCCGATCGGATGAAGGCGAGCCCCAGCACTGTCCAGTGCGGGAATGGAACCGAGCAATCCTGCGGTGTACGGCATTCGGGGTCGGGAGAAGATGTCGGCAACCTTAGCCCGTTCAACACCTCGTCCGGCGTACATCACGAGCACTCGGTGGGCCATACCAGCCACGACACCAAGGTCGTGAGTGATCAGGATCACCGCTGCATCGACTGAGTCCTTCACCTCAATCAGCGTCTCAAGGATCTGGGCCTGGACGGTGACGTCGAGCGCCGTGGTCGGCTCGTCGGCAATGATGATGTCTGGGCTGTTGATGATCGCCATCGCAATCATCGCCCGTTGGCGCATGCCGCCAGAGAACTCGTGCGGGTATGAGCGCGCGCGATCCTTGGCCTGGGGGATTCCCACGCGATCAAGCATCTCGACAGCCTTACCCAGCGCCACCTTGCGCTCGACCCGGTGGTGTGACCTGTAAGCCTCGGCGAGCTGGTCCCCAATGGTGTACACCGGGTTCATGGCCGTCATCGGGTCTTGGAAGATCATCGCGATGTTCTGCCCGCGCATCTCCCTGGACCGCTTCGGACTCATCTCGAGCATTTCTTCGTCGCGGTAGCGAACGCTTCCGGTGATCTGCGCAGATTTGGGGAGAAGTCCCATGAGCGCCATCGCCGACACGGATTTGCCTGAACCTGACTCGCCCACAATCGCCAGCACTTCGCGTTCCTTCAACGTGTACGTGACACCGCGGACTGCGGTCACCAAGCCATCGTCGGTTGGGAATCCGACGGTGAGGTCGCTGACGCTCAGGATCTCGGTGTCCACTAAGCACGCACCCTGGTCTGCTTGGGGTCGAAGGCATCGCGCAAACCGTCTCCGATGAAGTTGACGGAGAGAGCGATGGTAATGATAAAGAGACCAGGCCACCAGAACAGCCACGGCCGGGTGCTAAAGGCAGTCTGGTAGGTCGAGATGAGCAGACCCAATGACGTATCAGGCGGCTGTACTCCGTACCCAAGGTAGCTCAGGGCGGCCTCGATGAGGATCGCTGCTGCGATGGTGAGTGTCGCGCTGACGATGATGGTGCCAATGGCGTTGGGCAGCATGTGTCGGAAGATGATCCGTGTCGAAGAAGCACCCATCGCGCGCGCCGCCTCGACGAACTCCTTCTCACGCAGTGAGAGGAACTCACCTCGGACCAACCGGGCCAGCGACGTCCAGATCAACAGAGAGAGTACAACGGCGAGGAAGAAGGGGCCGGTGTCCCTGAAACCGTTTCCGACTACGGCCGCGACGATCAGGACCGGAATCGTCAGGAGAAGGTCGGTCGCGCGCATGATGACGGCTTCGGGTTTCCCACCGTAGTAACCGGAGATTGCACCAGCGACCGTGCCGAGAAAGGTCGAAAGGATGCCGATGACGAAGGCCACCATCAACGAGATCTGAGTGCCGCGCATCGTCAAGGCGAAGTAGTCCCGACCGATCTGGTCCTGCCCGAACGGATGGGGGCCGATCGAGAGCCCATCGCCGTCGAGCCAGGGGATCAAGTCCAGCGTCGGCTTCCCTTCGTTCACCAACACTCCGGTTGACGAGAAGTCCAACCCCCACCAACCAGGGATCTTCCAGAAGCCGATGGAGGTGTAGGAGAGAATCACGACGAAGATGAGCGCACCGAGACCGATCATTGCCCCGCGGTGTCGAAAGAAACGGGTGCGAACCATCTGGCCTTGAGTGCGCGCCTGGATGGTGAACTCAGCACCCGCCCTCATCCCCGGGGTCCACCCCGTGGGCGACGGGGTGATGGGACTGGTCACGGGTGACCCCTTCGCTGGTGCCGACGCATCATGTGAGCCGGATCCGTGGGTCGAGTACGGCGTAACTGATATCGGCGATCAAGTTGAAGATAAGCACGGCGACGGCAGTCACGATAAAGACGCCCATAATTTGGTTGGTATCAAACTTGTTCAATGCGGAGGTGAAGAGCACCCCCATGCCCTTCCAACCAAAGACGGTCTCAGTGATGATGGCCCCGCCGATGACTGCCCCAAAGTCGAGCGCAGCCAGAGTGGCGATCGGGATCATCGCATTGCGGAATGCGTGGCGCAGCACCACGGTGCGTTCGGTCAGCCCCTTTGCGCGCGCAGTGCGTACATAGTCGGCATTCATCACCTCGAGCATCGAGGCACGTGAATACCGACTGTAGCCAGCGAAAGAGATCAACATGATCGCGATCGTCGGAAGGGCCAGGTGCGTCATCGTGTCAAGAGTCGTCTCCCAAAAGGTGCCATCGAAGTTCGGGGTCTTGCTACCGATGGTGGCGATGGGGCGTCCGTTGACTGATTCGGAGTAGGCAGCGAAGCTCGAGATCGTCTTGTCCATGAAGACTAGGACTCCGACGAGCACGGTAGTCATGATCGATGCGCGGACCGCCGCAGCGCGGTCGATGTCACCGAAGATCGCCGCAATGCCGACTCCGATGCCGGTGGCCAACGCACCAAGCCCGAACAGCGTCAGCCAAGAGGGATCCGCAAGCAGCGGAGTCGCACTGTAGGCGGTTACAACGCCAAGAGCAGCAGTCGCCAGCGAGATGAACAAGACGCGGCGATTCTCCAAGTTGGTGAAGAGAAGAGTTGCCCCAACAGCACCCGCCAGCGCTCCGATCGTCACCAGCCCCGGGCCCATTCCTGGGTTGGCGAACCAGCCACTCACGACGAGGAGCGTCAAGATTGCAACACCGCCGGCTGCAGCGCCAATCCCTACCAGAACGCGCCGCTTGCGTGTACCTCCGATGATCGCGCTGAAGAAGAGCGCGCTGAAGGCCGCCATCACGACAGCCACGGGGATAGTAACGGCCGGGTCGGCTAGCCAGTTGTTGATCCGGATCGCACCGAACTCCTTCAACAGAACCGCCACCCAGAAGATCGGCAGGGAGAAGAAGAGAAAAGCGGCGAAAGTGATGGTGTAGTCGAAGGCGCTGTACTGGCGGATCGCCGAGATTATTCCGATCGCCACGCCGAGGATGATCGAGAGCACAGTGGCTGCGAGTACCAGTTGGAGCGTTGTGGGGAATGCGTCCACCAACAGTGCCGTCACTGGTTGGTTGTTGAGGTTGACCCCGAGATCGCAGGCTATGCCCGGAACGATGCATCCCACCGTGCCACCGAGCCACATGAAGTACTGCACGATGAACGGCTGATCAAGGTTGAGCGCGTCAATCCGACCTTGGATGAGTAACGCCTTCTGGTCGGGGTCCGGAACGGCAATGAACTCTGCCAATGGATCGCCGCTCAGACTCACCAGGGTGAACATCAGGAAGGTTGCTGCGAGCAGGATCAGCAGGGATGCCAGCACCCGGCGGATGATGTAGGCAGCCATCTCGGTTCCCTCCCGGATCTACGGACCAGTCACACCGGTGATGCTAGGCGACAGACAGCGGGTGGTGGTGCCGTTGGTCAACGACACCACCACCCGCCCCGTCGCGACCTAGGAGATGTTCCAGTTCTGCATGTTCCACGTTAGGCCCGACTGCGTGGCGTTGTACTCCACGCCCGTGGCATCAGCGTCATAGGCGACGATGCCTGGGAAGGCGAACACTGGGATGGTGGCCAGGTCGTCCCAGAGGATGGTCTCCATCTCGATGATGATCTGCTTCTGCTCCTCGGGGTCAGAGGTCTGGTTGAGCGTATCGACCAACGAGTCGACCTCTTTGTTCGCGTAGTTACCGTAGTTGCTCCCACCATCGGTGACGTAGATGGCAGACGACCCGGTGACCAGAGGTGATCCAGCCCACGCGAAGAGTGCAACATCGAAGTTTCCGGTCACGAGCGCACCGCCGGCGTTGAAGAAGGTCTTGTCACCTTCATCGACCACGTTGAATCCCGCCCCGTCAGGACCACAGGCATCCATGACCAGCTGCGCCTCAGCGACACGCCGGTCGTTCGGCACGATGTAGCCAAGCCGGAGCTGTGTGCCCACCGCGTTGTTGTCTTCGAGGATCTGACGGGCCTGTGCGATGTCCTGCGACGCGTACGCCTCCGGCGCGATTGCGTCGGCCACCTCTTGGTAGTCGGGCTGGAACGGCAGGAAGTAGCGCGAGTTGAGCACGATCGCCTCGGGGTTGTCCGGCTTGATCAGGTTGTCGACGATCGTCTGACGTGGCAGGCACAGAGCGAAGGCCTCTCGCAGCGCCTTGTCGCCGAATGCACCATCGAAGTTGAAGTCGTAGTGCTCCCAGGTGAACTGGTCGGACGAGGCGAAGACAATCGAGTCTCCGAGTTTCTCCAGCTGCTTCTGAAGGTCTGGGTTCGGTTGCGGATCCATGGCCTGGATCTCACCGTTCTCCAGCGCTTGCGGCTGCGAAGTCGCTGCGATGAACCGGATGACCACAGTGTCAGCCAGTGGGGCATCACCCCAGTAGTTGTCGTTCGCCACCAAAGTCAGGCTGTTCCCTGACTCCCACTTGGAGAGCTTGTATGGACCTGACGACGGGATGAGCGACTCGTCCGGCAGGTCGCCCGGCTTGAAGACCCAGCCGTTGGTCCAGAAGTCACCTGCGGCGTCCAGCGTTTTGGTGTCATTGTCGTCGATGGCAGCGATCAGATCGTCCATGCCAGCCTGCTTTTCGACCACGTGGGCCGGGAGGATTGATCCGAAGTTGGCGACCCAGTCAGCGTATGGCTTGTCGTAAACCACCGTGAAGTCCTTGTCACCATCGGCGCACTGAACCGTCTTGATGTCCTCGTAGCCGTCGGTGCTGACCGTCTTGAAGGTCTTGGTCTTACCAGTGTTGGAGTACCAGGCGAGATAGGCGTCGTCACAGTCAATGGGATTGCCGTCGCTCCACACCGCATCATCGGCGAAGCTGTAGTTAATCGTCAGGGGGTCGTCGCTGACTTTTTCGTACGTACCGAAGTCGGTCTCAGGAGCAACGGAGCCGTCGGGCGCGAAGTACCAGAAGCCCAGCAGCACCCGGTTCATCGGGATGGCGTTCTGGCTGGCGTTGGTTGCGACGGTAGCGGAGTTGTACGCCTGCCACTCCTGCTCGTAGGCATACGTGAACGTGACCGGTTCATTGGAAGTGTTGGTGTTGTCGGTTCCCGATCCCCCGCCTGTGCACGCTGCAAGAACCAGCGATGCTCCGACAAGGACGGCCCACCCAGACGCCTTTTTACGCGTGCTTCCCACTGCATCTCTCCCTGATCGATCGAGGTATCTACGCCGGCCCAGGGTCCCTGTTCCAGCGACCGCGCCAGCTTCGTTGAGCCCACTCGGTCGCCCGCACCCTAACAGCGGAACACACCGAAAGTGACCCACCCCACGCCCTGACGTTACGAAGTCGCAACACGCCGTCACCCGTTCGAGACACGACGACTGAAACTAGCGAAAAGTGGCTCGCCTAATGAGCATCGCGCTTGGCTTGTCTCCGGGCACCGGGCCGACCTTCGCTGCCGCCAAACGCTCCGCTCTCAGTTCGGCCGCTGACGCCTTCGCCGCCTCGCTCAGGGACCGACTCACCCGTGCGAGGGCGTCCCCGAAAACCTCCGCCTTGACCGCCGACCTCGAGTTCTTGACAGAGGCTTTTCCCCTGCCGCGATCCGTCCTCACCTGAGCACTCGCCTGCCTGCGGTGCAACTGTCGATACTTGGTGCTGGCCCGACGAACCCGGTTGTGCAGGTCTCCGAGCGCATCCTCGTCGAGATCGGCCAGATTTGCTGGCTTGGTCTCCTCAATGATCTGGACCTCAGCGTCGGTCAGATACTTGCGGAAAGCCTTGTTTACGATTCACTCCCGAGGGCCGTTTTGGTTGCCGCCGTCTCATGGATCCCAGTGCGCAGCACAGTGACTGCGAAGTCAGCGGACTGCGACCATGGACGCAGGTCCCAGGTCGCGAAGCGGTGCTCCAGACGGAGGCCAGCGGCCGCCGCATGTCGATCGAAGTCGGCCAGCGCGTAGCCCCGGTCGACGCCGAAGCCAACCACCAGGAGCCCGTCAGAGGCAACGCGAGCCCCGACCCGGCTCAGGACGGCCGTTTCGGTGCCCGGAGCGAGAAACGTCATCACGTTTCCCGCCAGAAGAGCACCGGCGAACGGTTCTGTGATGCCCTGCTGCTTGAGGTCGAGCTCGGCAAGGTCGGCGACCAGCCACTTCGGACCAGGATGATCCTCGCGTGCGGCGGCGATCAGCGCAGGATCGGCGTCGACCCCGACGACATCATGGCCTCGCTCGTGCAGCAGCGCCCCCACCCGGCCAGGGCCACAGCCGGCGTCGAGGACGCGGGACCGCGGAGGCAGCATCGCATCCATGAGTCGGGCTTCACCACCGAGATCGATGCCTTCGGCCGCCATCGTGCGGAACCTCTCGATGTACCACTGAGAGTGGTTCTCGTCGGTGTCGGTGACCCACCGGGTAGGACGATCCATGCTTGAAGGTTAGTCGCCAAAACGAGAGCAGAGGGAGGGTGCCCAACTGGGCCACCCTCCCTCTGCTGCGTTGATCGAAGCTACTTCTCGTCGGGGTGCTGCCTTTGGTGCTCCCCAGTCCGGGAGCCACCGCGCTCGTGCTCCAGCGCGATCTCGTCAGCCGACGTCATTCCAGCTGGCAGGTCGATCGTCGTCTTCGGCCCGGTGAACCAGTTCTTGGCAGAGACGTGCCAACCGATCCAAAGGGCGATGAGCAATCCACCAAGCACCAGCGGCGCATAGTTGACGTACTTCCAGCTGAACACCGTGTCGTCAGGGGTTCCAAGCAGACCCTGCAACCAGCTTGGAGTCCCAGATGGGTACAGCGGCAGGATGAAGTAGAACGAGGTGACAACGATCTCGCCAACTGCAAGTGGCGCCATCCACTTCCACTTGTTCCCCAGGTTCCACGATCCCTGCTTGAATGCCGACCCCGCACGCCACCTGTAAAAGATCGGGATTGCGAAGGCTAGGTAGAGCCCAAGCACCCCGATCGAGACTACGGCGTAGAACGCCACAACAGAGTAGAACGGCTCAGCAGCGGTGCCGATGTTCACCTCCCAAAGAGCGGGGAGTGTGAGGATGAGGCCCGCCACCGCGACAGCGAGCACGGCATACACCGGCGTCCTCTGCGCATTCAGTCGCGACCAGTACTTCGAGCCGGGCACTGCACCGTCGCGGCTGAAGGCAAACAGCATGCGAGATGCGGACGTCAGACAGGCGGTCGTGCAGAAAAGCTGCCCGATGGTGGCGATCATGAGCACGGTGCCAGCCACCTTCGGAGTCAGCGCCTGATCGAAAATCACCTGAACGCCACCCCCACCGAGAGAAACGGCTTCGGGGTCCTGGACCGCAAAGAGGAACGACAGGAGCAGAATCCAGCCGCCAATCGCCGAGTAGAAGATGGATCGCCAAAGACCCTTGGCCGCAGTGTCGGCCGCACCGTGGGTCTCCTCTGACAGGTGTGCAGAAGCGTCGTAGCCGGTGATTGTGTACTGGGTGAGCAAGAAGCCCAACGGCAACACGTAGAACCAGAACCCCGGGCCTCCGGTCTCGCCGCCGAACAATCCAGCGGTGTTGTTGACTTCCCCAGTGAAGACATCGCTGGCACTCCAGTGAGTAGCGCCGTCCTTCAGAAAGAAGACCAGGATTAGAACAACGATGCTGGCGCCCGCCACGTGCCACCACACCGAGATATTGTTGAAGATTGCAAGTAGGTGGCTCGAGAAGATGTTGATCAAAGAAACGAAGATCAGGATTAGCACGAAAAGCACAAAGACCCGACCGAAGGAAAACCCCTCCTCCCAAGACGTGCTGAACCGCGAAAGGCTGTAGTCAAGAAAGGTCGCTGCCCCGTACGCCACGGATGCCACGATTGCCACCAGCCCGGCCAAGTTCAGCCATCCGGTGTAGTACCCGGCTTTGACACCGCCGAGCTTCGATGCCCACCAGTAGATGCCACCGGATGTCGGGTAGGCCGACACCAGTTCGGACATGCAGAAACCGATAATCAGGATGAATGTCGCGACCAGCGGCCAGCCAAGTGAAATGGCAATTGGTCCACCGTTGTTCCACCCAAAGTAGAACGTGGTGAAGCAGCCAGCAAGGATCGAGATGATCGAGAACGAAATGGCAAAGTTGGAGAACCCTGACCACGATCGGCTGAGTTCCTGCTTGTAGCCGAGTTCGGCGAGCATTTGCTCGTCTTTGTCCATCTTTGAGATGTCCGCCATCTGGTGACTCCTCTTGTCAAAACCCCCAGCGTCAGTCACGGCGGCGCCGTAACCTTGGTCGCAGTGTGGCACCAGAGACCGTTCACGTGTTGCGACACGCGGAATCGGATTTCTCCAGCACACGTCAGTCGCTGTGGCGCACCACCTCCAACGCCCGGCCGAAATCCGGTGAATCGAACTCGGCGATGACACGCTCGTACTTCTCCATCCCCCACGCCCAGAAGTCGAAGTCGAGGTCGCTCGTCCCGTCCTGAATCGACGCCCAGAGCGTCCAGCCGTACTTGCTCATCAAGCCCCATAGCCAGGCCCGAGCTGTAAGGGCACGCGAAGTTCGCCCAACGTAGGCCGTCACCAGCCGGGCAAGGTCGTCCGGAGCGCCTGAGGCCTCGCTCCAGATGTTGCCGATCTCGAAGAATGGGTCGTTGTTCCCGGAGTACTCGTAGTCGATGAGCCACACGCGGTCGCCGGTGTCGATGAAGTTGGCTGCGAGAAGGTCGTTGTTGCAGGGTGTCGCCGGGACCGGACGAGCTTTGAGCGCATCTTCGATCGCGCTCACGTGCCCTGTGAAGTCCAGGTACCGATCCGGAAGCCGAAGGTCGCGCTCCTGGACGATCGTGAGGTAGTGACGCTGGAGCGACAGCATGTTGAAGTCGTTCCCGAAAGCAGGACTCGAATGCAGGAGGTGGCACACCTCGGCGATCCGCCCAGCGTTGGCCGGCGCCAGGATGTCGGCGCTGTCCCAGGTACGGCCGTCGATGTAGTCGACGACGAGGATATTGGCTTCCGGCGCAAAGGCAACCACCGACGGCGCCGCCCCAGACTCAGCGGCCGCGGCCGAGTTCACGTGCTCATGTGAGCGGTCAATGGCGAGGAGGGAACTCTCCGGAGTCGAAAGCCTCGCGACGTAGGTGCCTGCGGGCGTCGAGACTTTGAGGTTCTGGTTGGTCAAACCCCCCGACAGCACCACGACGTCGCATCGGTCGGCCAACTGCGGGACGGCGTCTAGCCGCGCCAGTAGCTCGGCGCCGACGCCATTCTCTGTCAAGACTGCCACACACCCTCCCAGTGCGATGGTCCCGGACTCTAGACCAGTAATGATCAGAAAGGTAGGTTTTCGGTCTAGATCGATACACCGGCTCATCCGCCCTGCCCTGGCGTCTTCGCCGTGCCAGGGTGTGTGCAACCGAAGGGAAGTGGGATGACGAACCAGATGCACGGCGCACCGCTGTCCATCGACGAGTTGAAGGCCGGGGTATCCAACGGTCGATTCGACACGGTCATCCTGGGAATCACCGACATGCAAGGGCGACTTCAGGGCAAGCGCCTGGACGCTCGCTACTTCGTCGACCATGTGCTCGCCCATGGCACCGAGGGTTGTAACTATCTGCTGGCTGTCGACGTCGACATGAACACCGTCGACGGGTACCAAATGTCGAGTTGGGACGCCGGCTACGGCGACTTCGTCATGGCGCACGACCTGGACACGCTTCGACTCGTGCCGTGGCATCCCAAGACCGCCATGGTGCAGGCCGACGTCCAGTGGCTCGACGGAACCGACGTCGTTGCCTCGCCGCGTCAGGTGCTGAAGAAGCAGCTCACCAGGCTCGCTGACGCCGGCATGGGGGCGTTCGTCGGCACTGAGCTGGAGTTCATCTTGTTCAACAACTCCTACGAGGACGCCTGGGAGCGTCACTACCGAGACCTCACCCCGTCGAACAACTACAACGTTGACTACTCGATCATCGGTACTTCGCGAGTCGAGCCGCTCCTGCGCAGGATCCGCCTGGCAATGTCGGAGTCTGGGTTGCAGGTCGAGAGCGTCAAAGGCGAGTGCAACCTTGGCCAGCACGAGATTGCCTTCCTGTACGAGTCGGCGCTGAAGTCCTGCGACAACCACGTTGTCTACAAGACAGCGGCCAAGGAGATCGCCGCACAAGAGGGCTACGCCCTCACCTTCATGGCGAAGTACAACGAACGTGAGGGCAACTCCTGCCACATCCACCTGTCATTCCGCGGAACCGACGGCGCGATGGTCATGGCCGACTCCGCTGACACCAAGCACGGAATGTCCGACGTCGGTCGCCAGTTCATCGCAGGGCAGCTGGCCCATCTACGGGAGCTCTCACTGCTCTTTGCACCGAACATCAACTCATACAAACGCTTTGCTCCTGGCTCATTTGCCCCCACCTCCATTGAGTGGGGCCGTGACAACCGCACCTGTGCTCTACGTCTGGTGGGGCGTGGCGCCGGGCTCCGCGTCGAGAACCGAATCCCCGGCGGAGACGTCAACCCCTACCTCGCGGTTGCGGGGATGGCAGCGGCAAGCCTGGACGGAATCGAGCACGGGCTCGAGCTGCGCGACGAGTTCGCCGGTAACGCATACGAGGCAGGCGGTGAACGCGCGCCCTGGCGCCTGGTGGACGCCGTCGAGCTATGGGAGCGCTCGGAATGGGTGGCTGAAACCTTCGGCGAGGACGTGCAGGCTCACTACGCCAACATGGGCCGCATCGAGGTAGACGCCTTCGATCGCTCAGTCACCGACTGGGAGCGGATCCGAAGCTTCGAGCGAATGTGAGTGCCATGCACGACGTCCTCAACCCGGTGACCGAGACGGTCATCACATCCGTTCCGTCGCTCTCGGTCGAGGAGACTGACGCCGCGATCGCGCGGGGTAAGCACGCCTTCAGTACTTGGAGGCATATCGCACCCGGCGACCGAGCCAGGATGCTCCGACGGTTCTCAGCAGTCGTCGACGACCACATCGAGGAACTCGCACGCCTGGAGGTTGCCAACGCGGGACACACCATCGGTAATGCCAGATGGGAAGCCGGCAACGTGCGCGACGTCCTGGCCTACTACTCCGGTGCACCCGAGCGGCTGCTCGGTCACCAGATACCGGTGGCTGGCGGCGTCGACATCACCTTCCGCGAGCCACTGGGCGTAGTCGGCGTCATCGTTCCCTGGAACTTCCCGATGCCGATCGCCGGCTGGGGGTTCGCCCCCGCCCTTGCCGCCGGCAATACCGTCGTTCTCAAGCCAGCTGAGCTGACTCCGCTCACAGCGATGCGCCTCGGTGAGCTCGCCTTGGAGGCTGGCCTACCCGAGCACGTGTTCCAGGTGCTGGCGGGACGCGGGTCAGTCGTCGGTGAGCGCTTCGTCACTCATCCCGATATCGCCAAGGTGGTCTTCACCGGGTCGACGGAGGTCGGGACAAGGGTGGCCGAGGGCTGTGCCCGACAGGTCAAGCCCGTCACGCTCGAGCTCGGCGGTAAGAGCGCCAACGTCGTCTTCGCCGACGCCGACCTCAACGCTGCTGCCGCCACAGCGCCCTACGCCGTCTTCGACAACGCCGGCCAAGACTGTTGCGCGAGATCGCGGATTCTGGTGGAACGGTCAGCCCTCGACACCTTTCTCGAGCTGTTGGAACCCGCCGTCCGTGGCGTGCGCGTTGAGGATCCGGGCCTGGAGACCGCTGAGATGGGGCCGCTCATCAGCGCCGGCCAGCGCGATCGCGTTGCGTCTTTCATCACCGATGCCACCAATGTCGTGATCCAAGGATCGGCTCCAGACGGGCCAGGTTTCTGGTACCCGCCAACTGTTGTTCTCCCGCATGGCCCCGATGACCCGATCCTGCACGAGGAGATCTTCGGGCCGGTCGTGGCGGTCGTGGCGTTCGATGATGAAGCAGACGCTGTTCGGATCGCCAACGACAGCGAGTACGGACTCTCGGGCTCGATCTTCACCCGAGACGTCGGGCGGGCACTCCGGGTCAGCCGTGGAATCGACGCTGGAAACCTCTCGGTGAACTCGCACTCCTCGGTGCGTTACTGGACGCCGTTCGGTGGCTTCAAGAAGTCCGGCCTTGGCCGAGAGCTCGGGCCCGATGCGCTGGAGGCCTTTACCGAGGTCAAGAACGTTTTCATCTCAACGGAAGGCTGACCTGTGAACCGCTTCGCCGAACGCACTGCCGTGATCACCGGAGGGGGCAGCGGAATCGGGCGTGCAACGGCCGTCCGGCTCGCGGCCGAGGGGGCCAACGTCGTCATTGTCGACATGAACCTCCAGGCTGGCCAGTCCGCTGCCGACGAGGTGAGTGGGATAGCCGTTCAGGCCGACGTCACGAACGCCGACGACGTCGCCAGGATGTTCAAGACAGCACACGACACCTACGGCTCGATCGACGTCTCGTTCCACAACGCCGGAATCTCACCACCTGACGACGACTCGATCCTCGACACCGGCATCGAGGCCTGGGATCGCGTGCAGCGGGTCAACCTGACCTCGGTCTACCTCTGCTGCAAAGAGGTCATCCCCTACATGCAGCGCCAAGGCAAGGGTTCGATCGTCAACACGGCATCGTTCGTGGCGACGATGGGAGCGGCCACCTCGCAGATTTCATACACCGCATCCAAAGGCGGGGTACTGGCCATGAGCCGCGAACTCGGTGTTCAGTTTGCCCGCCAAGGCATTCGGGTCAACGCACTCTCCCCCGGACCCGTGAACACCCCGTTGCTGATCGAACTGTTTGCCAAGGATGCAGAACGAGCGGCTCGTCGGCTGGTACACATCCCCGTCGGTCGATTCGCCGAACCAAGCGAGATTGCCGCTGCAGTCGCCTTTCTCGGCAGCGACGACTCTTCCTTCATCACCGCAAGCAACTTCCTCGTCGATGGCGGCATCTCGGGGGCTTACGTCACCCCGCTCTGAGGATCTAGCTCAATCAGCCGGCAGCGGCGACAAGCGCCGCGAACAGCCGTCGATCGTCGGTCATCTCCGGGTGCCACTGCACGCCAAGGACGAAGGCTGCCTCAGGATCCTCGAGTACCTCGATCGTTCCGTCATTCGCGCGTCCGGTGACGGTAAGGCTTCCTGGGTCGTCAACGCCCTGGTGATGGCTGGAGTTGACGACCATCTCAGAACCCAAGATCTGAGCGACCAACGAGGACTCACTGAACGTTGCGCCGTGGTCATGGAAGGTTCCCGGCGCGTCGCGGTGCACGAGGCCGTACCCGGCCGATGGCAGGTCTTGCACCAGTGATCCTCCACTGGCGACGGCCAGCATCTGCATTCCCCGACAGATACCGAGCACGGGGACTTGGCGTTCACGCGCTGTGCGGTAGATCAACAGCTCTGTCTGGTCGCGGTCGGCTCGCGGTCGGTCGGTGGTGGCGTGGGCAGGAGCTCCGTACAGATCAGGGTCAATATCTGGGCCACCTGCAATGACCAGTCCGTCGACTCGCCCAACGATTGATTGGGCGGCCGCAGCCGTCGCTCCTGGCGGAACCAGCAAGACGGCCGCTCCCACTTCCTGCAAGGCAGATACGTAGGCCCGGTGAAGCAGCACGGCGTCGGTGTTCCAGGCGCCCCATTGGGCTGGCTCTCCGTAGCAAGAAACCGCGATGACCGGTGGCATGCGGCCTAGCATAAGCACTTGTGAGCCCCAACGACGCGAGCACGGAGGCCGTGCCAGGCTGGCTCGCATCCGTACCCGTGTTCACGGCGACCACGGGTTCGCCTTTGCACGCGCAGATCGAACGCTGGTTGATCGATGTCATCGGACGAGGCGACCTCGTCAACGGTGACCGCCTGCCGCGAGAAGGAGATCTCGCTGCCGAGCTCGGAGTCAGCCGAATGACGCTGCGGCAAGCGCTGTCGACGATGGAAGCTCAGGGGACCGTTGTTCGCAAGCCTGGACGGTCAGGGGGCACCTACGTCAGCGAGCCGCGTATTGAATGCGACCTGACCGGGCTGGCCGGCTTCACCGAGCAGATGCGCCGCGCGAACATCCGAGCCGGGGCACGAGTGGTCTCAGCGCTCACCGTCCCTGCCACTGCCGCAGTGGCAGGCGCACTTTCAATCCCCCGCGGCGACGATGTCCACGAAATTGTCCGAGTGCGCACGGCACGTCGTGAGCCACTTGCGCTCGAGCGCTCCTACTTCCCAGCTGAGGTCTTTCCCGACCTCCTCGCGCACCGCCTGGCCGGGTCGCTGTACGAGCTTCTGCGCCGACATTACGGCCAGACGCCGTATGTCGCGTCCGAGAACCTCGAGCCGGTGATCGCAGGTACCTCCGAAGCCGAGCTGCTTGGCGTCGAAGCCAAGAGCGCGCTCATACTCATCGAACGCGCGGCATCCACCGCTGCCGGTCTCCCCGTTGAGTACGCGCGCGACCTCTTCCGCCCCGACAAGGTGCGCATCTCGTTCCGCACAGGTCTCGGCGTCGATGTACGGCCAGCTGACTGATCGCGCTGGCCTATTCCGTCTAGACCTTTTCCGGGCTACGCTCCTCGTCATCACTCCGTCAACGGGGAGCCTTGATGACCCAGAATCTGCCTGCCCGCGCCCGCGTGGTCATCATCGGCGGTGGGATCGTCGGCACCAGCGTCGCCTACCACTTGGCCGAGCTCGGCTGGACCGACGTCGTTCTCCTCGAGCAGGGACGCCTCTCCTGCGGCACTACCTGGCATGCCGCAGGACTCGTCGGTCAACTGCGCGCAACCGAGAGTGGCACGCGCTTGGTGCAGTACTCGGCGACGCTCTATGAACGGCTCGAGAAGGAGACCGGCCTCGGCACCGGCCTCAAGCGATGTGGTGGCGTCACGGTCGCCCGCACACCAGACCGCATGGTGCAGCTGCAACGCACTGCAGCAGCGGCAGCGGCTTACGACCTGGAGTGTGAGCTCATCTCACCCGGTCGCGCCAAGGAGCTCTATCCCATCTTGGCTACGGATGACCTACTGGGCGCGATCTGGCTCCCCGGCGACTGCACAGCCAACCCGACCGACGTCACCCAGTCGCTGGCCAAGGGCGCTCGAAACCGCGGAGTCACGATCGCCGAGGGTGTGCGAGCCCTCGGAATCCTGACAGCCGAGGGCTCGGTGTCCGGTGTCCGGACTGATCACGGCGACATCGAGGCGGAGGTCGTCGTCAACTGCGGTGGACAATGGGCGAATGCGATCGCGGCCCAGGCGGGCGTGACTGTTCCCCTTCACTCCGCCGAGCACTTCTACGTCGTTACCGAGCAGATCGAGGGCGTGCACCGCGACTTGCCGATCCTGCGAGACCCCGATGGCTACACCTACATGAAGGAAGAGGTAGGCGGTCTGGTGGTGGGTGGCTTCGAGCCGGAGGCCAAGCCGTGGGTAGCACCAGACCAGATTCCCTACCCCTTTGAGTTCCAGTTGCTTGAGGAGGACTGGGAACACTTCGAGATTCTGATGGAGAACGCCCTGCGGAGGATTCCCGCCTTGCGCGAGACCGGGATCAAGAAGTTCTACAACGGTCCGGAGAGCTTCACTCCCGACAACCAGTTCATCCTGGGCGAGGCGCCCGAACTGAGGAACTTCTATGTCGGCGCTGGGTTCAACTCCGTCGGCATCGCATCGGCGGGTGGAGCCGGTCGGGCCTTGGCCGAGTGGATCGTCAACGGCGAGCCAACCTCTGACCTCACTGCAGTTGACATCCGGCGCTTCGCCCCCTTCAACGGCAATCGGCAGTGGCTGCACGACCGCGTCGCCGAAGTGCTTGGACTGCACTACGCAATCCCGTGGCCCAACCGCGAGCTCACAACAGCGCGACCATTCCGCCGATCACCCGTCCACCACTTGCTGGAGGAGCAGGGCGCAGTCTTCGGCTCGAAGATGGGGTGGGAGCGGGCCAACGTGTTCGCGCCAACGGGCACGGAGCCCGTCTTGGACTACACCTGGCGCAAACCGAACTGGATCGAGTGGTCCGCCGTGGAGCAGCGCGCAGCGCGCCAGGACGTTGCCCTCTTCGACCAGTCGTCCTTCGGCAAGGTATTGGTCACTGGACACGGTGCCGAGTCGCTCCTACAACGAGTCTGCACCGCAGACGTGGCAGTCTCGCTGGGGCGCGCGGTGTACACGGGGATGCTCAACAGCCGCGCCGGGTACGAGGCTGATGTCACGGTCACGCGAGTCGCACGCGATGAATACCTGCTCGTCACGGGGGCGGCGTCCGTTGTCCGCGACATCGACTGGCTCCGTCGCCATACCGACCCCACAGAGCAAGTAGGCGTGGTTGACGTCACCGCGATGTATGCCGTCTTCGCCATCATGGGCCCGCGGTCCCGTGATCTGCTCCAGACGCTCACCCGGTCAGACTTCTCTAACGATGGCTTCCCCTTCGCGTCCAGCCGCGAGGTCGACCTCGGCCAAGCGACGGTACGTGCCACTCGGATCACGTACGTCGGTGAGCTCGGATGGGAGCTCTACGTTCCCGTCGAGTTCGCGGTTGACGTCTACAAGATGCTGACCAGCGCTGGAACTGCCTTCGGCCTCGTTCCTGCTGGCTACTACACGATCAACTCCCTCCGACTGGAGAAGGGATACCGCGCCTTCGGCACCGACCTGACACCGGACTGCACACCTCTGGACGCGGGCCTTACCTTCGCTTGCAAGCTCAAGACCGACATCAAGTTCATCGGGAGGGACGCGCTCATAGAGGCGGTCCAGGCCGGTCCGCGACGGAAGCTGGTCTCGATCGTGCTCGACGAGCCGGACGTCATGATGTGGGGAGGTGAGCTCGTGCTTCGCGACGGAGTAGCTGTCGGGCAAGTCATCTCAGCCGGATGGGGTGAAACCCTGGGCACATGCGTGGCGCTCGCCTACATCTGGCGGCGTGATGGAGGCATCGTGACGGCTGACTACCTGGACTCCGAGACATACGAGGTCAACGTCGGAGGAACGGTCTGCCCGGCGACGTTGCACCGGCGAGCGCCGTATGACCCAGGAGGCGTGCAGATCAGGATGTAGGGCTCGGCGGCGATGTCTCGTCCTCAAATGCGCCGCGCATCCGGAGGTCCTGACGGGGGTCAGCGACACTGCAGCATTTTCGCGATCTGACCCGGCCAGTGATGGCCCCGAGGACCAGCAGAACGAGAAAGACGATGACTACCCCGCCAATCAGGTACTGGAACATCGCGCCTCCTAGTGGTCCATCGTGTGCCAAGAGTACGCCACCGGGCAAGACATCTGCATGCATCCCGACCCCGGAGACGGCGATGAGGGATTGACCATCTTGTTCGCCATGCCCGCCGGCCACCCTCGGCTAGGGCGTGTCGGCTCAATGGGTTCGGTGGTAGGTGGTCAGGGCTGCGAGAAGGACGCCACCGAAGTAGGTCGTGGCGTACTTGTCGTAGCGGGTCGCGATGCCTCAGCCATTGTTTGAGGCGGTTGAATCCGCGCTCGACGGTGCTGCGCCTGACGGTAGATGGCCGGTTCGAACCCCGGAGGTCTACCGCCCGCTGAGCCCTTGGCCTTGC
>JAJAYZ010000034.1 GCA_027118455.1 Actinomycetes bacterium
ACCCGGCGCTCAGCAGAGCGCGCGTTGCCGGCGTTTCTCAGCAGCGCCGGGGTCAGCGGCGATCACCTTCCGGCGGAGCCACTCCCGCAGCTGCGGAGCAGTCCGCCCCCCACCCGGCCGCCTGCCTTGACCTGTGGCGTAGTCGACGGCGCTAGCGGCCACCTGCTGTGCGGTGTCGGCGGGTAAGTAGCCGACCTGTTCACCGATCACGGTGACCTTGCGGGCGTCGATCCGGCCGGCCCGCCACGCCTTGCCAACCGCGGGGAAGTCTGCGGCACGGTACGCGGTGCCATACCGCATCGACGCGGCACCATCGACGGCACCCCCCACCCGTCGGGAGCGGCTCCGCGAGCAGAGTCGCGCCGAGATCAAGAGCGCGGCCAGGGGCCAGCTGGTCAACAACGGGCCGGCCGGAATCCAGCTGCGTGCGGTCGCCAGAGACGTCGGCCTGACCGCCCCTGCGTTGTACCGCTACTTCCCGAGCCTGGAAGATCTCATCGAGTCGGTCACCGTCGACCTTTTCGCCGAGCTCTGTGACGCGATGGAGGCCGCGGCCACGGCGGCCACCGACCCCTTCGACCGCATGCTCGCGCTGAGCCGCGGATTCCGGGGGTGGGCCATGGAGCACCCGCATGAGTTCGGTCTGCTCTTTGCCATCGCGCCGACCGCGCTCGGCCAGCAACCGTCGAATGCGTGCCAGCAAGCCAGCGACAGGTTCGGCAACCTCTTCGCCGGCGCCTTCATTGCGATGTGGAATGCGAGTCCCTTCCCGGTGCCAGCCGATGACGATGTCGCTGGTGACCTGCGCGCGGGACTCGATCCCTACTGGACGTGGCGGACAGCAAACGTCGCGCCCGACATGCCCGTCGGCGCGGTCGCGACCTTCCTCGAGGGTTGGGTACGCATCTTCGGTTGCGTTGCCATGGAGGCGTTTGGTCACTTGTCATGGGCGCTGCCGGACGGCGAGCCGATGTTCGAGCAGATCATGCGCAGCCTCGCAAGCCTCGTCCACCGCCCAGACGCCTACCGGCCACCCGCCCCGCGTAGCGAGGTGGCCTGAACATACCGGGCCTGCTCGGTCTACAGCCTGATTCCCGTCAACACCATGACCCGCTCTTCGGTGAAGTCGGTCATCGCACAGGCGACGCCTTCACGCCCGACGCCAGACTCCTTGACCCCGCCGTACGGCATCTGGTCGGCCCGAAAACTCGGGACGTCACCGACGATCACTCCGCCAACGTGCAGCTCAGAGAAGAAGCGGAAGGCCGTCTGCGTGTCCTTGGTGAAAACACCGGTCTGCAGGCCGAAACGCGAGTCGTTGACCGCAGCAATGGCACCATCAACGCCGTCTACGGGCGCGAGTACGACAACGGGGCCGAATACCTCCTCGCGCCACACCTTGGCATCCTCAGGTACGTCGATGAGTACCGCTGGCGCGACCGCTGCTCCGTCGCGCACTCCGCCGGTAAGAAGCTTGGCGCCACCATCCACGGCCTCGTCGATCCAGGAGACGACGCGCAGCGCGGCGTTCTCGTCGACGAGCGGGCCGACATCGGTTGCTGCGTCGGTGGAGTCGCCGGTGACGAGCTTTTCGACCTCGCTCACGACCCGTGCCACAACGTCTTCGTAGATCGGTCGGTCGACCAGCACACGCTGCACCGAGATGCAGGACTGTCCGGCCTGGTAGTTGGCGAACATCGCGATGCGTTGTGCCGCCCATTCGATGTCCTGCTCGGCGCCGAAGTCCTCGAGCACCACCGCAGCGGCATTGCCGCCGAGCTCGAGAACGACGTGCTTGTGCGGCACGGCCTCGCGGATCGCGTACCCGACCGGCGCTGATCCGGTGAACGAGATGATCGGCAACCGAGGGTCGGCAACGAGTGCCTGCATTCGGTCGTTCGGTACCGGAAGAACCGACCACATTCCCGACGGCAAGTCGGTCTCGGCGAGCAACTCGCCGAGCACCAGAGCCGACAAGGGTGTCGCCGGCGCCGGCTTGATGAGAATCGGTGCACCGACAGCTAGCGCCGGTGCCACCTTGTGCGCTACGAGGTTCAGCGGGAAGTTGAACGGCGCAATCCCCAGCACCGGTCCCTTCGGTACTCGTTTGACCAAGGCCAACCGGCCGGCAGCGGCAGCTTCGGTGTCGAGGCGTTGCACAGCACCGCTCCAACGCCTGGCTTCCTCGGCAGCCCATCGGAAGACACTGGCTGCCCTGGTCACCTCGATGCTGGCCCACCTGATGGGCTTGCCGTTCTCGGCGGTGATCAGCGTCGAGATCTCTTCCTGGCGCTCGAGCAGTCGGGCAGCCACGTGAGCAAGCGCGTCAGCCCGTTCCCCCAAGGTCAGCTGCTGGGCCTCCGCCTGCGCGCCATGGAGCGCCGCAACCGCATCGTCGACCTGGGCGTCGGTCGGCACGCTGACACTCGCCACCCACTGACCATCGGGGCCGCAGACGTCGAGCTGCCCCTCGCCATGAGCCCGCCGTCCGGCCAGCCAGAACGCCAGCGAGGGTGGGCTGGACTCAGTCGACATGACACTCCTTGGGCGGGCGGGACGCTCTCAACGGTAAGCAGCCGGCCGCACTCACAGCACTCGACAAAAAGGCCAAGTTACTTTAGTTACTTAGACTTCTCGGACTACGGCTGGGTTCGGCGGCGTCGCGGTCGCGCACCGCCAGGGCGACCCACAACTCGGCGCGCAGGTCAGGGTCGTCCAGCGAGCGCTCCAGCAGGTCTTCCACCCGGCGCATCCGGTACCGGAGGGTATGCCGGTGAACGCCGAGCGTGGTGGCCGCGGCGTCCCATTGGCCGTGGTGGGCCAGCCAGGCCCGAACCGAGGCAACCAGGTCGCCGCGCTCGCGCCTCTCGAGGGGTCCCAGCAGCGCATCAGCAAACCCGCGCGCCGCTTCCTCGTCAACCAGTCCGACGAGCCCGTCCCTGGCCAGATCGCCGAACGAGCGAACGCCGCCGGCCCCCGCGGCCGCAAGTGCGCGCCGCCCCTGGCGCAGTCCGTCGCTGAGCGAGGTGACCGGCACGACATCGCTGATCCCCCAAGCGATCGCGCCAGTGGTCGTCCCTGGCGAGGGAGTGGGCGGTGTGGGTGACGCAGCAGCCGGCTGGAGTACCACCACTCGGCCTTCGTGCAGCGCTGCCCCGCGCCAGCCGTCACTCGCGTCGGACTCCTCCACCTGTTCGATGAGTGCCAACAGATCCGCGGGCAGCCCATCGGCAACCAGGACGCGCACCGGCCCAGCCAGCAGCTCGTCCCACCCCACTCCAGCGACCGGAAGTCGCTCAGCTGGCGTGCCATCGGCGAGCAGAGCGAGCAGGGCCGAGCGCAGCTCGCGCCTTGCGGTGTCAGTCCCGATCGAGCGCTCCATCGCCAACGAGACCAGTGCGACCCCGACATTGACCAACGCAAAGTCGGCCGTGGCAAAGGGCACGACTCTTGCCACAGCCAGGAATCCGCGCACTCGACCGGCCGGAGCCAGCGGTTGCAGGACGACGTGCGTGTCATCCACCTCGATCGCGGCAGAGCTGCGCGGACCACGCTCGCGCATCCGCTCGACCTCGGGCCCGAGTAGATCCACCCAACCGGCCGCCTCGCGCGGTGCCGCATGCAGCAGGCGCCCGGCCGGATCCAGGAGCACCAAGTCAGCGTTGAGCACTCCGGCGAGCTTGGCGACCACTGCCGCCGCGCCCTCAGGCGCCAGAGCAGCCCTGGTCAAGTCACGCTGGGCCTCGACGGTTCGGGTGACCGCCTCGTACTCAGCGGCAGCTAGCAGATCGGAGATCGCGCGGCTGACCGCCATGAAGGGCGTCGGCTCGGGAACCTCCACCAGCGGTAGCCCTGCCGCGTCAGCTGCCGCAACCAGCGTGGCCGGCACGCGGTCGTGGGTTAGCCCGACGCCGATGCCCACCGCACTGACTCCGGCTCGGCGGAGCCGATCGACAAACCCTGGCCAGTCGTCGTCTCCGAGACGCAGGCCCGTCGTCAGTAGAAGCTCGCCGCCGTCGAGATAGGGCGTGGGGTCTTCCAGCTCGCTGACCGCCACCCACCGCACCGGGGCATCAATCGCGGTGCGCCCTGCTCTGAGCACGAGGGCGAGCGCCGGGATGTCGAGGACGGTCCGCACCGTTGGGGCGACCATAGGGCCTCCGGGCAGGCTCAGCGAGCGTGTGGACGTTTCGGCCTATTGTATCCACTCAATTGTCCATCACGGTGCTGAGGCAGGGATTGCCATCTCGCCTTACAGTGACTATGTACTACGGCGAGGCGACCGGGACGACGTCCGGTCATGCCGCCGACGTCACCGGAGAGCGAGCTCGACCATGTCAGCACCGACGACTGCTACCACCCCGGTCAGCGCGGGTGGCCCCGGCCTGCCGCAAGAGCGCCGCGTGGTCACCGCGATCCCCGGCCCGAAGTCGGCCGAGCTCCTGGCCCGCAAGAAGTCAGCGGTCTCCGACGGCATTGGCACGATCCTCCCGGTCTTCATCAAGGCGGCCGGTGGTGGTGTCGTCGTTGACGTCGACGACAACAGCCTGATCGACCTCGGTGCCGGTATTGCCGTTGTCAATGTCGGCAACGCCGCACCGACCGTTGTCGCCAGCATCGCGGAGCAGGCCGCGGCGTTCACGCACACCTGCTTCATGGTGACGCCCTACGAGGGATACGTAGCCGTTGCCGAGCAGCTCAACCGGCTGACGCCCGGTGACCACGAGAAGAAGACAGCACTCTTCAACTCCGGCGCCGAGGCCGTCGAGAACGCCGTCAAGATTGCTCGCTACGCGACCGGTCGGTCGGCCGTCGTCGTCTTCGAGCACGCGTACCACGGCCGCACCAACCTCACGATGGCGCTCACCGCGAAGTCGATGCCGTACAAGTACAACTTCGGACCCTTTGCCGGCGAGATCTACCGGGTCCCCCTCTCGTACCCGTTCCGTTGGCCGACCGGCCAGGAGAACGCCGGACGCGAGGGCCTGCAACAGGCCATCTCCAAGATTGAGAAAGAGATCGGCGCCGACCAGGTCGCCGCGATCTTGATTGAGCCGATCGCCGGCGAGGGCGGGTTCATCGTTCCGGGTGAAGGCTTCCTCAGCGGCTTGGCCGACTACGCCAAGGCCAATGGCATCGTCTTCATCGCCGATGAAGTGCAGACCGGGTTCGCCCGCACCGGCGACATGTTCGCGTGCGAACACGAAGGTGTTGTCCCCGACATCATCACCACCGCCAAGGGGATCGCCGGCGGCATGCCGCTCGCCGGCGTCACCGGCAGGGCCGACCTCATGGACGCCGTTCACGTCGGCGGCCTTGGTAGCACCTTCGGCGGCAACCCCGTTTCGTGCGCAGCCGCCCTCGGCGCCATGGCTGCGATCGAGGACCAAGACCTCGTGGGCAAGGCCCGCCGAATCGGTGAGATCATGCTGCCGCGTCTGGCCGAGATGCAGGCCAAGTATCCGGTGATCGGTGACATCCGCGGACGTGGTGCCATGATCGCGGTCGAGTTGGTCAAGCCGGGCACGCTCGAGCCGGCCACCGACGCGCTCGCCGCCGTCGTCCGGCACTGCCATGCCGAAGGGGTGCTCGTCCTCACCGCCGGCACCTATGGCAACGTTCTGCGCTTCCTGCCGCCGCTGACGATGCCAGAGTCACTGCTCGACGAGGCACTCACCATCCTCGACAAGGCCTTCGCCTCCCTCTCCTGAAAGCTCTCCGGGGGGCTCGCCTCGGTTCACCCGAACGGCGTACGGTGGGGCGCTGCACGGCACCTCACCCGACAGCAGGAAGCCGAATGCGCCTTCGCGGGCCTCACCTGATCCGCCTGAGGCTTCACCAGCTGAAGCGAACTGCCGACACTTGTACGGGGTGTGCCAACACACAGAATGAGGTGATCACAGCTGATGACGACGACGGGCTTGAGCACCGCTCTGTCGCAGGCACCCGACGGACTTCCCGACGCTGAAGAGTGCAGGGCCCTGGTGACCAGCGCCCTGCACCACGGCGCACCATCGATCGTCGCTCAGCCCATCCTCGGTCTCTCGTCTGGACGCGTCGTCGCGTATGAGGCACTCTCGCGGTTCAGCCCCGAGCTCCCCTCGTACTCCCCCGATGTGTGGTTCTCGATGGCCCACGAGTGCGGGCTCGGTGCAATGTTTGAGGCACGAGCGGTCGACCTCGCACTGCGAGCCGGAGTTGCCAGACCTCCCGGCACGGTGTTGTCGGTCAACGTGAGTCCATCAGTGCTGAGCTCCCGAGAGCTCCATGACGTATTGCCCTTCGACCTTTCCGGAGTGCAGTTTGAGATCACCGAGAAGCAGTTCGTCTCCGACGGTGACCAGTTCCAGATGATCCTGCAAGCGCTACGCGATCGTGGGGCGCGCGTTGCCGTTGACGATGTGGGTGAGGGATACGCGGGCCTGCAACGAGTCCTCGCCCTCTCCCCTGATGTCATCAAGCTCGACCGGTCGCTGGTGACCGGGGTGGAGTCCGAGCCAGTCAAGGCCGCACTCGTCGAGGCGATCGTCCGCTATGCAGGCAGGGTCGGCGCCGAGGTATGTGCTGAAGGAGTGGAGAACCTCGACGACCTCTACGTTCTTGCCGACCTCGATGTTGCCGAGGCACAGGGCTGGGTGATCGGGATGCCGTCACCGACCTTCGAAGCTGCAAGCGAGGCGGCTTCGCTCACGTGTCAGAGCTCGTACCGGCGCACCCTCGCCCTCGGTTCTCGTGCACCCGGACAGGACACGACGGCACTCGAGCGGTTGCTGGCTGACCTAGTCGACTGCGCCGATCTTGATCGACTTGCCCAGATGACCGGCCCGATGGGCGAGCACCTTCGGTGCGACCTCACCGAGATCTCGTTCATCGACCCGACGCACCAGTACATCCAGGCGGTGGCACCGCGGGCCTGGATGCCTGATGGCGCCCAGTACCCGCTTGCTGATTTCCCGCAGACGGCGCGTTGCCTGGAGACGCTGGAGATCATGACGGTCGACCTCGATGACCCACTGGCCGACGCAGCCGAAGCCGCCTGGATGCGCTCAGAAGGTGTCACGACGATGATCGGAATCCCCGTCCTGGCAGCCGGAACCGTCGTCGGCATTCTGGAGTGCTCGCGCAAGGTTCCGGTCCCCTGGTCGCGGCTGCAGCTGCGCCACGCCAGGATCATCGCCACGGTGCTGGGGCCGGTCATGACCACCCTGCAGGAGCGGTAGCGCACCCGTTACGCTGGCGTCTCCTCGCGCTGCTCCCAGGGTGACCCGTACTCGACGAGCTTGTCGAGGAACGGCTTGGGCGCAAACGCTTCAGGTCCGAGCACCCCTGCCCCGGACCAGGTGCCTTCGGCGAGCAGCTCGAGAGCAACGACAGGGTTGATGGCGGTCTGCCACACAACCGCCTGCGTGCCGTACTCCTTCATCGTCCACTCGTTGTCGACGACGTGATAGAGGTACACCTGGCGAGGCTGGCCGTCTTTGCCGGTTCCGGTGACCCAGGTGCCGGCGCAGGTCTTTCCGGTCATTTGGTCACCGAGTGTTGCCGGGTCGGGCAGCAGCGCCGCAATCACGTCGCGCGGGCTAACCTCGACATCGCCAACGTCAACCTTCTGGGTGCGATCCATACCGAGTTTGTGGATCACCTTCAGCACATCGATGAACTCCTCACCGAGGCCGTACTTGAAAGTGGCGCGCTTACAGTCGACCCACCGCGGGATCAGCAGAACCTCTTCGTGTTCGACGTTGACGCACTCGACGGGACCGATGCCATCGGGAAACTCAAAAACCTCTGGCTCAGAGAACGGCGGCGTCGTGAACCAGCCCTTGTCCTTCTCCCAGATCACCGGTGGATTGAGGCACTCTTCGATGGTGGTCCAGATCGAGAAGGACGGCGCGAAGGTGTAACCATCGACTTCGAGGTTGGATCCGTCGCGGACCCCCGCCTCATCGATCTCACTGAACAGCTCGTCGGCCGCGTACCTGGCAAAGATGTCCGAGAGCCCTGGCTCCACTCCGATGCCCACCAAGGCCAGGCGCCCCCTGGACTCCCACTCGCCGGCGACGGCGAACTGCTCGTCGCCGAGCTTGACGCCGGTCTTGTGGTACGGCTCGGTCGGGTGCGGGAAGGACAGCGACATGGCCATGTCGAGGTAGTCCGCGCCCGCCGCAAAGGATCCATTGAAGATCGGCAGGACGAACCGAGGGTCTACCGCGTTCAGGACGTGAGTGGCGTTGTGGCGCTTGGCGAGCTCGGCCACGGACTCAGCGTTCGAGGCGTCGACCTGGTCGGCGACAAATCGTGGGTCGTCGACCTGGGCCACCGCACGATCAGCGCGCGAGCGGTCGTAGTCAGCGACCACCATGGTCTCAAAGAAGTTGCGGCGCGCCGCGATCGGAACAACCGCTGAGCCAACACCACCTGCACCAACTAGCAGGACACGCATGAGGACAGTCCTTCCGTTGCGGGCGGCTTGGCCCGTCAGCGCGAAGTCCTCGGAGGCTGGTCCCCCGATCTTCAGGATCCGGCTGCACATCGATACTAACCTGTGTAGCCGCGCTTACTGGTTAGTGGGCCTGGGCCGCGGCAGTGCGCGGCGCAGCATGCCGTGGCCCGCTCTTGGGCTCGGGCGGTTCCCCAACGTCAGAGGTCGGGTAGGCCACCGATGCGTCGGCGCCGGCGAGCGCAACGTCTTCTGGCAGCTCCCATGGCTTCTTGACCAGGCGCGACCCGGCAATCTTGTGCGCTCCGTACAAGACGCCGATCACGATCAAGACATCACCGAAGCTGAAGACATTGGCGAATGGGAGGGGCTCGGGCCACGCGAAGATGTCCCCGAAGAGCGGGAGCACCGGGTCCTTGATCACGCCGGAGTTGATGAACTCACCCTTGGCGACTTCGATGCCCGCCATCTCCAGCGCCGGACGTGACGCTGGTAGCTGACCGCCGTTGAGGGCAATGGTGATGCCGTTCAAGGCTCCTCCGGCTGCGATGATGAGCAGCCCGGGGATCCGCCAGTTGATCGCAACAAATGCACCGGCCGCCACGTAGGTCGCCAGGTGAATGACCTCAAGCAGCGTGCGGTCTGCTTCAGGGAAGATCTCGATGATCAAGATCTGCGCCAGGAGGGCCACCACCAGGATCCACCACGCCCGAAAGCGCACGTAGGCGAGCCGGGACAGCTTCCCGCCGAAGAAGGCGGGGGTGATCAGCGCAACCACGCAGAGCACGAGAACCAGCATCAGTTACTCCCGACCAGCCGCAGCGCCGACGATGGGTGGCGCTTGCTCTCCAGCCGGCGCTGCTCAACGACCTCGACGACGGCGTCAGGGGCCATCGGGCGGCCGATGTAGTAGCCCTGTGCGATGTCACATCCGAGCCCGGTGAGCCAGGCAAGCGTGTCGCCGTCCTCGACCCCTTCGGCCACAATGCGCAGCCCGAGGTTGTGACCGAGCTCCACCGTAGAAGCCACGATGATGGCATCGCTGGACTCAATATCAAGGTTCATGATGAACGAGCGGTCGATCTTGAGCTCGTCGATGTCGAACTGCTTCAGGTAGTTGAGTGATGCGTGCCCGGTGCCGTAGTCATCGATGGAAACTTCGACGCCGATGCGACGCAGCTGCTGCAGGACAACCGCCCCCCGCTTGGGGTCGGTCATGATGCTGCTCTCGGTGACCTCGATCACGAGCTTGGAGGGGGCAACGCCCCACCGCTCGAGTGCGACCGCGATTCGGTCAGGCAGGCTCATGTCGGTCAGGTGCCGTACCGAGAGGTTGACGGCAACCGAAAGGTCGATCCCCGACTCCTGCCACGTGCGCACCTGACGGAGCGCCCGCTCCAGCACGAAGAACGTGATGGGGGCGATCAAGCCGGTGTTCTCAGCTAACGGGATGAAGGTATCGGGGTACTGGATTCCGCGGGTCGGGTGGTTCCAACGCACCAAGGCCTCGACGCCGCACACCTCGCCGGAGGTGACGTTGATCTTCGGCTGGTAGACCAGGAAAAGTTGGTCATCTTCGACTGCGGACCGAAGGTCGGTCAAGATCGTCAGTCGCTGCGGGGTATGAACGTCTTCGTCCTCGTTGGAGTACGCACAGAAGCGAGCGCGCTCCCGCTTGGCCTCGTAAAGGGCGATGTCCGAGCGACGCATGAGCGTGTGTACGTCGTCGCCGTGGTCTGGTGAAAGCGCTATTCCGAGGCTGGCCTGAACGACGAGCCGGACGCCGCCCACGGAGAAGGACTTGCTGAGCACCGAGAGCAGGTAGGTGGCGACGTCTTCAGCGACCGACAGATCAGGGATGTCTGGGAGGAGAACCGCGAACTCGTCGCCGCCGAGACGAGCAACGGTTGCGCCCTCCGGCCGAGCCTCCTCGAGCCGGTGTGCCACTTCACGGATCAGTTCGTCGCCGACCTGGTGACCCAAAGTGTCGTTGATCTCCTTGAAGTGGTCCAGGTCGATCATCATGATCGCTAATGCCTGACTGGTTCGCTGCGAGTCCTCCAACGCTCGAACGGCGCGTGCGCGAAAGAGCTCACGGTTGGCCAGTCCGGTGAGCGAATCGTGACTGGCCTGGAGGCCCATGGCCACCGCCAGTCGTGCGCTGTTGTATACGGCGGCGATCGGCGCAATGAGCATCGGCAGCATGAGCGGCTGCGTCTGCACGATGAGAGCGGCCACCGGAGCAAGCACGGCCAGAACGCCAGTGGTCATGGCCTGGAATCGAAGGTCAGCGGCGAAGATCGGCCCCACTCGTTCACCCGAGTCAAAAGCCACGACAGCTGAGACCAAGATCTGGTTGACCACGAGGAACGCGGCTGCCGCGACCAGTGCCGCCCATAGCTCGATGGGTACTGGCTCGAAAATGTTGTACGGACCGAAGACCGGCTCCCCAGCGACGAGGGAGTAGACGGTGTGCGCGGCCGTTACGGTCAGGACGTACTGCGAGACGTTGAAGGCCATCTTCAGCGGTGAGCGCCGCGAGATCGTGTCGTCGATCAGCACAGCGACACCTTGGGCGATCAGGGCCAGACTGAGTGGGCCAACGATCGCCAGGGTCAAGGTGAACGTCGTCGAGATGGTGATCATGTCGGCAACGTCGCCGCCGCGAGGCACCGGTACCGGGCGCAGCTCGCCGACGATCACGGTGAGGACGAGGATCACCAGCACCAGGCCCCTGGACGGATACGGATCGCCCCAGGCGCTAGCCCCCAGGGCTTCCTGAAGGGGGGCCAGGACGAGCGACGCTGCGAGGATCAGGCACCCGGCGACGATGACGCCCCAGATGTAGACAGGCAGTGCCCACGTGGGACGACGAGGAAGGGGAGCCGCCGATCGCTCGGCGCCTCCCCCGTCCTGCGACGTCAGGCCCACTTCTTTCCGGCCCCGACAACCGAAGCCAGGGTCAGCACCGTTGCGGCGCTACCCAGCACCGAAACGACAACGCGAGCTTTGATGTTTGCCATGTTCTCGCCTCCTAGTTCATCCACTTGGTGCCGGCACCGACCACCGAGACCAGGACCATAAGTCCGGCCGCAGCAGCGCTACCCCGCACCACCAATCCCTTGGTTACCTTGTTCATCGCTCCCCTTCCCAACTCAGTTGCGACGAGCGGGGAGCCGAAGTCTCAACCCCCCTGTGTAATCATGTCGTGCCACAGGGTGACTTCGTTAGACGGCCGAATGGGTGAACACAGCGTGTTATGATGACTACTCAAGGTGATACCCGCAGGTCAGAGGGGCACGCAGGCAGCGTACTCTTCAAGAATGGCGGGTGCCCCGACCCTCGAGAAGCGGCGTCGCGCGGTCCCAGAGCACTTCGCCGCCGTCCTTGCGCCGCCGGGCAATTCCCGACAGCGCCTCCAGTACGACGCGGTTTCCGAGGAAGGCGGTGATCTCGGCATGGTCGTAAGGCGGCGAGACCTCGACGACGTCGATACCCAGCACCGGTACCTCGTAGCAGATCCGCGACACCGCATCAAGCAGCTGACGCGCCGTCAGGCCGCCCGGCTCCGGAGTACCGGTGCCGGGGGCGTGCCCGGGGTCGCAGACGTCGATGTCGACCGACAAGAAGATGCCGTCACAGTCGTCGGTCGCAATGGCAAAAGCCTCATCGAGCACCGGGTCGAGTCCTTTGGCGACGATCTCGCTCATATGGAACGAGCGCATCTTCTGGTCGGCCATCCAGTCCAGGGTGTCAGGGCCTGGCCAGTAGCCGCGCAGCCCGAGCTGCAAGAAGCGGTCACCGCGTGCGGCGCCTGACTCGATCAACCGACGCATCGGCTGGCCGTGCCCGTACAGCGACCCGAACTCGATGTCGCCGGTGTCGGCGTGGGCATCGAAGTGAATGATCGACACCCTCCCGAATCCGGCAGCCCTGGCAACGCCCGTGACGTCAGGCCAGGTGACCGTGTGGTCGCCACCGAGAACCAGTGGGATCTTGCCAGCTTCGGCGATACGCGCCACCGCGTCCTCGATGATCTGACAGCTGCGGACCACGTCTCCGGAGTAGACCTCGAGGTCACCAGCATCGACGACGCGAAGATCCTCGGTGAGGGCCTCCACACGCATGGCCATGTGGGGGCGTAGCCCGTCATGAGGAAGGTAGTCGGTCGAGCGCATCGCCATCGGCCCGAAACGGGTACCGGGGCGGTGACTGGTACCACCATCGAAGGGTGCGCCGATGATGACCACGTCAGCGTCTGCGTAGCTGTCGGGCTCTTCGAGGTCACAGTCAGGGACGCCGAGGAAGGTGATGTCGGGGCCGAACATGGGGCCATAGCGCGTCATGGCGGCACCCTATCGGTGGCAGGTCGCACTCAGCCCGCAGCGGCCCAGCTGGGTCAGAAGAACCGCGCAAGCGTGGCGCCACAGGCCACGGCAAGGTCTTCGTCGACTTCGTCGAACGCTCGCCCGTTCTCGCGCGCCACCCAGAACTCACCCACTGCGCAACCCTCGAGGCGGATCGGCGCGCCGAGGCAGTCAGTGCGCCGTTGTACCGCGAGTAGCTCGCGGTACTCCTGCGGACAGTTGGGGTCTTGCAGAGCTGATCGGTGGGCACCGCCGCGCGCCAGATGCTGCGTGGTGAACGGGAAGTCGGAGAACGGGTAGAACTCCGACTTCGGCGTGCGGCTCTCGCCCTGCGAGAGCTGACCGACGTTCGCGACGGTCTGGTAGCGCGAGTGCCCGTAGTCCATCAGGTTCAGGGCCGCGACCTAGCCTTCGAAAAACTGCCGAAGGTACTCGGCTGCGACCTCAGGGCAATCCCCGGGAGAGACCGCGCGCAGGGCGCGGCGGAATTCCACGATGACGCCAACGCCGTCCCGATTTCCTCTGGCCCTTGCACAAAGGATCACAACGTTTGATGATCGCCCCCCGGCTCATGGTCACCTACCGCCAGCTGGGTGAGAATGCAGTTGGATGAGATGCGGGGGGCGTCAGGCGTTTTGCGGGAACCCGAGGTTGATCCCACCGTGGCTGGGGTCGAGCCACCGGCTGGTGACGACCTTGCCACGGGTGTAGAAGTGCACACCCTCCATGCCGTGGGCGTGGGTGTCACCAAAGAGCGAGTTCTTCCAGCCCCCGAAGGAGTAGTAGGCCATAGGCACCGGAATCGGCACGTTGATGCCAACCATGCCAACCTCGACCTCGTTCTGGAACCGGCGAGCAGCGCCACCGTCATTGGTGAAGATCGCGGTGCCGTTGCCGTACGGGTGATCGTTGATCAGTTTCAGTCCCTCGTCGTAGGAGTGGACCCGAAGCACCGAGAGCACCGGACCGAAGATCTCGTCGGTGTAGACGCTCATGTCCGGAGTGACATTGTCGAAGAGCGTCGGACCGAGCCAGAAACCGTTCGGGTCACCGTCAGGCTCGACGTCGCGACCATCGACGACCAACGTGGCGCCCTCGTCAACGCCAGTCGCCACATACCCGACGACCTTGTCGCGGTGTTGGCCAGTGACTAACGGGCCCATGTCGGAGCCGCGCCGGCCGTCGCCGGTGCGCAAGGTCGCCATCCGCTCCTTGATCTTGGCCACGAGTTCATCGGCGACGCTCTCGACGGCGATGAGCGCCGAGATCGCCATGCAGCGCTCACCAGCTGAGCCGAACCCGGCGTTGATGGCCTGGTCGGCCGCCAGATCGAGGTCGGCGTCCGGAAGGACCAGCATGTGGTTCTTGGCTCCACCGAGGGCCTGTACCCGCTTGCCGTTCTTGGTGCCGTTCTCGTACACGTAGCGAGCGATCGGCGTCGAACCGACGAACGACAGCGCCTTGACATCTGGGTGGTCGAGGAGCCGGTCGACGGCGACCTTGTCGCCGTGCACGACGTTGAAGACGCCTGCTGGTAGCCCGGCCTCTGCCCAGAGCTCGGCGATGTAGTTGGCCGCGGACGGGTCCTTCTCGCTCGGCTTGAGGATTACCGCGTTGCCTGCGGCAATGGCGATGGGGAAGAACCACATCGGGACCATCGCTGGGAAGTTGAACGGCGAGATGATGCCGACAACCCCGAGCGGCTGCCGGATCGAGTAGACGTCGACCCGCGTTGAGACGCTCTCGGAGAACCCACCCTTGAGCAGGTGCGGAATACCGCAAGCGAACTCCACGACCTCCTGGCCGCGGGTGACCTCACCGAGGGCGTCGGCGAGCACCTTGCCGTGCTCGGCGGTGATCAACTCGGCGATCTCACCTTTGCGCGCATCGAGCAGCTCGCGGAACTTAAAAAGCACCTGGCTGCGCTTGGTCAGCGAGGCATGGCGCCACTCAGCGAAAGCCGCGTTGGCTGCGGCGACCGCCCCGTCGACGAGGGCAACGTCGGCGAAGTCGACCTTCCCGGTGACCTGGCCTGTCGCCGGGTCAAAGATGTCGCCCTGCCGGTCGGCGACTCCGCCGAACGCCTTGCCGTCGATCCAGTGGGTCACATGCTTACTCATGAACGGAGCCTCTCGCGGGAGCGGGATAAAGCGGGAAAAAAGGCGCCGGCCGCACCGGCTATTCGGCGCCTTGGTTCATCTTGACGTGCCACAGACGCCCACACAACCGACAGAGTGTGAGAGCCAAGCCGTTCTCGATCACAGACTGTAAATCCGCTCTAGAAATCGAACCCACCTAGAGCGTGTCTGACAAATGAGTTGGGTGTGGTCTGAGAGTGTGTGGGCATGTCGCGATTTCAGATGTTGTCCGATGCTCAGTGGTCGTTGATCGAGGACATGCTCCCGCGTCCGACTGGCCGCAAGGGACGGCCGTTTTCCGATGCCCGTTTGATGGTTGAGGCGATCGTCTACCGCTATCGGACGGGGATCGCGTGGCGCGATCTGCCGGTGGTGTTCGGGCCGTGGCAGACGGTGTGGACCTGGCACCGGCGGATGGCCGTTGATGGGACGTGGGACACGGTGCTGGCTCGGTTGACGAAGCAGGCCGACGCGGTAGGCAAGGTCGACTGGTCGCTGTCGGTGGACTCCACGGTCGCTCGTGCGCACCAGCACGCCACCAACGTCACTCGCCTCACAGGGGGCTGGATCGAGTTACCTAAATCCGCCCGACCCGCTCGCGGAGCCGCCTGACCACGCGATTGGCCGCTCCGTGGCGGCTTGTCGACCAAGGTCCATCAGCTCGTCGACGGCAACGGCCTACCCTTAGTCGTCCTGCTCACGCCTGGGCAGGCTGGTGACTCACCGATGTTCGGGCCGTTGATGGCACACCTGCGCGTCGGCCGCGACAACGGACGTCCGCGTACTCATCCTGATGCGGTGCGTGGTGACAAGGCCTACTCCTCGCGGGCGATCCGTGGACACCTGCGCGACCGCGGTGTCACCGCGATCATCCCCGAGCCGGCCGATCAGCAGGGCCACCGCCTGAGCCGTGGTTCACGCGGCGGCCGGCCACCGGCCTTCAACGCCGAAACCTACAAAGGCCGCAACGTCGTCGAGCGCCGCTTCTGCCACCTCAAACAGTGGCGCGGCGTCGCCACCCGCTACGACAAGCTCGCAGTCACCTACCGGGCAGCCGTTGTCCTCAACGCCGTGATCGCGTGGACCCGACATTTGTCAGACATGACCTAGGAGTCGAATCCGAGCCCGAGCCGGTCCAGGCTCCTGAGCCAGAGGTTTCTTTTGCCCTGCTGCTCGTCCGCCCGACTGATCGACCACCTGGTCAGCTGGATTCCCGCTGACTTGATCGGCTCCGGGGGAAACGGAATCGGCTTCTTGCGCACCATGGCCAGCTCGGTCCGCTCAGTTCGCCGCCCGCCCAGGTGGTCGAGCATCACCTGCGCCCCGAATCGGGTCGCGCCCACCCCCAAGCCGGTGTATCCGAGAACGTACGACACTTTTCCGCCGTAGGCCTGACCCCACAGAGCACAGAACCGGGTCGATGTGTCGATCGCGCCGCCCCAGGTGTGACTGAACCGGAGTCCCTCCAGCTGGGGGAAAGTGGTAAAGAAGTGCCCGGCCAACTTCTTGAACGACTCCGGACGCTGCGCGAGCTCTTCACTGAGCCCACTGCCGTAGTGGTAGATGGCGTCGTAACCACCCCAGAGGATCCGGTTGTCAGCACTCAGCCGGTAGTAGTGGAACTGGTTGCCACCATCACCGATCCCTTGACGGTGGTCCCAGCCGATGGATGCGAGCTGCTCAGCGCTCAGCGGCTCGGTCATGAGCACGTAGTCCCACACCGGTATGACGTAGGAGCGAGCCCGCTTGACCAAGTTCGGGAAGATGTTGGTGGCGAGCGCGACCTTGGGGGCGCTGACTTGGCCGTAACCGGTGACCGCCACCATCTGGCCGCCTTCCTCGTTGAGGCTGACCACCTTGCTGCGTTCGAAGATGCGAACACCAAGGCTTTCAGCAGCAGCAGCCAGACCCCAGGCCAGACGTCCAGGGTTGACCAGCGCCGTACCGTCTCGTTCGTGGAGCCCACCGAGGTAGGTCGGCGAGTGAACCTCGGCCCGCATCCGGTCAGCGTCCCACAACTCGATGTCGACGCCGTACTCTTTGCCCTGCTCGACATAATGGCCCAGCTCGTCGACCTGCCACTGCTCGTATGCCGCGGTTAGCTCGCCGTTTCGCTCCCACTGAGCGTCGATTCCATAGCGCGCAATCGTCGCCTCGATGGCATCAAGGTTCTCATCGCCGAGACGCAGCAACGTGGGGAGCTCGTCGGCGAACCGGTCGACCCCGTTGGGGAGGCCGTGGGTGAGGCTGGACGCGACGAATCCGCCGTTGCGGCCCGTCGCGGCCCATCCGATCCGCTCACCCTCGACGAGGACGACGTCGAGCGAGGGATCCTCCTCCTTAGCCAACAACGCGGCCCACAGACCGCTGAACCCAGCACCAACGACGAGCAGGTCGCAGCGCAACGGCTCGGCCAGCTGAGCGCGTGGCTCGGGAGCTTTCGGGTCATCGAGCCAAAAGGCCTTCGGCTCGGCGTCCCGCAGGGACTCTCGAATGCTCGCAGGACTTACAGGTACCTGGGACAGGGCTCCGGACACGTTTTCACCTCGGCCAGAAGTATGGACGACCACTGCCAACCGCGCATCAGCGACCCCGCGGCCCCGGCAGCGACCCAGCCCCTAAGCCCGGCTCTTACGCACTCCCCTGATGATTTCTGGAACCAGCACAACGACCAGAGCCAGCCCGAACATGATCGCACCGACCACGTTGGCCTCCGGCGGAATACCGCGACCGGCAGCCCCCCAGATGTACATCGGGAAGGTGACCGTCTGGCCACTGGTGAAGTTCGTGATGACGAAGTCGTCGAACGACAAAGAGAAGGCCAACATCGCAGCGGCCACGATGCCGGGAAGCACCAGAGGGAACGTGACCTTGGCGAAGGTCGTCTTCTCATCAGCGTACAGATCCATGGCGGCCTGTTCCAGGCGCGAGTCGAGGCCGGCGATGCGGGCCTTGACCGTCACCACCACGAAGCTGATGGAGAACATGATGTGGGCGATGGTGATCGTGATCCTGCCCAGGCTTCCTTCCTGCTGTGCCAGGACGAAGAGGGTCAGCAGTGATGAGCCCATGACGACCTCTGGCGTCGCCATCGGCATGAAGATCAGCAGGTTGGTTCCCCCGCGACCACGGAAGTTGTGGCGGCCGATCGCAAAAGCGATCAAGGTACCCAGCACTGTCGCGACGATGGTGCTGATAAGCGCGACTTCGATGCTGATCGTCAGCGAGTTGGTGATCTCAGTGTCGCTCCAGACGTTTACCCACGCCGACGTCGAGAACTGGTTCCAAACATAGTTGTACTTGCCGGTCGGCAGGTTGAACGAGAAGAGCACGACAACGAAAACCGGGATGAACATGAACAGAAGCGCGCCAGCAGCGCAGAACTGAATGATGTGCGACCGCACCCAACGCGAGCCACGAGAAAAAACTCCTGGCTCTCGGTAGGGCGGCATCTCGGCGAGTGCCTGCGCGCGACGTTCGTCAATCGTCATCGTCGACATCAGACGAGCTCCTCAGTTCCGGCGCGGCGAACATAGACCGTGACCATCGCCACAATGACAGCCATCAACAATGCCGACAAAGCGGCAGCAAGCGGGTAGTTCCCCGTTGACTTGAACTGGGCATCAATGGCGTTCCCCATCATGGCGTCGCTGGCAGAGCCGAGCAGTTGCGCGTTCACCGGGTCACCGGCCGCCGGGATGAAGGTCAGCAGCGTGCCAGCAACGACTCCTGGGAGGGAGAGCGGGAAGGTCACCTTGCGGAAAGCGGTCCACGCTGACGAGTAGAGGTCGGTGGCCGCTTCGATGAAGCGAATGTCGATCCGCTCCAGACTCGCATACAGCGGGAGCGTCATGAACGGCAGGAAGTTGTAGGCCAGCCCAACGATCACGGCAAGGGGCGTAGCCAGCACCCGGTTCGGGTCGGTGATTCCGTCCGGAAAGATCTGGGCCCAGCTCGGCCACGAGTCCGGGATGTTCGTGACCGTGTGCAAGAAGTCGAGCAGCCCGATGTTCTCCATGAAGGTCACCACCGGACCCGAGTCGACCAGGATCGTCTGCCAGGCGTTGGTCCTCAGCAGGAAGCTGGTGAAGAAAGGGGCGATGACCAGGACGAGCAGGAAGTTCTTCCACCGTCCCGATTTGAAAGCGATGGTGTACGCAAGTGGGTAGGCGATCACCAGGGTGAGCGCTGTAGCGATCAGCGCGTAGATCAGCGATTTCTGGAAAATCGGCGTGTCGATAACGTACTTCGTCCAGGCATCGCCGTAGTTGCTCCACTGAAGGTCACTCCTGGAGAAAGTGAAGGAGCCGTCGCCGCTGAAAGCCGTACCCGACGACAACGACATCTTGACAAGCATGACCGTTGGGATGATGAAGAAAACACCGAGCCAAAGCATTCCTGGCGTGAGCAGCACGTACGGGGTCCACTTGTGCGCACCGACGGGCCGGGCAACGTCATCTGCAGGAGTATTGGCGGCAGCACCTGGGGCGGGTGCCGCGCTCACTCGTCCCCCTCGACCTTCTCAGCGCCGGCCTCAGCGTCCTGCGTGGCGTCGAGCGCGAACGTGTGGGCGGGGTTCCAGTGCAGCACGACGCTGTCGCCGGCACTGAGCGGCCCCTCCGTTGACAGATTCTGGGCGAATACACCGACCTCCTGCCCCCAGGGCAGGTTAACGAGGTACTGGGTCGACACCCCGATGTAACTGGCATCGGTGACGACCCCGGTCACGGCGTTCTCGCCGTCAGTTGGCGTTCCGGCGCGGCTGATCTGCATCTTCTCCGGTCGCACTCCGACCCATACCTCGTCGCGCTCTGAGTGGACGCGCGAGGTCGGCATAGCCATCCGCTGCCCCTGCACCTGAATGAGCGCGTCCCCCCCGCTCTTGCCGGTGAGCTCGCCTTTGATCAGGTTCGACTGACCGAGGAAGTTGGCGACAAAGGTGGTGACGGGGTTTTCGTAGAGCTCCATGGGCGCACCCATCTGCTCGACCCCCCCTGCGTTCATCACCGCGATGGTGTCGGCCATGGTCATGGCCTCTTCCTGGTCGTGGGTGACGTGGACGAAGGTGATCCCGACGTCGGTCTGAATGCGCTTCAGCTCAATCTGCATCTGGCGACGGAGCTTGAGGTCGAGTGCCCCGAGCGGCTCGTCAAGAAGGAGAACCTCTGGCTTGTTGATCAGTGCACGTGCCACGGCAACGCGCTGCTGCTGCCCACCGGAGAGCTGGGTGGGCTTGCGCCTGGCATAGGTGGACAACTCGACCAGCTCGAGCATAGCCTCGACCTCATTGCGCACGTCCTTCCTCTTCGAGCGCCGCAGACCGAAGGCAACGTTCTCGAAGATGTCCAGGTGTGGGAAGAGCGCATAGGACTGAAAGACCGTGTTCACCGGCCTCTTGTACGGCTTCAGGTGCGTGACGTCCTCAGAACCGATGATGATTCGTCCCTCGCTGGGCTCCTCGAGCCCAGCGACCATGCGCAGCGTCGTGGTCTTACCGCAACCAGAGGGCCCGAGCAGGGCGAAGAACGATCCGGCCGGAATCGTGAGCGTCAGGTCATCGACGGCCTTAAAGCTCGCAAAGCGTTTGGTGACGTCGATGATGTGAAGGTCGGCGCCGCCCCCGGTCGAGCTGGACTCGGCTGCGGTGGTGGCGGTCTGTTCGCTCATCGGTCCTGACTCATGGGCTGGTATCGGTGGGTGGGAAGGGCATGCGGTGCTCGGGCTCTTGAGTGCGCCCTCGCCACGTGTCGCAACGGCCTTGGCGGCCGCAACGGTCCAGTGTGGCAAGGGCGCACTCGAAAAGAAAGCCCTGGGATCAGACCGCGATCGCCTGGAACTCCGTGGAGTACTGAGTCTCCTCTTCGTCACTGAGCGCCTGGAAGATCGCCAGCATGCCCAGTTCCTTGTCTGACGGGAAAATCAATGGGTTCTCGGCGAGCTTGGGGTCAGTCTTGGCCAACTCCTCCTGAGCACCCGCAACGGGGCAGATGTAGTTCACCCAGGCAGCGAGCTCTGCTGCCACCTTCGGTTCGTAGTAGTAGTTCATCCACGTCTCGGCGTTCGCCTTGTGCTGGGCGTTGATCGGAATCAGCATGTTGTCCGACCAGAGCATTCCGCCGGCCTCGGGGATGACGAACTTGATGTCGGGGTTATCGAACTGCAGCTGGATGACGTCACCAGACCAAGCGATGCAGGCAGCGATCGTGCCCTGTGCCAACAACTGAGCGTAGTTGTTGCCAGTGAACTGACGGATCTGACCTGAATCCTTGGCAGCACCTAGAGCGTCGATCGCCGATGCCCACTCGTCCTCGGTGAAGTCGGCTGGGTCGGCACCCTGGTCGAGCAAGATCAGCCCCATCGTGTCGCGCATCTCCTTGAGCACGGTGATGCCGCCGTTGAGGTCGGGGTTAGTGAGCAGGTCAGTGATCGAGCCAACCTCGCCGGTCACGCTGGAGTCGTAGGCGATGCCCGTGACACCGGACTGCCAAGGCAACGAGTAGTCACGGTTGGGGTCGAAGGTCGGCTCCTTCAGCGCAGAGGTGATGTTGTCCAGGTTCGGGATGTTTGCCTTGTCGAGCTGCTCCAGCCAGGTCAAGTTGATCAACTTCGATGCCATCCAGTCGGTCAGCACGAATGAGTCAACGCCGACGTCCTTGTTGGCAGCCAGGACTGGTCGAATCTTGGCGAAGTACTCCTCGTTGTCGTTGACCGGCTCGCTGTAGTTCACCTGGATACCGGTCTGTTGCTGGAAGGCCTCAAGGGTCGGGTAGGACTTCGTCCCATCGACACGCTTGGTGTCGATGTACAGCGGCCAGTTGGCGAAGTTGAGGATCTTCTCGTCGTTGCCACCGGAGCCGGAGCTACCGCCGCTGTCGCTGCCGCAGGCGGCGAGCAGGCTGGCGCCAGCCGCTGCTGCGCCACTAGCGCCTACCCCGCGCAGGAAGCCGCGACGGGACAGACCCGTGTTACGAACGCCCGATACCGGGCTTGAGAATGGGTTCAGGTCAGTCATGCTGGCTTTCCTCCGCGATGGTTGTGATGAATGCGAATCCCCTCGATTCGCCGGTCACCGGGACCCAAAAATGGTCCGGTGCCAGTCTTTGCGTACAACCGCGGTGCGGTCGTACATGACGTGCTTCACGTTCGTGTACTCGTCGAACGAGTACTGGCTCATGTCCTTGCCGAAGCCGGACTGCTTGTATCCGCCGTGAGGCATCTCGCTGATGATCGGAATGTGGTCGTTGACCCAGACGCAGCCGGAGCGGATCTCGCTGGTCGCCCGTAGCGAGCGGAAGACGTCACGAGTCCACACCGAGGCCGCGAGCCCGAAAGGCGTGTCGTTGGCCAGCCGCAGCCCCTCGTCGTCGTCGTCGAAAGGCAGCACCACCAGAACCGGGCCGAAGAGCTCTTCCTGAACGATCTCGGAGTCTTGAGCTGCGTCGATCACCAGCGTCGGCTCGTAGTAAGAGCCCTTCGCCAACTCGCCACCGGGGATCTGCCCACCGGTGACGATCTTGGCGCCGTAGTTGCGCGCCCGTTCAACGTAGCCAGCGACGCTCTCCTGCTGCTTCCACGAAATGAGCGGCCCCTGGTCGGTGGTCGGGTCGGCCGTTGGTCCAAGGCGCACGCCGGCCATGACGTCGGCAACACCCTGCACGAAGGCGTCGTACAGCGGTCGCTGCACGTAGGCGCGGGTGGCCGCCGTGCAGTCCTGACCTGAGTTGATCAACGAACCGGCGACGGCGCCCTGGATCGCTGCCTCGAGGTCGGCGTCGTCGAAGACGACAAAGGGAGCCTTGCCGCCAAGCTCGAGGTGGACCCGCTTGACCGTCTCGGACGCGGTCTTCATCACCTTCTGTCCCACCGGCGTAGAACCGGTGAAGGAGACCATCGACACATCGGGGTGGGCAATCAGGTGGTTGCCGGCGACCGACCCGCGTCCGGTGACCACGTTGATCACCCCGGCCGGAATCCCGGCCTCATGCGCAGCCTCGGCGAACATCACCGAGGTGAGCGGGGTCATTTCCGCGGGCTTCAGCACGATCGTGTTGCCGGCAGCGATCGCCGGAAGGATCTTCCAACCAGCCATTTGGAGCGGGTAGTTCCAGGGGGCGATCGAGCCGACAACTCCGATTGCCTCGCGCCTGACCACCGAGGTGTGGTCGGCGCTGTACTCCCCGGCCGCACGTCCCTCCAAGTTTCGGGCGGCTCCTGAGAAGAAGCCAACGTTGTCGACCGTCCCAGGGACGTCGAACTCGGTGGCCAGCCGGATCGGTTTGCCGGCCTGACGGCTCTCCACCTCGGCGAACTCAGCAGCCCGGGAGTCCAGGATCCGGGCGAACGACGCGATGGCGTCCGACCGAGCGCCTGGGGTGGCGCAGGACCACTCCGGAAAAGCGTAGGAGGCTGCGGCAACAGCGGCGTCGACGTCGGTGGGGGTGGCGAGCGTGACCTGCTGGATGACCTCGCCGTTGCTGGGGTCGATGACGTCGTCGGTGTCACCGGTCGAGCTCTCGACGGCCTTGCCGCCGATGAAGTGGCTGGCGATGGTCATCGCGTCCTCCCCGTATCCGCCGGTTGGCGAAGAGACCCCGCTGAACTTCTAGTAAGCAAAACGCTCAATACCCTCGCTACCCTCGCTACCCTCGCCACTCACAACCCTGTTGGCACCGAAGGCGCGACGGTGGCCCCTCAGCCTCATCACACCTCACCTCGCGCCGCAACGGTACCTGCCCAACGGAGCGTCGCGCCCACTGGCCTGACACGCCATCGACGAACGTCGCGCAAGGGGCAGACGCACCCCCCGATGAGCGCTGATCCTGGCAGACGGCAGCTCCGCGTACAGCGATTCCGTCGCTTTGCCTCTGCTTCGCGACGAAATCGTGACTTTCGAGGCATCCGGAATGTCGAATCAGGAAGTTGCTGGCATCGGCTGTCGAGTTACTGTCCCACGTTGCCACTGGAGCGACGGGCCTCGGCCGAACCGTCCTCATGACCCACGTCACCGAGCACCCCGATATCGCCTACCGCCTGCGCGGAGGCGAACTGCTCCTGTCCACTGGCCCGGCATTCCCTGAGGATGTCGCGGACCTCGCGTCGTTTGCCGATGAGCAGGCTGAGCTTTCTGAGCAACGAGTCTCCGATGAGGTGCACCGCACCTTCACCGAGCTGTCGATCGAAGGAGCAGACCCCGATCCGATCGTGCGTCAGACCGCGTGGATGGGTGGTGGTCACCGTTGGGGCCGGCGGCTCCGTCGAGGAAATCCTCGGCGTCAACGTTGACGAAGTCGCCACCTGCCTCACTTTGGACGTGGCCCTTGCCGCACTTGAGGCGGCCCGTTCCCCCGGCTAGGAACGACGAAGGCGAGCCCCGTCGGGACCCGCCTTCGTCGGAAAACTTCAGCGGTGATCAGCTGTTGATGTTGGCCATGACGTGCTTGATCCGGGTGTAGTCGTCGAACCCGTACATCGAGAGGTCCTTGCCGTAGCCGGAGTGCTTAAAGCCACCGTGCGGCATCTCAGCCACGAGCGGGATGTGCGTGTTGATCCAGACGCAGCCGAAGTCGAGGTTCTTGGCCATCCGCATCGCTCGACCGAAGTCCTTGGTCCATACGCTGGACGCGAGGCCGTAGTCGACCCCGTTGCCGAAGCGAAGAGCCTCAGCCTCGTCCGAGAACTTCTGGACGGTGATGACCGGCCCGAATATCTCGCTCTGAATCACCTCGTCATTCTGGGTGACATCGGCGATGACGCTGGGCTTGACGTAGTAGCCGTGGTCGCCGATCTTCTCGCCACCGGCTGTCACGCGTGCGTGGTCGGGCAGCCGGTCGAAGAAGCCGAGTACCCGCTCGAACTGGGCCACGTTGTTGACCGGCGGGACCATCGCGTCCTCGTCGCCAGGACCGTTCTGGTAGGTGGTCGCGGTGTTGAGCGCTTGCTCGGTGAGGGCGGCAACGAAGTCGTCGTAGACACCCGGGGCAGCGAGCACACGGGTGGCCGCCGTGCAGTCTTGCCCGGCGTTGAAGTAGCCGGCGACCGCAATTGCCTCAGCAGCCGCAGCGATGTCAGCGTCGTCAAAGATGATCACGGGTGCCTTGCCGCCGAGCTCGAGGTGCAGGCGCTTGAGGTCCTTGCTCGCCGACTCGGCGATCTGCATGCCGGCCCGCGTCGAACCGGTGATCGAGATCAACCGTGGCGTCTTATGGTCGACCAGCGCCCGGCCGGTGTCGCGGTCACCGGTGACGACGTTGAACACGCCCGGCGGTAGGTACTCGGCGGCGATCTCAGCCATCCGCACGGTCGTGGCCGGCGTGGTGTCCGATGGCTTGAGGACCGTGGTGCAACCAGCTGCAATCGCCGGAGCGAACTTCCACACCGCCATCATCATCGGGTAGTTCCACGGTGAGACCTGGCCGACGACACCTACCGGTTCACGGCGAACCATCGACGTGTGGCCAGCCATGTACTCACCAGCTGATCGACCCTCGAGGTTGCGAGCAGCACCGGCGAAGAAACGGATCTGGTCGACCATCGGGGGGATCTCCTCGCTGGCAGTCAACGCCAGGGGCTTGCCGGTGTTCTCGCTTTCCAGAGCGACCAGCTCGTCGGCGTTGGCTTCGATCGCGTCGGCGATCTTCAACAGGGCTAACGACCGCTCGGAGGGGGTGCTGTCCTTCCATCTGTCGAAGGCGGTCGATGCCGCAGAGAAGGCACGGTCGACGTCCTCAGCCGAGCTCTTCGCTGCCTGGGCGAAGACCTCTCCGGTGGTCGGGTTGATGAGGTCCATCATCTGACCTTCGGCGGAGTCAACGGACTCGCCGTTGATGAAGTTGCGAATGACGCGGTCGCTCACGTTCTCTCCTCATTCGGGGTGGGACAACGGGTCGACTGGCTGGGCACGTTTGGGCGTCGTCTTGCGGCAATCAGCCCGGTCTTTCCACCCTAGCCCTCGACCGCTGGAAACGACAGAGTTGGCCAAGTTCGGATACTGATTTCGTCGCCCAGACCCTGTTTGTCGACGGAATCACTTGCATTCGGTGGCTAATGACGACAGGATGCGCCAATGGTCAGCCGTGATCGCGCCTCCGAACGCAGCAATGGTGCCGTCCTCGACGACGTGTCGAAGGCGATCATCGAGCAGCTGCAGGAGGACGGGCGCCGGCCCTACTCAGCGATCGGCAAGGCCGTCGGGCTCTCGGAGGCAGCAGTACGCCAGCGCGTACAGCGACTCCAGGAGACCGGCGTCATGCAAATCGTGGCTGTCACCGATCCGCTCTCCGTGGGATTTCCGCGGGCAGCCATGATCGGGGTCCGTGTCGAAGGCGACATGGAAGAAGTCGCCGACGCACTCGCGGCCATGTCAGCAGTCGACTACGTCGTCATCACCGCAGGTTCCTACGATATTCTCGTCGAGGTAGTTTGCGAAGATGACGACCATTTGCTCGATGTCATCAACGGTCAGATCCGGGCAATCCCCGGCGTCCGGCACACCGAGAGCTTCGTCTACCTCAAGCTCCGTAAACAGATCTACTCCTGGGGAACCCGATGAGCACATCACCGCAATACGTCAGCGAGCCAGGCGACGACCGCCTCGCCGAGAAAGCCCGCGACCACCTGTGGATGCACTTCACCCGCCACTCCACCTTCGAGCAGGGTGGCCACGTCCCGGTCATCACCCGCGGCGACGGCGCCTACATTTGGGACGACCAGGGCAACAAGTACCTCGATGGACTTGCTGGTCTCTTCGTGGTCCAGGTCGGCCACGGTCGCACCGAGCTTGCCGAGGTCATGGCCAAGCAGGCGTCCGAACTCGCCTTCTTCCCGCTGTGGTCCTACGCCCATCCACCGGCGATCGAACTCGCAGACCGGCTGGCCGAGCTTGCGCCCGGCGACCTCAACCGCGTCTTCTTCACCTCTGGTGGCGGTGAGGCAGTCGAGAGTGCGTGGAAGCTGGCCAAGCAGTACTTCAAGATGACCGGCAAGCCGATGAAGCACAAGGTGATCAGCCGTTCGATCGCCTACCACGGCACGCCGCACGGTGCCCTCTCCATCACCGGGATCCCCGACGCGAAGAAGTACTTCGAGCCGCTCGTTCCAACCGGTATCAAGGTGCCGAACACGAACTTCTACCGGGCGCCTGAGCACGGCGACGACCTCCGTGCTTTTGGGCAGTGGGCGGCCAACCGGATCGCCGAAGCGATCGAGTTTGAGGGCCCAGAAACCGTCGCTGCTGTCTTCCTCGAGCCGGTGCAGAACTCCGGGGGGTGCTTCCCGCCGCCGCCCGGATACCTCGAGCGTGTTCGCGAGATCTGCGACGAGTACGACGTGCTCTTCGTCTCCGATGAGACCATCTGCGCGTACGGCCGGATCGGCGACTACTTCGCCACCAAGCGCTACGGCGTGACCCCCGACATAATCACGTCAGCCAAGGGACTCACCTCCGGTTACGCCCCACTCGGCGCGATGATTGTCAGCGACCGGCTCTTCGAGCCGTTCCGTCACGGCCAGGAGTACTTCGCCCATGGCTATACGTGGGGCGGTCACCCCGTCGCGGCCGCTGTAGCCCTCGCCAACCTCGACATCTTTGAGCGCGAGGGCATCAACGAGCACGTCCGTGCCAACGAGGGGGCCTTCCGCTCAACGCTCGAGAAGCTCAACGACCTGCCGATCGTCGGCGACGTTCGTGGCGACGGGTACTTCTACGGCATTGAACTGGTCAAGGACAAGAAGACCAAGGAGACCTTCGATGACGACGAGGCCGAGCGACTGCTCCGCGGCTTCTTGTCGAAGGCGCTCTTCGACGCCGGGCTCTACTGCCGCGCCGACGACCGTGGTGACCCCGTCATTCAGTTGGCGCCACCGCTGATCGTTGGCCAGAAGGAGTTCGACCAGATCGAGTCGACCCTCCGCTCTGTCCTCACCGAAGCCTGGGCGATGCTGTAGTTCGTCACGCTTGGGAGGGGTCCGCGGCCGGATGGCGGCGGACCCTTCCCATACCCCACCAGCCAGTTACCAACGCACTGTGCGGCCACCATCTATGCGGACACCATCTATGCGGACACCATCTATGCGGACACCATCAGTGAGGACCCCATGACCGATACCACTTTGCCCACCCCCGGCTCGACCGAGCGCACCACCATTCGCCGTATCCCGGAGAAGACGGTCAACGACCGAGAGACCGGCTACGCGATCTTGGACGCCGGTTTCGTCGCCCACGTCTCAGTCGTCGACGACAGCGGACAGCCTTATGTTGTCCCGGTGGGCTACGCCCGAGACGGTGACCGGGTGCTCTTCCACGGATCGACCGGAAGCCGGCTCTTCCGGGGCCTCGCCGAAGGCCAGCCGATGTGCCTCACCGTCACCCTGCTGGACGGCATGGTCCTCGCACGGTCGACCTTTGAGTCGTCGATGAACTACCGCGGGGTGATGGTCCTTGGATCCGGCTCGGTGCTCGAAGGTGACGACAAGGACCATGCGCTTGAGGTCATCACCGAACACCTGCTCCCGGGGCGGTGGAGTGAAGCGCGCCACCCCAACAACAAAGAGCTGGCTGCAACCCTGGTCCTGGCCCTCGATCTCACCGAGATGTCGGTCAAACTCTCCGAAGGTCCACCCGGAGACGAGGAAGACGACATCTCTCGCCCTGTCTGGGCCGGCGTCGTCCCCATCGTGGAAACCTTCGGTGAGCCGCAGTCGGCCCCTGACCTGGTCGAGCCCTATCCCGTCCCTGACTACGTCTTGGCCTGGCGCCGACCCCTTCCCTGACGACTCCTCCAGCGCTAGGCCCCCGCTTGCCAGACGTCGGCTGCCACGAGTTCGGCCACCATCAGTTCGGTCAGAAGGCGGACGTCCTCGTCGTCATCGTGCCGGTAGCGCACGACGTGGTCGGCGCCTTCCACCTGAGCACCAGCGACTACGACGGTCGACCCGCGCTCACGTGTCCATCGCAGTAGCTCGTCCTCGTACTGGCTGCCCGGAAGCAGCAGCATCCGGTAGTCCTGCGTCTTGGTCAGGTAGACGTCGACATGGCTCCACTCCCCCGTCTCTGAAGCTATTGCGGGGCGTCGGGGCCCCTCGCGGAGCATCAGGGCCGATTGCTGGGCGTTGCCGAGCCTGCGGAACGGTGCGACGACGGCCGTCACGTCGGGGCCGGCCAGTCGCTCGACGGTCTCCGGCAGCCAGCCGACCTGACGGTCGAGAAGGTCCTGGGTTGCTTCAACGGTGCGGCCGAGAATCGCCAGCAGATCGCGCTCGACCCCGGTGAACTTGGCCTCCAGCGCCAGGAGCAGTACCTGGGTGTTGGTGTACGAACGACACGACACCCCACCGCGCTCCGGGCCAGCGTGCATGAGCACGGTGTGGTCCGCGACCTGGGTGAGCGGCGATCCCTCCGCGTTGGTGACAACAAACACCGGCGACTGGCCGGCATACTGACTCACCGCGTCCTGTGTCTCGCGTGAGCCCCCGGATGCAGAGATGGCAACGACGAGCTGTTCGGTACCAGGTGGCGGCAGCAGCTCAGACGATGCGAGCTCAGCGACAGCGTCCACGCCATGGGCCCGGAGCCGGGCAGCAGCAACCCCCGCGGCAAACATCGACGATCCCATGCCCAGCAGGAGGACCTGTCCGATGTCATCGGGAACGTCCGACCACGGGTCGTCGGTGACCAAAACGCGCTGCAGATCGCGCAAGACCGATGGTCGTGCCTCAATATCGGCGGCGAAGAGATTCGGGTCCACGGTTCTCCTGAGCGTCACGCTTGGGGAAAGAGCGCCTGCAATGCCTGGTCCGGCACGTACCGCCACCGTGGCAGGTGCCGCACAGCGTAGAGGAACTCTCGACACTCCTGCTCGACCTGGAACGGCCGTAGGAGCCGTTCGTCAAGGAGACGGGTCTGACCAAGTTCGGCAAGGCGCGCTCGGTAGCCACCGAGGAAGCGAGCCTGCGCCTCAGCGATCCAAACGTTCACCCGGCCAGCATTGGCTTCCTCCACCCGGCGTAGGACAACACGCCCAACGTGGTCGATCGACTGCAGCATGCCTGCCACATCACGCGCAGCAGGCTGCTGGGCAAGCCGCTCGGCAACCGGCAGCACGGGATTGCCGTCGAAGTCGCCTACTGCATACCCACCCTGCCACCGCAGAACCTGACCGATGTGCAAGTCACCGTGCACCGCGATCACCGTTGCGTCGATGACGTCGCTGAGTGCCTCAAAGATCTCACCGATCGGCCCACTGAGATCCGCCAGTCGATGACCCTCTTCGCCGTCGACGGACCCGAGCGCATCATCAAGCAAGGTGCGGGCTAGCCGACGCCACTCGACAGCATCGTGGCTTCCCGCCAGCCGAGTGGGGGACGGCATTACCTCCGTCGGTGTGGCCAATGCGGCGTGCATGTCGGCGATCACGGTGCCGACGACTCCCAGACCATCGACCGACGCATCCAGATCGCCGCCCCTGGCCGCAAAGTCACCAGCGTCGAGCACAGCCCACGTCCAGCCGTCACTGGCCCCGACGAGGAACTGCATGACCGAAGCGACGAGCACCTCCCGCCGACCGTCCGTCCAGGTGACGAACCCACATGGCTGTGGCATCTCGGCAAAACCAGCCCTGCTCAGCTGAGCGATCAGCCGAGGCGCTGGTGTCGGTTCGGCGTGCACGGCCCACTTCACCACTGCCGCGTCCGCAACGACGACCGACTCGTGGGTCTGGTCGACTTCCATCGCCAGCTCCGCGGCACCTGGGTCAAGCGCCTCGAAACCATCGGGAGCGAACGAAGTGAACGAGAACCCGTCATTTCCCGCTTCCTTGACGTCGACCAGGAGACGCGTCAGCGCCGCGGCGGCCCCATCGCCAGGCACCGCCCGTAGCAAAGTAGCGCCAGCTACCCGAAAGGGCGCAGCTAGCAGCTGGCCCTTCGTATCGCGCAAGACGCCGATCCAGAGGTCGGTCGACAGCCGCATAGCGCCGACCAGGGAAAGGTGCTCTGGGACGGGCGAGCCCTCGACGCGACGGAGTTCGGGCAGCAACTGGATCGGGTCAGTAGCGGCGGCCAGAGCGGCAAGTGAGGCGAAACTGGGCGAGTCAGCGTCGGTCACGATGCTGCTGCGCTACCTGCTCGATCACGTCGGCTGCCCGCTCCTTGCCGCGGCGCGCGCGAATCGCCGCGCCAACGGCGTTCATTCGGGAGCGCAGCTCGGCGTCTGCAAGGAGCCCGTCGACGGCCCCGGCCAGTTCGCCATCGACGAAGGCATAGGTGCTCAATCGGCGCCCGAAGCCCAGCTCGTCCATGCGCTGGGCGTTGTCGTACTGGTCCCAGAACAGGGGAAGGAGGACCATCGGCTTGCCGAAGTGCAGTGCCTCAGTCGTCGTGTTGTTCCCGCCGTGGGTGATCACCAGATCGACCAGTGGCATCAGCGAGGTCTGCGGCAAGAACTCAAGACCCCACATGTTGTCTGCGAGCTCGTACTCGGCGTGCTGAGGGCCTTTGCTCACGATGAACCGGTGTCGTGTCTTTCCAAGAACCTCGATCAGACGCTTCATCAGATCGACATCGGCGCTGCCCAGCGAGCCGAGCGAGAGGTAGATGAGGCCCGAGCCCTGGGGCCGGTCGATCAGCTGAGCCGGCACTTCGAACGGCTCATCGGTGGAGCGAACACTGGAGTCAAGCCGGTGCCAAGTGGCGTCGAGCTGACGCCGATCGACGTAGTCGGACTCTTCGGGGAAGACATACAAGTTGGCATATTGGGAGACAGGCATGAAGTCGAGGTCGGGCAGCGGATCCGCGCCACAGGAAACGACGAACTCGTTAAAGTCGTTCCACATGTCGCGGTGGGTACGTTCGTACTCCGCCCGAAAGGCCGACCACCCACTCTCGTCATCGGCGGGCAAGCCGGAAAACGTTGGGGCGACCCCAGCACCCTTCACCTCGAGCGGATTGCAGCTGACGATCCGGACGAACGCAGCATCAGCCGTTGTCAGTGCTGGAAAAATCACGACATTGTCTTCAACGATGACGTCGGGCTGTTGCCGCGCGATGATCTCGCGCAAATGCGGTTCGCAGTACTTCACTCCGTCAATCAGGGCCTGGTAGGTGGGCGCGATGAAGGACGCCAGCTGGTCAACGGTCGGCTTGCGAAACTCTGGCGAGGTCTTGCGGATGAACTCCTTCCAGAACGCACCGGGGTCAGCTTCATCGCTCCCCTCGGCGGGAGGAGCCAGATCGACGAGGTCTTCGACAAAACCCAACGGTTGCAGCTTTCCCTTCCAACTGGCTTCGGCGGCGAACACGACCCGATGGCCACGTCCCAGCAACACGTTGCCGATGCCGATGCAGTTACCGGTTGGCCCGTAAGCGGACTCGGGCAGGAAGAGAACCGTTAGTGGGCGGTCGGTCATCACAACTCCTCGGTCCGAAGCGGGCCTCACGTGAGGCGGTGGTACCCAAGTGCCCCGCGGCATCATGGCACCGCCGCTTGGTCCGTACCCCCGAGACGCGCCATCTCGTGAGGTCCATGATGGAGTGGAGGCCTCACGTGCCACATCCCCCGAAAGGAATCCACCGTGACCACGCCGCTCCTGGTTGCCAATGCCTACGCCGAACTCTCTACCGACCTCGAAGACTGGGGACCGCGCGTCGGTGCTGACGTGGGTGAACCCCAGATGAGCGGCCGCATCTTCTACGAGGGCAATGGCGTCCAGATCGGGATCTGGGAGTGCACCCCGGGCGGCTGGGCGATCGAGAACCGCCCCGACCACGAGACCGTGCAGATCCTCGCCGGCCGGGCACGACTGTCCGACGCCGACGCCGACGCCGCGTCGGTTGAGTTGACCGCCGGTGACGTGCTGACCTTGCCGAAGGGCTGGTCCGGCCGTTGGGACATCCTCGAGACGGTTCGCAAGCTCTACTTCATCTCCGGGTAGTTCGCCAACGATGGCGACCGGTGGTAAATTGGATCCAATCTTCGGTCCGTCGCCGTCACCCTCGCTGTCTCCATCGTTGGGAGCCTCCATGCCGGTTCGCCCGCTCGACCTGATCGCCACTGACACCCTTCTTGACGACGAGGAGCGGGCCATCCGTGACACGGTGCGCCAGTTCGGCGACGACCGGCTGCGTCCGTCGGTCGCCGAGTGGTTCGAGTCGGGGACAATTCCGGCCCGTGAGCTCGCTCGTGAGCTGGGTGGGCTCGGCGTCCTCGGCATGCACCTGGAGGGCTACGGCTGCGCCGGAACCAGCGCCGTTGCTTACGGCCTGGCGTGCATGGAGCTCGAGGCGGTCGACTCCGGAATTCGCTCACTCGTCAGCGTCCAGGGGTCCTTGGCGATGTTTGCCGTCTGGAAGTGGGGAACCGAGGAACAGAAGCAGCAATGGCTCCCTGACATGGCAGCAGGAGAGAAGATCGGCTGCTTCGGACTGACCGAACCCGATTTCGGGTCGAACCCTTCGGGAATGCTGACCTCGGCCAAGCGCGACGGCACCGACTGGTTGCTCAACGGCACCAAGATGTGGATCACCAACGGCGCCGTCGCAGATGTCGCCGTTGTGTGGGCGCAGACCGAAGACGGGATCCGAGGGTTCGTCGTCCCCACCGACACGCCAGGTTTCAGCGCGCCGGTTATCAAGAGCAAGCTCAGTCTCCGAGCATCGATCACCAGTGAACTCGTGCTCGAGAACGTTCGGCTTCCCGAATCATCGATCTTCCCCGATGTCGTCGGCCTGAAGGGGCCACTGTCCTGTCTTTCCGAGGCTCGCTTTGGGATCGTCTTTGGCGTGGTGGGAGCCGCGCGCGACTGCCTGGAGACCGCGATCGACTACTCCATCGGTCGCGAACAGTTCGACAAACCGATCGCTGGCTTCCAGCTCACCCAAAAGAAGTTCGCCGACATGACCATTGAGCTCGACAAGGCATTCCTGCTCGCCCTGCATCTGGGCCGGCTCAAGGACGCCGGTGCGATCACGCCAGAGATGGTCTCGGTCGGTAAACTCAACAACGTCCGTGAGGCGATGGCCATCGCTCGCGAGTCACGCACCATCTTAGGTGCCAACGGCGTCACCTTGGAGTACCCGGTGATGCGTCACGCCAACAACCTCGAATCAGTGCTCACGTATGAGGGCACCGAAGAGATTCACACGCTCGTCATCGGCCAAGCCGTTACCGGGATCGCCGCTTACCGCTAGGAGGCCATGCCCACGCGTCCTGTCATCAGCAGAACTCCTGAGAGACGCAGTCTTCGCCACCGCCGTCATCGGCCGCTCCACCTGATAGGGCCACTGCAAAGAGGACGATCAAGATGACGACAAGGAGGGCTAGTCCGATCATAAAGCCTTTGCCATCCACGGACACCCTCCTCTCAACGGCCACGACGAACAGATCCTCAGCCTGTCACGCCTGATCACCAGCGACACTGGTTTCGCACCGGTGTCTGGCCGGTGAACCCTCTTACCGAGGGGGCAGGACTCGCTCCAGGGCCGATACCGCCCGCTCCCGATGGGCCAGCAGCAGTGTGACGGCTCGGTCGGCGTCCCCCAGCCGGACTGCCTCAAGAACTGCGCGATGCTCGTTGTGGACGACCTCCCGGTGGCTACCATCGGAGTAGTACAGCGAACGGTAGACATCGGTGGCGTCCCAGAGCACTCGCACCAACCGAGACAGGCGAGGCATCCTGGCAGCCTCGATCAAGCCGAAGTGGAACCTGCGATTGGCCTCGGCCATCATCGGGAGGTCGCCACAGGCAGACGCATGCTCGACTACTTCAAGTGCCTCCGCAAGCGCCGCTATCTCCTCAGCGGCGATCTGCGGTACCGCAACGCGCACCGCCTCAGACTCCAAGAGGTCTCGGATTCGATAGACCTCGCGAAGATCGTCGATATCGAGCTCGGCGACGAAGTACCCGCGGTGGGGGCGGTAGATGACCTGGCCCTCACCCTCGAGGATCTTCAGTGCCTCACGCAGCGGAACCCGCGAGACCCCGAACCGCTCGGCCAGGGCGTCCTGTAGCACCTGCTCACCTGGGCGTAGCTCACCGCTGATGATCGCGCGCCGCAACTCCACCAGCACCGCCTCCTGGGCGGTCGGTGGACGCCGGAACTGCTGCCGGGTCATCGCTGGTTCCCCATGGCGGCGCCGTGGGGAACCTCATTCGTTGCGGTACTTCCCAGAGATGGTGGAGCGGTGCGGTAGCTGACCGGCGTCCGCCCGAGTCGGATGGGGTTGGCAACGGTCGGCGCGCCGTCGATGGTCGCTACAGGAGCCAGTCCGAGCCGATCGGCCAGAGCGAATGCTCCTTCGATGTCGTTGATGGGACCAGCTGGCACACCGACGGCCGAGAGCCTCTCGAACCAGTGCTCGGCTCCGAGAGTCACAAGACGTGCACACATGGCCGCGTAGAGCTCGTCGCGGTGTTGAACGCGGGTAGAATTCGTGGCGAACCTCGGGTCACCGGACCACTCCGGTACACCGAGCACCTCCGCGCAAGCCCGGAACTGCCGATCGTTGCCAACCGCGATCACCATCTGGTGGTCAGCTGTGGGGTAGGACTCGTACGGCGCGATGCTGGGGTGGCGGTTGCCCATGATCTGTGGAACGAATCCGCCCCCAACGTAACCTGCTGACTGGTTCACCATCCCAGACAGCAACGACGAGAGCAGGTTGACCTCAACGCGCTGGCCGCGACCACTGGTGGCCCGCTCATTCAGCGCCGCGAGGATGCCAACACTGGCGTGCAGGCCAGTGATCACGTCGACGAGAGCCACCCCCACTTTCACCGGCTCGTCAGCATGGGACCCGGTGATGCTCATCAACCCACCGACGGCTTGGACGAGCAGGTCATACCCGGGGAGGTCAGCCCCTCCTGTGGTTCCGAAGCCGGTGATCGAGCAGTACACCAAGCCTGGGTTGGTCACGCTGAGCTCGTCATAGCCGAGCCCCATCCGGTCGAAGGTGCCTGGCTTGAAATTCTCGACCAAGACATCGGCCTGTGACGCGAGCTGTTTGGCCTCATCTCGACCCGCTGTTGTCGCGAGGTCGACAACCACTGACTCCTTGTTCCGGTTCACCGACGCGAAGTAGGTGGACTGGTCATCCCGCCATGGCGGGCCCCACGCTCGGGTGTCATCGCCGGCGACGGGGCGCTCGATCTTGATCACCTCTGCCCCGAGATCAGCCAGCAACATCGTGGCGTACGGACCAGCCAGCACCCGGCTGAAGTCAGCGATGAGCACGCCGTCCAGCGCACCTGCAGTCACACGGCCTCCACTCGTCAAGTGGAGATTGTATCCAATTGACCTCAGACTCGGGTACCTCGTGGGCTGCCGTCGACAGATTCAGGCTTGGTCGCGGCGGCGTTACCCGGCAATCAGTTGAGCCATGTCGAGCAAGATCCTGATGCCGGCGCCCAGCAAGGTGACTCCCAGCACCATCTCGACCATCGTCACCGACCGCGTGACGCCCGAGGTGGGGGTGATGTCCCCGTAGCCAACGGTGGCCAACGTGGTGACCGTGAAGTAGCGCGCGTCAATTCGACTCAGCCCCTCAGCTGTAACTGCTGGGAGTCACCGCGCTGAAGGCGTAGTGCGTGCTGGCCACCACCACAATGAACAGTGTCGCCACCAGGGCAATGGCCTCGACAGCACGAAGAACGGGGTAGCGCGCCTCGCGAACCTGCCGCATCTGCCGGATGAAGATCGCCCCAAAGCCCGTCAGGCCCACAATCACCGCGGTGGCTCTGACCCCGATGTTGTCCCAGTTCTGCACGGGCACCATGAAGTAGACGGCCAGCACCGCGGTCACTGCGATCCCTAGGCGACCGAGCATGGCCCCAATCTGCAGCGGACCAGCAGCCTCCGGACCGAGCATTGACAGAGGTTCGCCAGTCAAATCTGCTCCCGCTCCGGGTCGGTCGCCGCCGCCAACTGGCCGCAAGCGCCATCGATCTCTCGCCCACGCGTGTCCCGCACCGTGACTGCGACACCATGCTCTTCAAGCTTGGCAACAAACGCCCGCTCCGCCTCTGGCGACGACGCCGTCCACACCGATCCCGGCGTTGGGTTGAGCGGAATCACGTTGACATGGACGAGGCGCTTCTTGAGCATCGACCCCAGCAGATGAGCTCGCCACGGTTGGTCATTGATGTCGCGGATCAAGGCGTATTCGATGGAGACGCGACGACCGGTGGCATCGGCGTACGCCCACGCGGCAGCGAGGACCTCATCCACTGAGTACCGGGTGTTCAGTGGTACCAAGGTGTTGCGCAGCTCGTCGTCGGGTGCGTGCAGCGAGACCGCCAGGGTGACGGGGATTCCCTCACCCGTGAGCCGCTCCATGGCTGGCACCAGACCTACCGTCGAGACCGTCACCGAGCGCGCCGAGATACCAAGACCGGACGGCGACGGCTCGGTAATCCGACGCACGGCGTCAAGCACCGAGCGGTAGTTGGCCAGCGGCTCTCCCATGCCCATAAAGACCACATTCGATACCCGCCCCGCACCCCCGGCGACCTGACCTGAAGCCAACATTCTGGCGCCGGTCACCACCTGGTCGACGATCTCGGCCGTCGACATGTTTCTGGTGAGCCCGGCCTGTCCGGTGGCGCAGAACGGACAGTTCATGCCGCACCCCGCCTGCGAGGAGACGCACATCGTCGTCCGCTTGGGGTAACGCATCAACACGCTCTCGACCATCGCGCCGTCGAAGAGTCGCACGACGTTCTTGACAGTGGCTCCGTCGTCGCAGGTAAGGCTTTGTACCGGCGACAACAAAGGTGGCAGGACCTGTTCGACCAACTGCGTCCGGCCCATGGCTGGAAGGTCAGTCATCGTGGCGGGGTCATGCTGCAGCCGCTCGAAGTAGTGGCGCGAGAGCTGGTCGGCACGAAAGGCCGAATGGCCCAGCTCGACGAGCCACTCTCGTCGGCCCGCCAGGTCGAGATCGGCGAGGTGGCGCGGCGGCTTGGCGCGCCGCGGCGCGACCATGACGAGCTCGCCTGGGTTAGGGGACATCAGGACCATCAGCGGCCGAGGCGCGGGCCAGCAAGTCGTTGGCGTCAATGTTGAGCTCGTGCGCAACCCCGGTCAACCACTCGATCGCCATGTCGTCAGGGGTGAGATCAGCACCGCCAAGCACTGCTTGCACGGCGAGGCCGTCCATGAGGCAGGCGATGCGCAGCGTTGTCCGTGCGGAGTCATCGACGGTGAACAACCCCTCCGCCACGCCGGTATCGACGGCTTGCTGAATCTCGTCGCGCCAACGCTGGTCGGAAAGCCGCCGGAGTCCATCGATCCGCTCGTCGTGCAGCCCACGCACCCAGACCTCTAGCCAAAGTTGCCAGTCGCCGAAGGCTGGCCCACCTTCGGCCGAGAGCAACGCCATGCGGACCAACTGGTCGCGTGCATCGGTCTGATCACCTTCGGCCAGTTCGGCGTAGTAGTCGTCCTCCACCGATTCAAGAGCGGCGACCAAGACATCTGCCAAGCTGCTGAAGTGGTAGAGAACCAGCGCCGGGCTGGTTCCCGCAGTTGCGGCAATGTCAGCCACCCGGGTCCCCGAGAACCCGCGTTCACGAAGAACGGCGATGGCCGCAGCGAGGATCCTGCGGCGGCGTTCGTCTGGGGCTTTGGCTGCCAAAGTCATGCCATCATCATTTACCATTCGACCCCCATCACCCTAAAACAGCGGCCAACACGAGCGCCATCACAGGCGCTGTCGGCAGGAGTGAGTCGAGTCGATCCATGATTCCGCCGTGCTCTGGGAGGAGCCGGCCCATGTCCTTGACGCCGAGATCGCGTTTGAGCAGCGACTCAGCGAGGTCGCCTGCCGTCGCGGTCGCGACGGCAACGAGACCCACCAGAGCGCCCTGCCACCAGTGGGCACCCAACAGGAGTGGAACAGCGACCGCCGAACCCACCGTGGCCGCCACCACCGAACCAGCCAAGCCCTCCCACGACTTCTTCGGACTCACTGACGGTGCCATCGGATGCTTGCCGAATCGAACCCCAACTGCAAAGCCGCCAGTATCGCTCAATACGACAGCCAAGATGAAGACCACGATTCGGTCGGCACCGTCATCTGCGGCCACCATGAGAACCGCAGACGCCGCCAACAGCGGCACGTACACCGCTACAAATGCTCCAACGACCATGTCTTGGGTCAGTCGATTCCCGCCCGGACCGGCGAGGCGCGCCGCCGCCATGGCGACGATCGTCAGCACCAGCGCCACTGTGAGCGCATCTGTTCCGTCGGCGTACGCCGCCACCACCATGGCAGCGCCACCCACCATCAGCGGTACGGCCGGGACAGCGATGGCGTTGCCAGCCAAGACCTGGCACACCTCGTACACGGCGATCACGACGGCTACGGCTACGAGCGCAACGAAGAGGGCCGTCACGGTGTAGAGGGTGCTGAGCACAAGAGCACCCATGGTCACGCCCACCGCAGTTGCTACTGGCACGTTGCGCCCAGCCCGACGTTTCTTCCCTGGCCCCGGGCTGGGTTCGGTCGCCGGTACCGGCGCCCCCGCCGCGTCCGTCATCAGACTGCGAGGAGCTCGGCTTCCTTGTGCTTGAGAAGTTCGTCGACCTGCGCGGTGAACTTGTGCGTGAGCTCGTCCAGGTGCTTCTCAGCACGCCGGACGTCATCCTCGCCAACGTCCCCGTCCTTCTGAAGTTTGTCGAGGTGATCCTTGGCGTGGCGGCGCACATTGCGCATGGCTACCCGAGCATCCTCGGCCTTGTTCTTGGCAACTTTGATGAACTCTTTGCGACGTTCTTCGGTAAGCGGCGGGAACGAGATCCGGATGATCGTGCCGTCGTCGACGGGGTTGACGCCGAGGTCGGAGTCGCGGATCGACTTCTCGATCGCCGTCAGGGCACCCTTGTCGTACGGGGTGACGATCATCTGCGACGGCTCAGGTGAGCGAAAGGAAGCAAGTTGGTTCACCGGAGTCGGAGTACCGTAGTAGTCGGCCAAGATCTTGTTGAACATCGCCGGGTTGGCTCGGCCCGTGCGGATCGCCGAGAAGTCCTCCTTGGCCACGGCGATGGCCTTACTCATCTTCTCCTCGGCCTCACGCATGGTCTCGTCGATCATCGACTTCTACCTTCTTCCTCGATGTCCTGCGTCACAAGAGTGCCGATCTTCTCACCCCGGACTGCGCGGGCGATGTTGCCCTCCGCGAGCAGGTTGAAGACGATGATCGGCAAGGCATTGTCACGGCAGAGACTGAAGGCGGTCGCGTCGGCGACCTTCAACCCGCGAGCCAGCGCCTCGTCGAAGGTGACCTGGTCGTAACGCACAGCTTCGGGGTTCTTCTTGGGGTCGTCGTCGTACACACCGTCGACGCTCTTGGCCATCAGGACGACCTCCGCCGAGATCTCAAGGGCACGTTGGGCGGCAGTGGTATCGGTGGAGAAGTAGGGAGCACCGAGCCCGGCACCGAAGATGATGACCCTGCCCTTTTCCAGGTGCCTGATCGCCCTGCGGGGAACATACGGCTCAGCGACCTGCCCCATCGTGATGGCCGTTTGAACGCGCGTTTCGACGCCCTGCTTCTCGAGGAAGTCCTGGAGAGCCAGGCAGTTCATGACGGTGCCAAGCATGCCCATGTAGTCAGCCCGGGAACGATCCATCCCCCGCTGGGACAGCTCGGCCCCGCGGAAGTAGTTGCCGCCACCAATCACGACGGCGACCTGGGCACCGGTGCCAACGACGTCGGAGATCTGTCTGGCGATCGCGGCGACCACATCGGGATCGACACCCAGACCACCGTCACCAGCGAAGGCCTCACCCGAGAGCTTGAGCAGCACACGCCCGAAGCCGCCCTGCGCTGATCGGCCAAGTTCGGGGATTACCTCGGTCATCTGCTGCTCCTCGGTCGGTCCTGCGCAGTCTGCCTCAGACCTGGCCAACCTCGAAACGGGCAAACCGGCTGAGCGTTACACCTGCGTCTGCAAGCACCTGCTTCACCGTCTTCTTCTGGTCTTGGACGCTGGGCTGGTCAAGCAGTACGACCTGCTTGTAAAAACCATTGACGCGGCCGTCGACGATCTTCGGCAGTGCTGCCTCTGGCTTGCCCTCTTCGCGAGCGGTGGCCTCGGCGATCCGCCGCTCGTTCTCGACAACATCAGCTGGGACGTCCTCACGGGTCACGTACTGCGGACGCATCGCCGCGACCTGCATCGCCGCGCCGCGAGCGGTTTCGGCGTCGCCACCGTCGTAGGCGACGAGCACGCCGACCGACGGAGGAAGGTCGCTCGCCCTCTTGTGGAGGTACACCGTGGTGTCGCCGTCGAAGACCGCAACCCGGCCGAGCACCAACTTCTCGCCGATCACGGTCGCCAAGGCGTCGATGGCCTGCTGGACGCTCTGGCCGTCCGGCAGTGACGCGGCCGCCAGCTCCTCGCTAGACGATGCCTTCGTCGCAGCCGCAGTGGCGGCGATCTGGGCCCCGAGCTCTTGGAACCTGTCATTCTTGGCGACAAAGTCAGTCTCACAGTTGAGCTCGATCAGAGCGCCACCGGACGCGGCCACCAAGCCGTTCGCTGCGGTGCGCTCAGCGCGTTTGCCGAGGCTCTTGGCGCCCTTGATGCGGAGGAGCTCGACAGCCTTGTCGAAGTCGCCTCCGGCCTCTTCCAGTGCCTTCTTGCTGTCCATCATCCCAGCGCCCGTTACTTCACGGAGGCGCTTGACGTCGGCGGCGGCGACGTTCGCCATGGGGGTTCCTTCCTTCGTCAATCGATGGTCGTGGCTGAGTCGGCCCCGAACTGCGGTTAGCCCGACCTTTGGTGCGACCTACCTGCGGTCAGGCTTGCTCCGCTGGTGCCTCGGCCGACGCGTCTGCCGGCGCTTCAGTTGGCGCCTCAACAGCGGGGGTGGCCTCAGCAGCGGGGGTGGCCTCAACAGCGGGGGTGGCCTCTCCGCTGAGGAGCTGGCGCTCCCATTCCGGCAGCGGTTCGGCGGCACCTGGCTCAACTGCTTCAGGCTTGGCGTCTCCGGCGGCAGCCCCGGCACGCGAGACCAGGCCATCGGCGACGGCATCGGCGATCACGCGGGTGAGCAATGCAACCGACCGAATGGCGTCGTCATTGCCCGGAATCGGGTAGTCGACGTCGTCGGGGTCACAGTTGCTGTCGAGGATTGCCACGACGGGAATGCCCAGTTTCTTGGCCTCGTCAACGGCGATGGACTCTTTGTTGGTGTCGATGATCCAGAGTGCGCTCGGGATCTTGGCCATGTCACGGATTCCACCGAGCGTGCGCTCGAGTTTGACCTTCTCGCGACGCAGCACCAGGAGCTCCTTCTTGGTCAGTCCCGAACCGGCGACCGTGTCGAAGTCGATCTCCTCAAGTTCCTTGAGGCGCTGCAGCCGCTTGTGGACCGTCTGAAAGTTGGTGAGCATGCCACCGAGCCAACGGTGGTTGACGTACGGCATGCCAACGCGGGTGGCCTGCTCGGCTATGGCTTCTTGCCCCTGCTTCTTGGTGCCGACGAACATCACTGAGCCACCGTGCGAGACGGTCTCTTTGACGAACTCGTAGGCGCGGTCGATGAAGGCCAACGACTGCTGTAGGTCGATGATGTAAATGCCGTTGCGCTCGGTGAAGATGAAGCGCTTCATCTTCGGGTTCCACCGACGAGTCTGGTGCCCAAAGTGGACACCGCTCTCGAGCAACTGCCTCATGGTGACGACGGCCATGGCCGAACTCTCCTCACCCGCGCGTGCGCGCGGTGCCCGGTTTTGCGCCCACGGCGGCGCCGCGAACCCTGATGTCTGTCGCGACCTGCCGAACCGATCGTAGGATCGGGCCGGACCGAGTGGCCAACCCCTGCACCCGAAAAAGGGGCGAGCGGGACGGACATGCGAAGTCACTCTGCGAACAAAGTGCTGGGCCAAGTCTAGGGGCCGAGTCCTGGCCGGCCTAATCCGCGCGTTCACTTACCGTAAATGCCCGCGTGGGTGGGGTCGTTGACTCATCGGAATATGCCCGCGTGGACGATGTGGGATGCAGCTCTCGTCGACGGCACGGCGGCAGATCACTCAGGCGCAGCTGAACAAGTGGCCTAAGGCTTCGAAGGCGGACAAGTCGGCGATCTTGGATGCGGTGTGTGCGGTGACCGGGTGGCATCGAGATCACGCCCGCAAGGCGATCCGGTTGGCCCTGGCGGAGCGGGCTGCCGGTGGCAGGCAACCCCGCCAGCAACGGGAGCCGGTCCACACCTACGGCCCGGCGGTGCTAACCCGGTGCTGGACGGTGTTGGACGGCCCGACCGGCAAACGGCTAGGCCCATCGCTTCCGGAGGTGCTGGCCAATCTGGGTCGTCATGGTCATCTGGCCGGGGTCGACCCCGGCGTGATCGACCAGGTGCTGGCGATGTCACCGGCGACGATTGACCGGCGGCTGGCCCCGGCCAGGACCGGGCTGGTAGCCCGTAAACCGATCCCCCATACCCGTCCCGGGTCGATGCTGAAGTCCTCGATCCCGATGAAGACCTGGACCGAATGGGACGACACCGAGCCCGGCTTCCTGCAGATCGACCGGGTCGGTCACGAGGGGTGGGGACAACAACGGTGAGTTCTTCTTCACCCTCGACGCCACCGATGTGGCAACCGGCTGGACCGAGCCGATCACCGTGCGATCCAAAGGGGAACGGATCGTCGCAGCCGGGCTCGACGAGATCTGGCTGCGGTTCCCCTTCGCGATCGCCGGGATCCACTCCGACAACGGCTCGGAGGGCGGATTCAACTGGTCGTCGCAACACCTTGATCCCGGAGGTGTTCGATGGGAGGACCGAGGAAGCAGATGCCGCAGGCGCCGGTTGGGGCTCGACGGCAGTGGTCCGCCGCAGCGTCGGCTACTTCCGCTACGACACCCGCCGTGAACTCGACCTGCTCAACCAGCTCGAGACGCTGACGTCCCTGCAGGTCAACCTGTTCCTTCCACAGCAGAAACTGATCTCCAAGACCCGCATCGGCGCAACCATCGGCAAACAACACGGCACCGCCACCACCCACTACGCCGCCTCCTGGACCACCACGCTCACCTCGTCGACCCCCACGACCAGCGACGACTGCAGGGCCCGATCGAAACCACCGACCTGCTCGATCTCCGCCACCAACTCACCGATATCCAGGGAAGCCTCATCGAACTCGCCCGCCGACGCGGCACCACCCAACCCCGCCAAGACCAACGCCGCCCAGCTCAGCCGCCGAAAACTGCTCCCACGCCAAGCGGGCAAAACCATGACGAGTCAACGAACCACCACACCCGGGCATCTTGACGTGAGTCAACAGGATCCGGCTCAGACGGCCTGTCCACAGGGACCTAAGCGGCCACCGATCCACTGCTAGACACGGTCCTGCCCACCGTGAGCCTCCCAAACCGCATGCTCGTCGGTCATGAACCCCTTCGCCCTCGGTCTCGCCGCCGCCACCTTGGCTGCCCTCGCTGCCAGCTCCCCTCTCCTGGCCGCGACGGGCGCCGACCGCCAGCCAGTCACTCACCAGTGGGCGATTCGGCAAACCACCCCACCTCACGACACGGCGCAATGGCCGGTGAGTCCGGCCACCATCGTGCGCCTCTTCGAGCCCCATGAAGAGTTTGGGCCAGGGCATCGGGGCGTCGACCTCGCAGCAATTCCTGGCCAAGGAGTAAGCGCAGCCATCGCCGGTCAGATCTTGGTCGTCGGGACGGTTGCTGGGCGCCCGGTCGTGGTGGTGCAGCACAACGGTGGGTTACGAACCACGTATCTTCCTGTTGCAGCGAGCGTGGCTGTCGGTACTCACGTCGATGCCGGCCAGCCCATCGGGTCGTTGGCCGTTGGCATGCACTGCCCCATCAGCACCTGCTTGCACTGGGGCGCCCGGCTCGGCAACGAGTATGTGGATCCGTTGACTCTGATGGGGCGCGAGGTGGTGCTTCTGCCCGCTGGTAGCGGTTGGCTGCGATGATCGCAGCCTGAGCGGTGTCGGTGACCTGACGCTCGCCGCGTATGAGAGGGAGCCCCATCGCTATGTCGCTGTATGCGTGCGCCCCGGCCCCGCCATGGAGCGCTATCTCGACAAGGTGGCCAGCCGAGTGCTGGCGACGAACGGTTCCAGCGTGCTCGAGATCGGCAGTGGGCCGGGGTGGGATGCCGAGTACCTCCAAGCCCAGGGGGTCGTCGTGCATCGAACTGATGGAGCGCGGGCCTTTGTCGACAGGCTTGGCGCGAACGGGCACGACGCCCGACCCCTCGATGTCCGCACCGGAGATCTGGGTGGCCCGCACGCTGCGATCATCGCCAACGCCGTGCTGGTGCACCTGGACCGTCAGCAGTTTGCCGACCTGATCCCCAGAGTGCGCGACCCCCTGGTCGCAGGTGGCTGCTTTGCCTTCACGTTCAAGGAGGGCGATGGCCATGCGTGGGCGGCTGACAAGCTCACTGGGCCCCGCTCCTTCACCTACTGGACCGAACCAGGCGTACGAAGCGGTCTGGAGGGTTCAGGCATGAGCCTAGTCGATGCGAACCAGTGGGACGGGCAACGCGACACCTAGATGAGCTTGATCGCGGTCAATTCGACGCGACACTGACGGCCAAGGTATTGCGACGCTCGGGGTCAGTCGGGCGCGTCGGCGAGGTGTCCGCGCAGTTGCAGCACCGCTTTGGTGTGCATCTGGCAGATGCGGCTCTCGGTGACTCCGAGCACCTGGCCGATCTCGGCCAGGGTGAGCCCCTCGTAGTAGTAGAGCGTGACCACGATCTTCTCCCGCTCGGGGAGGTGGTTGATCGCCTTGGCCAACAGGTACTTGGTCTCCTCTGACTCGAAGGCGGCCACCGGGTCTTCAGCCTTGGTGTCCTCGAGCGTGTCGACGAGACTGAGCTTGTCGCCCTTCTCACCACCGACGTTGAGCAGTTCGTCGAGCGCGACAACGTTGACGAACGAGACGCGGCTGAAGATGGTGTGCAGCTCGTCGAGCGTGATCTCCATCTCTGCGGCGACCTCGGGCTCAGTGGGCGTGCGGTGCAACTTGGCCTCAAGTGTTGCGTAGGCCCGTTCAACCTCACGGGCCTTGTAGCGCACTGACCGCGGGATCCAGTCGATGGACCGAAGCTCGTCGATGATCGCGCCACGGATCCGGCTGATGGCATACGTCTCGAACTTGATGGCGCGTTCGAGGTCGAACTTCTCGATGGCGTCAATGAGGCCGAAGATGCCGTATGAGACGAGGTCGGCCTGTTCGATGTTGGGAGGCAGACCCACTCCCACCCGACCGGCGACGTACTTTACCAAGGGCGAGTAGTGCAGGATCAGCCGCTCGCGAAGGGGCTGTTCGCCGGTCTTCTTGAAATCGCGCCACAACTGTTGGAGCGCTGCTTCTGCGGCCGTGACCTCATCCATGGCGTCGAAAGCCTCGGCGTCTGCGATGGCCGCTGCGGCCTTAGCTGCTGTTGCCTTCGACTTGGTCCGTGGAGCCGATGTCGCCTTCTTGGCCGCAGGCTCAGTCTTTGGCTTCGCCGTTGACTTGGCGGCCGCCGGCTTTTCTGCCGCAGCCTTCTTGGCAGGCGTCCGCTTGGCAGCAGACTTCGCTGGCGCCTTGGCGGCACTCTTCTGGGTACTTGGCCGCCCAGAGGACGCCCGGGACGCGGGTGCGTCCGGTTCAGGCGCGGGGGTGCGCTTGGTCATACGCCCTCTTCAGTCGGTCAACAGAGACATGGGTGTAGATCTGGGTGGTCGCGAGCGTAGCGTGCCCCAACAGCTCCTGGACGGAGCGCAGGTCGGCGCCGCCCTCGAGCAGATGCGTGGCCGCGGTGTGCCGCAGTCCATGCGGGCCGAGATCGGGTGCGTCCTCGACCGATGCCAGGTGCTCGTGTACCAGGGTACGAACTGCCCGCTGGTCGATTCGAAGCCCCCTCCGTCCCAGGAAAAGAGCCGGCCCACTTCCGGGGCGAGCCAGGGCCGATCGCGGGCCGGAAAGCCACCAGTCGATGGCTTTCTGGGCTGGGGCCCCGTAGGGCACGGTACGTTCTTTGGCCCCCTTCCCGAAGACCCGAACCGTGCGCCGCCCATCGTCAATGTCGTCGATGTCGAGACCACACAGCTCGCTGACCCGAACGCCGGTCGCATAGAGCAGCTCGAGAATGGCGACATCTCGTGGACCAACCGGATCTTGTCCTTCCGCCGCTCGCTCAGCAGCTGAGTCGAGCAGGTCGATGACCTGGCTTGCTCCCAACACCTGGGGAAGCGTTTGAAGCGCCTTGGGACGCGCCAAGCGAGCGCCGGCGTCGCGGTCTCCCCTGCCACTGCGTTCCACCCACCGGGTGAACGTGCGGGCAGCGGACGCCTTGCGCGCGATAGTGCTGCGCGCACGGCCGGTAGTCTGCTGAAGCGCCAGCCAGCTGCGCAGATCGGCAAGATCCAGCTGCCCAACCGAGGTGCGGCCACGGCGGCTGACATGTTCGAGCAGACCGGCGATGTCGGTGCGGTAGGCCCGCACCGAGCGAGGCGACAACCCCAGCTCAGATCGCAGATGACGATCGAAAGCCTCAGCAGCCTCGGCTAGCTCACCTGGCAATTCCTGCTCCGCAACTGCAGGCCGCGCAGGAACTGCTGGCTGGTCGGACACTGCTGGCTGCTCGGACACTGCTGGCTGCTCGGACACTGCTGGCTGCTCGGACACTGCTCAACGGTGCGTGACGCCTGTGCCTGAGGCAAGCCCCCGCGCCGTCCAGCCCCAGCCCTCACTCCGCGGAACGGCGCCGAAGAACGGTGTCGGCCGCACCGGGGACACGGACGAATCCGGAAGGGACCTCACGAACCAGCCCGGCAACCACCAGCCGCAACACGATGCCGCCGGTCGCCGCGGCGTCCACCCCTGCTCGAACAGCCAGATCGGCGCTGCTTATGGCAGTTTCGGCCGGCATCCCCTCCAGCACCCTTAATGACGTTGGGTCAAGAGCGTCTCTGACTCGGCCCAGCGGGTCGGGCCGATCGGCGAGCTCACCGATCAACCCGACCTCCTCGATCACCTCCGACGCGTCGGTGACGATGCGGGCCGGCTCGTCGCCACGTGCCAGGCGGTGACAACCAGCAGAGAGCGCTGAGGTGATCGGACCAGGTACGACCAAGACTGGACGGCCGAGCCGGCGGGCCGCGGCTGCGGTGTTGAGCGCCCCCGAGCGATGAGCCGCCTCAACAACGACGGTGCCGCGGGTGAGTGCCGCGATGATTCTGTTGCGCAGCAGGAATCGGGGCTTGGTCGGCGTGGTACCCGGCGGGAATTCCGAGACGAGTACCCCACCATCGTCACGGAGCCGGGCAAAGAGGCTGACATGACCCCGCGGGTAGGCAACGTCAGCACCGAAGGCCAGGGCGGCGATCGTGACGCCTCCCGATGCAAGGGCACCCCGATGGGCGGCTGCGTCGATGCCGTACGCCCCGCCCGAGACCACCGCCCATCCTCGGGCCGCGAGGTCGGTGGCCAGTTCGCTGGCGACGTGCACCCCGTACTGCGTCGCGGCTCTGGCACCAACGACGGCCACCGAACGTGCGGCCGCAGCGCGCAGCTCGCCACCGACGACGAACAAACCCCAAGGAGCGGCAGCGCCCAGTGCCATGAGCTGGGTCGGCCACTCACCGTCCCCGGGAACGAGGTAACGCCCACCGTGAGCCGAGAAGGCTTCGCCTTGGTCGATCAGGGGTAGGGAGAGCCTAGCCCGGTAGTGCTCGACCCCGCGCAGCGTCCGGTCGTTGGCCTCGATCCGCGCCAGTACCTCGCTGCCCGAGCTCTTCGCCAGCTCGGCCCCGAGGCGTTCGTCCCCAGGTTCGACAAGCTGTGAGAGCCTCAGCCGCGCAGCCCGCTCGTCATCTACGCCGCCCACGGCACCCCTCCTCCGCGCAGCACCACGGCTGCGGAAACCTCCGCGGCACCGGGCTGGTCGAGGCCGCCGAGGTCGGCCAGCGTCCAAGCAACACGGAGCACCCGATCGACACCACGGCCGGTCAGCCGACCACGACCGACTTCATCGAGCACGACAGCCGCGCCACCCCTGTGCACCTGGTGGGTCGAGCGCAGCGCCGGGCCAGGAACCTCGGCGTTCGTGGCCCAAGGCTTTCCTGCGAACCGTCGACTGGCTCGTTCCCGAGCGACGAGCACGCGCTCGCGCACGACCGCGCTCGGCTCACCACCTCTGCCTTCGACGAGCTCGGCCCTGGTGACCGGAAGCACGGGAACCTGCAGGTCGACCCGGTCAAGCAGCGGGCCGCTCATTCGGGCGGCGTACCGCCGCTTCTGGTCTGGTGTGCACACGCAGTCGAGCCCACGGCCGCCCCCTCGTCCGCACGGGCACGGGTTGGCAGCCAACACGAGCTGGAATCGAGCCGGGTAAGTCACCGTCGCATCGCCGCGTGCCAGCTCGACCTCACCTCGCTCCATCGGCTGCCGAAGCGTGTCGAGCACGACCCGGCTAAACTCCGGCGCCTCGTCGAGAAAGAGGACACCGCGGTGCGCGAGGCTGACGGCGCCGGGCCGCGCTACACCAACGCCGCCCCCAACGAGCGCCGCTGCTGACGCCGTGTGGTGCGGTGCCTGATAAGGGGGCCGCACCACCATGGGGCGTTCGGGTCGCAGGGCTCCAGCGACCGAGTGGATGGCTGTCACCTCAAGAACCTGCTGCTCGGTGAGCGGCGGAAGCAGGCTGGGCAGCCGCTCTGCAAGCAGACTCTTGCCGGCACCAGGGGCGCCATGGAGCAGCAGGTGGTGACCACCAGCAGCCGCCACCTCCACCGCCAGACGCGGCGTCGCCTGCCCATTGACGTCTTCAAGGTCGGGGCCGTCCAGTGGCACCGCGTCAGGAGAAACCGCCTCGGCCCAACGGGGCTCCCGGACGCCGCGCAGAACCTCAACCACTTCGAACAGATCCGCCGCAACAGCGATCTCAGCACCCGGTACGAGCGCCGCCTCGCCCCCAGAGCGTTCGGCCACCATCAGCCGGTGACGGCCAGCAGCAACCGAAGCCAGCACCATGGGGAGCACCCCGCGGACCGGCCGGACGGCGCCGTCGAGACCGAGTTCGGCGATCAGCACCCACTCCTCGGTAGATCTTGGGGGCACCACCTCGAAGGCGGCCAAGCAGGCACAGGCGAGCGCGAGGTCGAACCCGCTCCCCCGTTTGCGCACCGATGCCGGCGACAGGCTCGCCGTCACCTTGCACGACTTCCAGTTGGCGCCGCTGTTGGTGATCGCCGCCCGCACGCGATCGCGGGCCTCGCGGACGGCTGTGTCGGGAAGCCCCACCAAGGTCAGGCCGGGCACCCCCGGACTGGCATCGACCTCAACACGCACCAGGGTTCCCTCAACCCCGGTCAACGTCACCGTGTACGCGCTCGCGGTGCTCACCCAACCGCCCCACGAACATGTTCGATCTCCGGGTCACCGTCGCCGAGCACGATCCCCACCAGGTCGATGCGGATCTGCTGCGGGTGAACGTCGTGATCGCGCACCCAACACGCGGCCAGCCGACGGAGCCGGGCAGCCTTCGCCGTTGTCACTGCCTCGAGCGGGCTGCCGAACCGCAGACTGCTCCGCGTCTTTACCTCGCAGATCACCAGCGAGTCACCGTCCCTTGCAACAATGTCTACCTCGCCGACGTCGCACCGCCAGTTGCGGTCGAGCACGATCAGGCCTTGGGCGATCAGGTGAGCTGCCGCGAGCTCTTCCCCGAGTCGGCCCCGTGCGTCTTTCGCACGCATGAGCACCACCTCCATCCCAGGAAGGGTGGTCGCCAACATCACCTGCTGTTCGATTTTGCCCGCGCACTGGGGAGAAGTGGGCAACCCGCTCGCTGTGGATGGAGCAGTCGACGTCAGGTCATGCTGGAGGAATCGTCCCTGGGTCGAACTCTGACGGCACGGTCTCTTCGACGTTGACGTCCTTGAACGTCAGCACCCGCACCTCGCGAATGAAGCGCGTCGGCCGGTAGAGGTCCCATACCCAAGCGTCCTTCAGACGCACTTCGATGTAGGCATCGGAGCCTTCGACGGGCCTGACCTGCACGTCGACGGAGTTGGCCAGGTAGAAACGACGGTCGGTCTCCACGACGTACTTGAAGAGCGATACGACATCGCGGTACTCGCGGTAGAGCGCTAGCTCGAGCTCGGCTTCGTACCGCTCCAGGTCTTCAGTGCTCATCGGTTCGCCGCACCCCTTCCGCAGACGCATTGGTGATACTGACGCGTCGACTGGCGTCCCTACCCGCCGGGCAAGATGAGGCAGAAGGGGTGGTCCTCCGGGTCGAGGTAGACCCGGAAGAGGGTGCCTGGCTGTACCGAGTGCTTACGGGCACCGATTGCCTGCACCGCAGCCTCACCTGCTTCGAGGTCGTCGACCTCGAAGTCCAGATGTTCCTGCTGGGGGTGCTCCTGGCCCGGCCACTGCGGAGGCTGGTAGTCGTCGACGCGCTGGAATCCCAGGGTGGCCCCGACATCACTGGTCAGTGCCACCCAGTCGCCGTCCGATGCACTCTCGTCGATCGGCCAACCGGTGATTACGGAGTAGAACTCGCCGAGCACACGCGGATCACGGCAGTCGACGGCCGTCCAGGCAAGTCGGGCGATAGGTGTCATAGCACGAAGTATGGCACCACCACGGCACCCCGTCACCGCTCCTTTGGTGGCACCTGGCTGAAGGTCTTGGTCGTGATGGACCATGCCCCGTCGTAGCGGACGAGAGTGAAGTAGATGACGTAGTCGATGTCGTAGTACTTCTCTTCGACCAAGGTCGCTTTCGCGGCGTCACCAGCAATGTCGATGTTCGTGATCGTGGCTCGGTACCCGGTCGGTGGCACCTGACCATCGACCCAGTCAACAAAATCGTCAGCACCGGTGGCTGTCTCGACCGAAAGCTCATCGATGCCGTACATCGTCCATCTGGGGTGTAGCGCGGCACGCAAGGCTTCGGCGTCTGCCAATGCGCATGCGTCGGCGTACGCCTGAACTGCTGCGCGAACACCCTCGTACTCATGAATCGCCGGCATCATGAGCGGACCCTACCTGCGGCATCGTCGACTCCCAGCCGCCAACTGCGGCGATGGTGCTCACACGGCCCGTGCACGCGCAACTGGTTGCGGTGACGGTCGGATGCGTAGCCCTTGTTCTCGTCCCACCCGAAATGCGGATGCGTTGCGGCGAGGTCGACCATCATCGAGTCCCGGGTCGTCTTGGCGAGCACGCTCGCTGCCGCCACCGAAGCGCACGAGAGGTCAGCCTTCACCTGGGTGACCACTGGTGGGACATGCAGCACTGGCCAAGGCGGGGTGATGACACCTTCGGTTTCCCCCAGGTCCCAAAGCCCAGGCTCATCGTCTGCATGCGCGGTTGCCGGCGGTGTCAGCCAGTCGAAGGACCCATCGAGCAGCAGGACGTCGGGCGGGATCTTGAGGGCGGCCAGCGCCCGAAGCCCCGCCAGCCGCAGGGCGCACGTCAGGCCCCACGCATCGATCTCCTCGGGCGCAGCATGCCCGACAGCGCTGGCGCGTACCCATCGGTTGATCGCGGGGACGAGCGCCTCGCGCCGCGCCGGACTCAAGAGCTTGCTGTCCGCCAGACCTCGGGGCACCCGAGCAACATCAGGATCGATCACCACGACGCCCACCGAAACCGGCCCGGCCAGTGCTCCGCGACCAACCTCGTCGCAGCCGGCCAAGTACCGGACGCCCTCGCGCAACATCGCCTTCTCCCGCCGCAGCGAAGGACGGGCGGTCATGGCATCACCGCCGGGCCGACTTCGATCGGCGCGCTCGGCGGACCGTCGCGGAGTAGCAGGTGCAGCTGGTCAGCCAGATCCGGCGGCGCAACCAACTCGCCGAATGACCTCAACTCAGCCACGGTGAACCAACGATGCCCCGACAGGTACCGGCGCTCGAGCGGGGTCTGGCCCGAGTCGTCGACGGCGTGGGTGTGGACGCGGACCAGGTAGAAGACCTCGTCCTGGTCGTAGCCGACGCCGTCGAACGAGAACTGAAAGCGTCGCGTCCACACCAGGGGTCCCACGTCGGTGATCTGGAGACCGACCTCCTCGGACAACTCTCGCATCGCCGCATGCTCAGCGGTCTCGCCTGGATCGATGCCGCCACCAGGCGTGTGCCAGACGGCCGGACCTGGGCGTTTGGGGTCACCGCCACGAAGAAGCAGGACGCGATTGTCAGCATCCACCAGCACGACTCGCGCCGATGACCGACGAACGGGGGACACCGTGGACACAGTCTCCAGACTATCGACCACGACGAGCGGCCAGGGCCCCCCGACCCCTCGACGCTGGAGTCGTCTCAAGACTTGAGTCTTCTCGACGTTAGGAGACGTCGTCGAAAGCCGATGGGATGCTCACCAACGACCAATGATCGATGGGCCAGATCACCGCAACCGTCCGTCCTTGAAGGTTGTCTTCGGGGACGAACTTCTCGATCCCGTCATGGCAACGAGAGTCCTCTGAGACGGAGCGGTGGTCACCCATCACGAACAGGTAGCCGGCCGGAACCGACGTCTTAAACTCCCCCGAGCACCCCTGCGGTGCATCTTCAGGGCTGTTGCCCGGGTAGAGGTAGTTCTCGACCACCGCGGTGCCGTTCACTGTGACCTGGCCCTTGGGGTTGCAGCAGGCGACCGTGTCACCACCCACTCCGATGACACGCTTGACCAGATCTCCCTCGGCAGGATCGGGCGCGACACCGACGAACTCCAGCGCTTGGCGAACGAGGTTGGACGACGTCTGGACGTTGGGGAGCCAGGTGCCCGGGTCACTGAAGACAACGACCTCACCGCGGTCAATGGTCCCGAAGTTGGTGCTCAGTTTGCTGACCACGATCCAGTCGTCCTCCTCCAGCGTCTGCTCCATCGAGCCTGACGGGATGAAGAACGCTTGCGCCACGAACGCCCGAATGAAGGCCGACACCGCTAACGCGACGACGATGATGAGCGCCAACTCAACAAACCAGGGCGTTCGACGCCTGGACGAGGCACCACTGTGGGTACCGGGCTTTGCCATGTGATCTCCCGAGTTCTGCCGCGCCGAGGCTCGAGGCTCAGCCTACGGTGCAGAGCAGATGCGGGTCCTTGCGAATCGCGGGGAAGCGTCACGTCGAGACGATTCGTTACGGCTACTCAGAACTGGACTCTTTGCCGATCGGCTCATCGGTCTGAGCCGCATCGATGGCATCGTTGTCGATCGTGTCGGGGCGCGTGAGAAAGCCAGTGTCGGAGAAGGGCCAGATGATCACGAAGGCGCGACCAACAACGCTGTCGATCGGAATAGCGCCCCCACCGGGGTCGCCAATGTGGGCCCGAGAGTCCGCGGACGCTGCGCGGTGGTCGCCCATCACCCATACGCGATCATCAGGGACCCGAATGTCGAAGGGGTCGTTCGACGGCTCGTTTCCTGCGAACAGGTAGGGCTCATCGATGGGAACACTGTTGACAGTGATCCTGCCCTCTTTGTCGCAGCACTTGACTCGGTCACCAGGCAGTCCAATGACGCGCTTGATGTAGTCCTTCTCGTTGGGGCTGGCGAACCCGAAGGCGCCAGCCACCGACTGCAGAGCTCGGGTGACCAGGTTGCCGGGTTCAGCAACCTGGATCTCTGGATCCCAGGAGTCGACACCGTTGAACACGATGACGTCGCCACGCTGAATGTCGCCCAGGTCGTACGCCAGCTTGTTGACCATCACCCGGTCGCCGACCTGGAGAGTGTTCTCCATCGACCCGGAGGGAATGTAGAAAGCCTGGATCAGAAACGTCTTGAGCAAGAAGGCCAAGCCCAGCGCGATGACGACCAGGATCGGCAGCTCGCGCCAGAACGACGTTGGCCGCTTCTCCTTCATAGGAGGCGGGTCCTCCACGTCCACCGGAGGCTGCGCTGCTGGAGGCTGCGCTGCGTCAGCCGTCACTGGCCGCTGGACGCCTCGCGGCGCTCCTTGATCTTTGCTGCTTTGCCGCGTAGGTCGCGCAGGTAGTAGAGCTTGGCCCGGCGGACCGCGCCGCGGGTGAGCACCTCGATCTGCTCGATCACCGGAGAGTGCACCGGGAAGGTGCGCTCGACGCCGACGCCGTAGCTCACCTTGCGGACGGTGAAGGTCTCACGAACCCCACCGCCTGAGCGTCGGATGACGACGCCCTGGAAGATCTGGACACGACTCTTGTTTCCCTCGATGACCCGCACGTGAACCTTGAGGGTGTCGCCGGGGCGGAACGCGGGGACGTCGCTGCGCAGCGAGGCTGCGTCGAGGGAGTCGAGCTTGTGCATGGGGCTCTCCTTCGGCTGCCACAGGTCAACCGAGCGTGGGTCAGCGACGGCGGCGGACGCCGTGCGCATCACGGGATAAACAGGACGCCAACGGCGCGCGGTGCCCCCTGTGGCAGGAACGGCACGCGACGAACGGCTTACTTAGTCTGCCACAGGCCCAGGGGTGGGCCGAAATCGACCGTCCGCAACGGTCCACCCGCTCTCGCGGAGTACTTCGAGGTCTCTGGCGTCGAGTTGGCCCGGCTCGAGGTGCTCGATGAGATCAGGTCGTACACCGGCGGTACGTCGGAGCGAGGCATCCCGCCGCCACCGGGCGATGGCACCGTGATGGCCCGAGAGCAGGACCTCTGGGACGGCACGACCCCGCCAGCCAGCAGGTTTGGTGTAGGCCGGAGCCTCCAGAAGGCCGTCGACATGGGACTCGTCGGTGAGTGAGTCCTCGTTCCCGACGACACCAGGCAACAGGCGACCAACGGCCTCGATCACTGCCAATGCGGCCACCTCACCCCCGTTGAGCACGTAGTCGCCGAGCGAGACCTCACGGACGCGGAACCGAGCAGCGGCATCCTCAGCGACCCTGGTGTCGATGCCTTCATAGCGTCCGCAGGCGAAGACCAACCAGTTCTCAGCCGCCCAGGCCTCGGCTAGCCGCTGGGTGAACCTCTCGCCTGCCGGACTCGGGACCACCAGCAGCGGGTCGTCGGCGCCGCGAGACGCTCTGACGTGATCAAGCGCTGCCCCCCAGGGCCCGGGCTGCATCAGCATTCCCGGTCCGCCGCCGTAGGGGGTTTCATCGACCGTGCGGTGCCGGTCGTTGGTGAAGTCGCGCAGGTCGTGCACCGTGAGCTCGAGCGCACCGTCGCGGCGCGCCTTGCCGAGCAGCGATAGATCGAGAACTTCGAAGTAGGAGGGGAAGATCGTGACGACGTCGACGAACACACCCATCAGTCGACCGTCAGGTCGAGCAGGCCGTCCGGGGGGTCGACGACGAGGCGACCGCTAGCCACATCGACTTCGGGCACCAGCGCCGCGACGAACGGAACCATGACGTGCCGGCCATCGATCCGTACGACGACGAGCAGGTCCTGAGCGCCGTGGAGGACCTCGCTGACGCTGCCCAGGGTGGCGCCGCTTTGGTCGACGACCGTAAGGCCGACGAGCTGGTGGTCGTAGAACTCATCGGGATCGCTGGGATCCTCCCCAGGGTCGACGTCGGTGGAGAGCAACACACCGCGCAATGCCTCGACGTCTGTGCGGTCGCTGACTTCGGCAAAGTGCACGAGCAGCCGACCGCTGTGCCAGCGATAGCTCTCAACGGTCAACTGAGGGTAGGCGGCGTTCTCGGTGCCCAACACCGTTCCCTGGGCGAAACGCCGATCAGGCTCATCGGTGCGTGACTCGACGTTCACGTCACCTCGGACGCCGTGCGGGCGTCCGATCCGACCGACGACGACCTGCACCGGCTCAGCGCCTCTCAGTGGTCACGATCAGTGAGCAACCTCAGCGGGATCCCGCGGAGTCCATGAAGTCGACGCGGCACCGGCGTCGGGCCAAGGCGTCAACAATGGTTCGCACCGACGACGCGGTACGGCCGCCACGACCGATCACTCTGCCGAGGTCGTCGGGGTGAACCCGGACCTCGTAGAGGCGGCCGCCGCGACGCTGCTCACGGAGTTGCACCTGGACGTCGTCAGGGTGGTCAACGATGCCACGGACCAAGTGGCCCAGTGCCTGCTCGATCATTCGCTCGGCGGGGTCTCGGCAGGCGCGTCAGCGGTGGCTTCGGCTGGTGCGTCGGCTGCCGCCGGCTCAGCTGGGGCCGACTCTGCTGGGGCCGGCTCTGCTGGGGCCGGCTCTGCTGGGGCCGGCTCTGCTGGGGCCGGCTCTGCTGGGGCCGGCTCTGCTGGGGCCGGCTCTGCTGGGGCCGGCTCTGCTGGCGCCGGCTCTGCTG